>JAJZXI010000071.1:6224-13441 GCA_021806545.1 Actinomycetes bacterium | reverse complement strand
TCCTTAGTGATGTTGTGGACGTTGGCGGTGCATCTGATGGGAGCGATTGTCGCAACCTCTGTAGTTAGCAACCGGCTTGCCCCAATATGGCGACCATTTCGTCAGCTGGACTAGGGGTGCTGGCGTCGATTGCTGCGACCAGTCTTGCCAGATCGCTGGTTGCCTCTGCTACCTGCTCCTTTTTTCCTTCATAGCCACCTCGCCCAGTGTGATCGCACTCATCGAGGCGATCGTAGCAGAGGATCTCTTGGTCATGGCTTGGCTCTTTGGGTCAAGTTTGGCGACGTCGCGCTCACTGGCGTTGGTGTTCAGCGATTGCAGGTTGATTCGAGGGCCCCGGTCGCTGTGCTCCTCGTGGCTGATGCGTCCGACGAAGGGGCGCTCCAGGACCGGTGAGTGGTTCAAGCGGTCGAGATTCGGCGACCCTGATGACCAGCCAGTGGCGATATCTCTTACAGGTGCCCCTGAGTCGCTTTGCACTGACAGGTCGTCTATGGCGCATCAGGTCGTGGGCCTGAAGTTCTTGGGCGATGCGAGGCACACATGTGATGTCCGCAGACACCGCGATCGTCGCGTGTCGTTATTGCCGTCGCTGCTACCGAGCTGACCGTCTTGGTCAACGCCTCTTTGAATTGTGTTCGCCTTCGGCGACAGCTGGGATTTCGCTGACGCGCCAACATCCCGGTTGCCCATTGGCAATGTTGAACCGAGGTAGTATGCGCGGTGACGGGAAGGAGTTCCGTTGATGATTAGCCGCTATTATCGTCCCAGACTAGGGGCGACCTCAAGTTCGTGGTGGTCGGTTGTCGTGAATGGTAATTGCCGACGGTTGCTGCCGATCATCCGATCGTTGGAGGCCTGCTGCTTCTGGCGTCGGGGGTGATGCATTTCGATCTGCGGTTGATGGGTTATCGTTATATTTCTGTCGTCGGCAAGCTCTTCTTGGTGCAGGCACCGTTAGCCGTTGTCTTGGCTTTCGGAAACATCGCGGCCAACCGATGGATGATCCATCTTGGGGGTGCTGTCTTACTTGCCTTCACGGAGAGTGGGCTACTGGTGAGCGTCTACACCGGGCTGTTTGGGTTCCCAGACCGCCCGGCTGCCCCTTATGCATGGGCATCGTTGGCGGTAGAGATTTCGGGCTTTCTGGTGCTAGCTATACCGGTCTTGTTGGAGCGCAGCACCCGTGCTAGGCTGCACTAACGGGCGGTTTGCCCTTGGAACTTATTCTCGAAACCGCATTGAAGTCTTCCGACTTATTCGCCTCTTTTGACCCTGCTGCGTGGGAGTAACACGTTCAGACGTGTGCATGGATCCTCCTCGTCTACTCAGGGTTGGAGGCGCTTGGCAAGAAAGGCCAGCGAACGAGGATAGCGGTGGTCGATGCCACCATGGCCTCCTTCGAAGAGTTCGAAGTGGACATCGTGGATGCCGATGCTGGCGAGTTCGTCGACAAATGCCTGAGCCCCTAAATCAAGAAAGTATTCATCATTCCGGCCGGCATCGACCCAAATGGCCCGCAGACCCCGCAAGGCATCTTGATGAGCCGGAACCATTCGTACGGGATCCCAGGCAAGCCATCGCGCCCACACCTCCTCAAGAATTCGTCCGCTGGTCGTGTTGAAGGGCAGTAGCGGTCGTCCGCGCTCATCGGGCGAGAAACAGGCTGCGACACCATAGAGTCCCAGCAATGTCATGTCAGCAGGATTGGTAAAGGCCGCTCGGCTGGTGAAGTCTGCCCACCAATCTTCAGGTGAGCCGTTCCAGTTGCGTAAGAGACGTGTGGCTTTACCAAATTCATTCCCATAGCACAGCTCGTAGAGAGTATCGCCAGCGTGGGTGGCCAGTCCGCCGAAGAGATCAGGGCGGAGCATCGGTGTAATCATCGCACCGAAGCCTCCACTGGACTTGCCCTGAATGCCACGCTGGGACGCGTGGTCGATCGTCCGGTAGTGCGCATCGACAAACGGGACAACGTCTTGACAAAGGTAAGTGTGGTATTTGCCGGTCCCGGCGGAATCGACGTATTGCGACCCCCCGTACCGCGTCCATGCATCCACATAGACAACAAGACAAGGAGGAACATGATCGGAGGCGAAGAGATCATCGACCACCTTGGGGTAGGGCTCCTTGAATGGGGTACGATTCCACCACATCGAGACCTGTCCGGTGTATCCCTGAATGACGTAGATGCTTGGATAATGTCGCGTGGGGTTGTCATCGTAACCGGGAGGCGTATAGACGACCAGCGTCCGCGCCGCGGGATCGCCGAGCGGATTGTCCTGGAGTGCCGGGGAGAAGAGCACATGTTCGTGCAGCGCGCCCGAGTAGGCAAAGGCCGTGTGTCGATCTAGCATGTTCAACAACCTAGCATTGATGGTTCTCTCCGTACGGCGGCGGCTGAGCTTATTGTCGCAGGCAAACAGGTGGTCATCCTTGTGCGCATTCGATCAACACAGAGTGCCTTGCTTGGGCCGGTGGTAGCATTGCGAAGAACCCTCGCAACGCATATCTCTTGAAGAAGGAAAGTCGACATCTGGTACGATCGGGACCGCTGTAGTTCTGTTCATTGCTCCTTGGTGATTGGCCGCATACACGCTGCCGGGTGACGAATTCTGCCCACTCCCATTGACCAAGGAGTCCCCCATTGGCTTGGCACTCACGCAATTGATCCTTGGCCCGCGGTGTTCGGGAGGCCAATGGCGCTATCGCTCGATAGCTTCTTGAGGCGCTGCGTACGCACTCGCCAATGCGAGGTGCCAGTACGTTTCCATCAAAGATGGTGAGGCCTGAGGGTTCGTTAGCTTGAGTGGTTCAGCCGCCTCTAGTGAAAGGGAGGTGATCTCGTTCGTGAAATCACGATTCAGATGAAGACACTTCGAGCTGCCGATACCCGCGTGCCGACAGTACCAGGATTTGGTTGACCTCGTGGGCATGGCGTGGGATTGCCCCACCACCGCAGGGTCTCGACGGATCGCATAGGGTAATTCGGTGAAGTCTGCTCGGAGGTGAACCGATCATGATAGCCGATGACCTAGAAGGCGTGCCGGAGGTGGTTCGGCCAGCAGTGCGAATTCTCTGCATCGATTCAAGCGAACGTGTCTTGCTGCTCAATTGGCGCGATCCAATAGATGAGCGAACGTTTTGGGAGCCACCGGGGGGCGGGGTGGAGGAGGGCGAGTCCTATATTCAAGCAGCGTCTCGTGAACTGGCAGAGGAGACAGGGCTACTCGATACAACGTTGTTCGGCCCCGTGGCATGGGTCAAGCGTGACTGTCTCTGGTCTGGACGCCGACTCGTAGCGGTCGAACCGTTCTTCGTCGCCCTCGTCGGCGACCAACAGGTGCGCCCCCAGGCGCTGACCGAAGAGGAGGAGGCCACACTGCTCGGGTATCATTGGTTCGCTGTTGAGGAGCTGCGCAATTCCAAGGCTGTGATTGAGCCGGGTGAATTGTCGGACTTGCTTGCTCAACACGTCGGCGGTCGATGGAGTAACGAAGGCAAACATACCCTTTGAAGTGCTCGCTATACTCGGGTAGATGGCGGAGTTCAATCACCTTGGACAGCCGGTAGGTGCTTTCGTGGGCGACTGGCTTTCGCGTCCGCGGCCGACTGCTCGGCCACTGCAGGGGTGCTGGTGCAGGCTAGAGCCTCTTGACCCCGCCCGGCACGGCGCCGAGTTGTTTGCGAGTAACTCGACGGACTGCGGTTCCCGGATGTGGACCTACCTCCCGTACGGGCCATTCGCAGAGTTCGCGACCTACGCTAGCTGGCTAACTCGAGTGGCGAACCAAGGTGATCCTATGTTCTTTGCTATCATCGACGAATCCAGTCAAGCGGTCGGAGTTGCTGCCTTTCAACGCATCGACCCTAACGCTGGATCGATCGAGGTCGGTCACCTCGCGTTTAGTCCGGCGTTGCAGAGGAGGCGGGCGGCGACGGAAGCCATGTTTGTGATGATGCGAACGGTCTTCGATGAGCTTGGTTATCGTCGATACGAATGGAAATGCGATGCGTTGAACCAAGCATCTCGACGCGCAGCTGAGCGGCTGGGTTTCACGTACGAAGGGACATTTCGGCAGGCCAACGTCGTAAAGAACCGGAACCGTGATACTGCATGGTATTCGATCATTGACTCAGAATGGCCGCCGCTGAGACTGGCTCTTTCGCAGTGGTTGCAGCGTGATAACTTCGACGAATCGGGTCGTCAGCGTCGGTCGCTCTCTGAGTTTGCCAGCCAGCGAAGTGGACACCCTTGAGCCAATCTCCAGTGTGCTAGCGCAAGTTTGACTCACTGACTCTGGTGGCGCTGAGGAGCGGCCACTGACCATGTGGTCACAGCCATGACGGTGTCGATCCCCCCAGGGATCATCTTCTTGGCTGGTGCGCTGAACCTGGTTGGATGTGTCACGGATGATTGGCTGGCACGCTACTTTCTCAGTTGCCGGAGGCTCGAAGACCGGCGCCATCCAAGGGCGTTGTCTGAGATGAGAAGATGCCAAAGAAGTCACGCTAAGTGATTGCCGACAGATGCGTCGCGATGGACATACTCCGTGAGCAGACACCGAAGGCATAGTCTGGATTTGCGGGTGCGCTTGAGGCCGGTCGAGCAGCCTTGACGCAGTATGGCGGGTAACGGGTGTCTCGAGTGCTCTTCATGGCGCGATTAGGGGGCTGGTGTAGCAAGGTACTGGTTATCTTGTGACTCGTGCCCTGGTTTCGAGTGACATTCGTCGTTTCGGGCGCTCGATCAACAGACGCGGGATTTGTTAAGCTAGTTGGAGGTTCTGACATTCGGTTCTCGGGTGGGCGCCATTGTGGTGAGCACATGGGTTCGAGCCAATCGTGCACTCTCGTTGAGGGATGGCGAACGCACGTGAACTGGTAGGGGGGTGCGTGTTTGAGCCTTGCACCGGGTGAGGCGAGTGTTGGGGCGTCGTCATGGGAGAAAGTCGGTCCCGTCCCCGATAACGTTGAGCCCTCATAGCCGCTAGCGCGCAAGCGTATGTCGGTCGACATCGGGAACGCGCAGTCACTCTGGTCACCTTGTCGCCGACCCATTCTTGCTACTGCGATGCTGTGGCGTTCACGGCCGTGGGTCAAGGACGGAGCGTTCATAGAACCTTGGATCTCGGCGGTGTAGATTCCCATACTGTTAGCGGGTGGGCGCATGTTTTCTTGCTACCAGTGGCAGGCGAGAGTGCTCCGCACTTCAGGGAAGAGGTGAATCGCCGTTCGTCTCGACACTCCTAAACATGTGGTCGGTCCTGGCTTTCGATGTACCGGCGCAGGACATCGAGTGATGCACCTCCGACCGAGCCAGCGAAGTAGGAGCCGTTCCACAGGCGCTGTGCCCTCCAGTAGTGCTTCTTTAGCTCAGGGAACTCCTGACGGAGCCGCCGGGACGACACACCCTTCAGGCTGTTGACCAACTTGGACACCGACACTGTTGGCGGGAAGTTGACTAGTAGGTGGACGTATTCGGCTTCACCGTTGAACTCCACCAACTCACACTCGAAGTCCGAGCACACGTTGGCCATTACTTCTTCCATGCGCTTCAGGTGCCGGGCGGTGAAAACTTTATGGCGGAACTTTGTGGTAAATACCAAGTGGACGTGCATGAGAAAGACGCAGTGCCTGCCAGTGCGAATGTCTTGATCCTGCGCCATAAAGCCAAGTACACTAGAAGCATGGCGAAGCGCAAGATCAAGAAGGGGGACGATGCGAAGGCAAACACCGCCCGCAAGTACCTCCTTGTCCTATCGCCGGAGAACTCAGGTCGTATGACAAGCTGGGGTCACACCCGCAGGGCAATCAAGAATCTTGCTCTGGCGCAGCGCCAGTTGCTTTGGGATGGGCGCGGCATCAGGCTCCGGGCCAAAGGGTAGAGCCAGTCCCTGACCGAGGCAAGGGCCGACTTTGACTGGATGGCTGACCTCCCGGCTCAGGCAGCACAGGCTGCAATAAAGGATCTCGATCTGGCATACGACAACTGGTGGAACCCTGACCACCCCGCCGGGCCGCCCACCTTCGAGAAGCGTTCGTCGAAACTCCGGTTCTCGCTCCCAGGGCAGGCCGTCGATGTCCGCCATATCGACCGAAAATGGTCTGAGGTGTGGATCCCCAAGCTCGGCTGGCAGCGGTTCCGGCGCCACCGCCCATTCAACGGCGTTGTACGGAACGCCACTTTCACCTTCACCCCCGGTTCTGGGTGGATGGTGTCGTTCGGAATTGCGGCCAAACAGATCACAGCACCTCCCAATGGCAAACCGGCAACCGGCGTCGATTTTGGAGTGGCGTGTTCCGCCTTTCTCTCCGATGAGGAGATGACCGCCACTCTCACCCCCGGCGAGAAGAGGAGACTGGTCGGCCTCGAACGCAGGAAGGCTCGGCAGCTCACCTGGGCCAAGCGCCACAACAATGGCCGGTACTCCAATCGCCTCCGGCACACTAACTCCGAGATCGCTCGGTTGCGAGCCAAACAGGCCCGCCGTCGAAACGACTTCACCCACAAGCTGACCACCGACGTGGCCAAAAACCACGGCATCGTCGGAATTGAAGACTTGCGGGTGAAGAACATGACCGCCTCCGCCAAGGGGACGGTAGAAGCACCTGGCACCAGTGTTGCAGCGAAGGCGGGACTTAATCGAGGCATCCTCGACAACGCCCCCTTCGAGCGTCGGCGTCAATTTGGGTACAAGGGTCCGAAGTTCGGAACCCAGATAGTCTCAGTTCCGGCGCCGAACACCAGTCGTCGGTGTGCGAAGTGCAAGGCTCTCGACCCGGCGAATCGCCCTGGGTGTGGACGGGAGTTCGCTTGTGTCGCGTGCGGTCATCAAGACCATGCCGACAGGAACGCAGCAGTGAACATCAGGGCCGCAGCAGAGCAGATCTATGCAGCACAGACCGCCGGACCGGCGGACAACAGCACGGGCAGGCGCAAGCCAAGTCAGAGCCGGAAGGCCGAAGGCGGTTCCGTGAAGCGAGTAGCCCCAGTGGGGTCGAGTATTTCCGACTCCGCTGGTCGCGTCGAAAGCAGAGTGGCGTGAACAACGCCATCGAAGCTCCGCCCTTCAGGGCGGGGTGGTGTCACTCGACTAGGTCTCGACCGAACTCCCTCGTCGAGACCTCTATGCTCCAAAGGCTTGTCGTACGGACAGACGATCGACTCCTTGTCGATAGTGAACCCTAGCCATCAGACCCGTTGACGCACACGC
>JAJZXI010000071.1:0-6214 GCA_021806545.1 Actinomycetes bacterium | reverse complement strand
CGAAGCTCCACCCTTCAGGGCGGGGTGGTGTCACCGGCTGCACCTGCCGTTGGGCAGAAGTCTTAGAATCCGATTTCAGGGTGATCACAGGAGTCACACTAGTGCGGGGATCGGGAATAGTGCGACTAGGTGGAGGGGTCCTGGCCTTGGCAGCTTATGGGTCAAGTAGCACAGGAAGCTCACCGGGTAACGGGGTTAGTCAAAGCCCTAGTGCTGGCGTAGTTACGTTTGCGGAACAGCCTGGAGCTACGCCAAACTACATCTTTTGGCTAACATTTGACACAGAGTTTTCGGTAGCGAATAACGATCAAGTTCCATCTCTCATATGGCGGCCAATGTATGTTTTCGGGGTGGGTGATAAGGCTTAGATTAATTATAGATTGTCGATTGGCAACAAACCTATCTATTCAAACAGCAACAAGACGGTAACCGTCACGCTAAAAGAATGGAAGTTCTCAGATGGTCAGCCGATCACCGCCCGCAGTGTCTTGTTCTGGATGAATTTGTTAAAGGCTAATAAGACAAATTGGGGTGCATGTGTTCCTGGTCATTTCCCAGATAACGTGGTCTCTGCCACTGCAGTAAATGCACATTCCGTTCGTTTCAAGCTCAATGCTGCCTACAGCCCGACCTGGTTCACTTACAATGAATTGAGCCAAGTTGTCCCCATACCGATGGCTTGGGATCGCACGTCGCTTACGAGCTCTGTTCCAACGGCGGCTACTGCAAATCTTCCAGACACCACGACTGTTGGAGCAGAGGCAGTCTGCAAAGTTCTCAATGCGCAAGCCACAGATCTAGCCACGTATGCTGCCAGCGCAATTTGGTCGGTCGTTGACGGGCCGTGGAAGTTGAAAAGCTTTACGACTGACGGTAAGGCGGTGTTTATCCCGAATACTTCGTGCTCTGGACCCATAAAGTCTACGATCAAGGAGTTTGTTGAACTGCCGTTCACATAGGACTCTGGTGAATTCAATGTCTTAGCTGCTGGCAATGGTCAGCTTACCTGCGGCTATTTTCCATCGTCAGATATTCAGCAGAAGACGAGGATTGAGAGCACTGGTTACGGTATTGTGCCTTGGATAGTGTTCGGATTCAACTACATTCCCATGAATTGCAACAACGCGACATGCGGAGCGGCTTATCGCCAACTCTACTTCCGCCAGGCCCTGGAGCGTTTGATCGACCAGCCAGCCTGGATTCGCACTTTTCTATCCGGTTACGGTGTGCCTAGCCATAGTCCTGTGCCGATTGCTCCAGCGAATCCATTCATGGACGTCTACAGTAAGAAGAGTCTGTATCCTTGTTCTACCAGTGTTGCCAAGAGGCTGTTGACCAGCCACGGATGGAAGCTCGTGGGTAGGGTCAGGACCTGTGAGGCTCCGGGCATTCTGGCGACAGAGCGCGGGGCCGGTGTTGCTGCTGGTACAAGCCTCAATGGTCTGCAGCTGCAATATGCCTCGGGAATTACGTCACTTTCGCAGGAGATGGAGGCCTTTGCATCAGCGGCCAAGAGCATTGGTGTCGATGTCAACTTGACATCGACACCGTTCAACGCCATCATCTCAAGCGCGACTACTTGCTCGCCGCGCCAACCAGCCTGCAAGTGGCAGATGGTGAATTGGGGTGGGGGCTGGACCTATGGACCCGATTTTCTTCCCACTGGCGGTGAGTTCTACTTGCCGGGAGCTGGTGCAAATCCAGAGGGATATTCCAAGCCAAGTGCGACGACGCTGATCGACACGACGCACACGAGTTCAAATGCGACGAAGGCGTTGGCGGTGTACCAGGATTTTTTGGTGAAAAACCTTCCTGTTCTGTATCAGCCGCTGCCAGCATCGCAAGTGTCGGCCATTTCGACCTCTCTGCACGGGGTGACACAGAACCCATATGGGATTCTTTTCCCAGAGGAGTGGAGGCTGCGGTAGTTGCCCTCTGGTGACGGAGAACGATGCCGTAGTTTGGGGTGGTGTCCTCGATCGGCGTGATTGCTCATACGCCGACTTGGTATACGCGCATTCTTGGGGATATCATGCCCGCGATTGGCCGCTTATGATGCATCCGGCCGCTACCAATGGTAGTGCTGGGCTGGGTGACGTGTGGCTGCAACGGAGGAGTGCGCCGATTGGGAACCTTGTGATAGTTCGCCACCGGCCATTGGCATGTCAATAGTGGGCCGGGCGGCAAGATATCTCATGACGAGAGTCTCTTACTGTGGTCGCCGAGGGTCTGACCACTGCTTCGACGGTTACTTCGTTCACGCGATACCCTACGCGAGAGTCTGGGCAAGATCAGAGGCCGATCGTGCAGCAGACTGGTGCTTTCTGGGCGATGTTCGTGTCCAAAGTGGGTGTCGACTCCGGCTAGGTTAATTGGGGTGATATTGCTTGTTAACGCGGTGTCGATGTGACACGCCGCTCGTGAGCACGTTTGACGATCCCGACGTGCAGGTTCATCGACAACTATTAAGCGATGACGCGCGTCTGGTAGGCATGACGTGGACGCACATGATCAACGATGGCGCGACGAACTACCTTCCAGGAGTTCTGCCGGCGGTGCTGCTCAATGCCCGTGAACCACTGAGCTTGGCGGGATCCTTGATTGCGGCTTTAGCCATTGGACAGGCGCTGCAGCCGCTCATCGGATGGATCTCGGACCGAGTCGGTGGACGGTCGATTCTCATTGTCGGCTTCGGGATGACTACAGTTGGCGGTGCCTTCTTGGGTGAGACCCACAGCATGGCCATGCTGATTGCACTGCTACTCGCCATTGGTATTGGAACCTCGCTCTTTCATCCACAGGCGTTGGCGGCAGTCCGGAGTATCACCAGCGGTCGGCGTGGGCTGAGAACCGCATTCTTCCTGGTCGGCGGCGAACTAGGTCGAGGTCTGTGGCCGACGCTCGCAAGTTTGGTGGTCGTGCATCTTGGCCTCGGCTACCTTTGGATTGTCGGAGTGCCTGGGCTGCTTACCATTGGCTTACTGTTCCGGATCGCTCCTTCACTTACCCCGGTAACCTCGACGAGATCTGTGGCGGTGCAGGCACCATGGTTCTCTCGTTTGCGGCCGCTTGCGACGTTGATTCTCTACTCTGGTCTGAGGGCGTTTGCCGTTTTTGGCCTGGTTACCTTTGTGCCGGTATTGTGGCACATACGAGGTGACGGCTTGGTAAGCGGCGCCTCGGTGATTACGACGATTTTAGTCATTGGGATTGTCGGTAATCTTGGGGGCGGACATCTCACTGATCGTTTCGGTAAGCGTGTGGTGCTGGTCGGCTCCAGTTTAGCAGTGGCAGCGCTGGTTGTCCCTATGGGTTACGCGCATGGCCTGAGCGTGTGGATTATCGCTGGCCTCCTTGGATGTGTGTTGTTCATGACCCTTTCGACGACAATCCTCATTGGGCAGGAGATTTTTCCTGAAAATCCGTCACTTGGTTCCGGTATTGCGTTGGGACTGGCGAACGCCATTGGAGCTGTGATGGTGTTGGCGGTGAGCCTTGCCGTTGGGAAGACCGACATTCATGCAGCGTTTGTTGCGATGGGTGCCGCTAGCCTTCTTTCAGTGTTGGCAGCGCTAGCTTTTCCGAGAGCGCTTATGCATAGCGATATGATAATCGACCACAAGTAGGGACTCGCGTTGGTACGGTGCGGCACGTAACATGGCTGAATATCTTCGAGCTCTCAGTGTAGATAGCAAATATCTATTTCGGCCCGGTTGCTACGACCGATCCAACGTCGGTCCGCAGAGGGTGTGCGTCTCTATGCCTAATGTTTAGCGAATGCGCAGTTGAGGAAGGCAATGTCGGCAGGTACGCTCGATCGGGGCCGCGTGGATGTTCAAGGCCAAAAGGGTGGTTTGCACTGAGACGCCATACTGCTGGGACACCGATCACCACTTCTCGATGATATCCCCTCCCGAAACGACAAAGATCGCTGGGTCCGCTCAGACCGGACGGAGTTGTCGGTCCTTTCCCACCGATTTCGGCGTTCCAACAGTCGCAAACACCATTGGCATCTCGCCGTGTGATGGGTGGCAGGTGTTCCCGATCCAATGGCCAATCGCTCCTTCAGCTGGTTCCCTTGGGCCGGTGAGGCTCTCTCGACACGAACACCTCTGTGTAGGGGAAGGCTAGTCGCCGAGTGGCCGGGGGGTGAGACTCCCCCCGGCCACTCGGCAAGGCTAGTCCAATCCCGTTAACTTAGGGACCAGCTCCGATGACATTGATGAGATCTTTGGCTGGCCTTGAGGGTTGGGGCCAGTTGCTATGGTTGGGATACTTGGTGGGATAGGGACTGTGGAGTTTCGCACTTTTTCGGGACAGGGATTATCGAAGAGTGCGAGTTGAAACGGCATCAGTGGGTTCTCCAGCGGTCGTCTGTCTCGAGCACCTGTAGCGTCAGATTCTGTAATGCAACAACGAGTTCTCTCAGTCGCCTTGCGTTGTCGAAAAGTGGCCGGTAGTCGTCCAATTGTTCAGGGGTGAGCACTCGGGTCACAGTCTTGCCGTCGACCTTGCGGGTCCAGACGATGTAGGGACCGTGCAGTTGGGCAGGCTCGGCCTTGCAGCGGCAGTTTGGTTTGCCGCATCGCGTCCTTCGCACCTCGACCGAGCCGGGCAGCGCCAAGCCAATCTCACAGAGTTCCTTGGCAATCTGGGACTGCTTCGCCCGTGCCGCTCGATCGACTCGTAGGCCTTTACGTATCGTCATCGTCCTCCCTTTCATCCGAGTCCGTCGGCCTCTCTACCGACGGACTAGGATGTATTCTATGACACATAGCACAAAGAGTCCGTCATTTAGCACGGCCTGGGAGTCAATGGTGGGACTGACAAGAGGCTGCTTCGCCGCCCCGAGCTTCGCGATCTTCACGACCATCCTCACCGGCTGGGTACTGACTCCAGGGAGGCGGACAGTAACAGCTATGATTTGTGCCGCTGACCCAGAGGGACGCCGGGCCCACGATGCGTACCACCGCTTCTTCCGAGTCGGGAGGTGGTCGCTGACGCAGTTGTGGAAAGTGCTCGTCTTACACATCGTGGCCACTCTGGCTCCCGAGGGGACCTTGACGCTCGACCTCGACGACACGTTATACAAGAAGTCCGGACGCAAGATCAACGGGGCGGGCACCTTTCGTGACGCTGTGCGCTCGACGCACAACAGAGTCGTCTACGCTACCGGACTCAACCTGGTCGTGGTCACTCTGCGAGTCTCGCCACCCTGGGGCGGGATGCCGATCGGCGTGCCAGTCGGAGTGCGTCTACACCGAAAAGGTGGTCCGACCACACTGGACCTCGCGACTGAGATCATCATCGAGATTACCGGTTGGCTTCCTGGTCGCTGCTTCACTCTGTGTGCGGACGGAGCGTACGCCTCACTGGCGGGGCGAGGACTTGCACGAACGACCTTCACCTCCCGGATGCGCAGGGACGCTGCGCTCTATGAGGCTGCGCCACCGAGGACCGGCAAGCGGGGACGGCCTGCGACCAAGGGCGAGCGACTCGCCACGCCAGCTGCGATGGCAACAGACATGAGCGACGCTAGATTCGCCAGAGCCTGCTTGGAGTGGCGTGGAAGGACTAAGGAACTGCTGGTTTGGTGCCGTCCAGTGCTGTGGTACACGGTGGACAAGGTTAATCTCGTGCTCCTCGTGATCGTGCGCGACTCCGAGGGGGTCATGCACGACGACTTCTTCTTCACCACCGACCTCGACGCCAACCCCGGCGAGGTGGCTTCGAACTACGCTGGGCGCTGGTCGATCGAGTGCATGAACCGCGAAGTGAAGCAGTGTCTTGGGGCAGAGGACCCCCAGTGCTGGAAAGGTGAGGGACCAGAACGAGCCGCGTCGTTATCGCTGTGGCTCTATGCAGCGATCTGGACCTGGTACATCCCGACATTTGGCACGAACACAACCTGGATCCCCCGGCCCTGGTATCCGAAGAAGGCTACGCCGAGCTTTCTCGATGCACTCGCTATGCTGCGACGGTCCCTGTGGTTGCAGCGAATTACACCAATGTCAGCCTCTGACCCACTCAACCAGAAAATTATGGATGGCTTGCTTGACGTTCTAGCCACTGCATCGTAGATCAGGAGCTTCCAAGCCCGTAAGTGCACCGCAAGACTGGCTCAATACTGCGAAAGTCCACGAATGCCATCTTGTGTTCTATCCCTGGGGTATCAGACACCACTGCCCAGGCGATCATCGCTGAGACTGGAGGT
>JAJZXI010000070.1 GCA_021806545.1 Actinomycetes bacterium | reverse complement strand
CATTTGGATTAGTCCTCACACACGGGGACAGATGGCCTGCGGCTTAGGATGTCAGATAAGGACACTCTCACCGGAAACATCAATGTTTTGTTGGGTGGTTCCGTCGACAGATGAGCGATACCGCTATCGTATCGCCTAGAAGGGGAATCCAAGCTGGTTGGGTAGGGATAAGAATTTGCTTAGCCATATGGAGTTCTGCCCATGGTCTTGGCGCTTCTCATTGCGGATGATTGCCTCCTGTATTATGCGAGCGCCAAGACTGCGAATCGGGTCCATGGGAAACCGATGCCGTAGCGTGCTGATTTGTGGCATCCAAGTATCACTGAGCGGGGATGCATTCAGAATACTCTTAGTTAACTCCTTGGCAACTGCGTGACTCGGCGCGACTCCGTTTCCGCTGAAACCGTAGACAAAAAACAGACGGTCATCATCGATCGTGTCGACTATCGGGAGGTGTATCGGAGAGAAATCGACGGGCCCGCCCCAGGCTGCCGCAAACGGAACGTCGGTAAGTTCGGGGAAGAATCGAGCCATACTGGCTCGAAGTTCTGCTACAGGAGCTTTTGGTGCACCAGATCGTTCTATCATACGTGCGTTTCTGTACACGGCCCGGGTAGCACCTCCGCCGAAAATAATTCGCCCATCGGGTGTGGTTCTGAAGTAATGTAGTGCTTTGCGTAGATCGCAGATGCACTCGCTGGAGGTCCAGCCAATTTCGGCCAAGAAACCCGGAACTGGTTCTGTCGCGACGATATAACTGGCCATGGTTATGCCCAGGCGACGCAGTGGCCAAAGACTCCCAGCCCAAGCACCCATCGTGACTACTCCTTTAGGTGCACCTAGCCTTCCTGCCGTTGTGACGACTTCGATTCGGGAGTCTATTCTGAGCGTGATGACCGGGGAATGCTCGTATATCGTCACTCCTTGCTCAAGAACTACGCGACGAAGCCCCTTTGCCAGTCGGGCTGGGTGTATGGTTGCGGCAAGGGGCATACGGATCGCATCGCCGAACAACGGCGATCGGATCCGATGGCTGAGATCGTCCTGGTTGATTACGCCCAGAGAGGCATCGCGTCCCAGTCTTGCGGCAGTTGCTACGTTCGGAAGGTCGAGGAGGTGATGCTGGCCAGGGGTGGCAACCGCAAGATACTCGCCCTGCCGATACCAGGCGTCTACGTCGTGTCTCATGCACCAATCACCGATCGCGGCGATACTCTCGTCGATCGCGATGCATGCCTGTATTGCCCTCTCTTCTCCATAGAGATTGGTAAGAACATCGAGTTCGTCCCACCAGCCGGTCATGAATCCTGCATTCCGGCCGGACGCGCCGGAACCGCAGGTGTCCGCCTCGATGATGGCTACGTGAAGATTTGGTGCCGCCTCGGCAAGGAAGTAGGCCACCCAGAGACCAGCAAAGCCACCACCGATGATTACCACATCCGCCTTGTGATCCCCAAGGAGTTGATGGGCGGTCGGTTCGGAGGAGCTAGTTCTTGCGACCTCCTCGAGCCAGTAGCCGGTCCTCTGGGGTGCCCTTGTCCAGTAAGGATCGTCTCGTTGGGCAGGCCAGTGGCGAACGTGGATGTCTCTGCTCAACTCCACCTCCTCAGGTACGGAAGAAAATATCCCTCAGATGCCCACATGTCTTGCACTCAGATAGTATAATGCGATAATAGTTTGAACAATCAATCAATCTATTTGGGGCGATAGGGTTCGGGGTCGGTTGCGCCGTGACAAGGAGACATTCGAAATGGCGGTAGAGGAGCGTTTGAGGGATCTGATCGACGAGCAGGAGAAGGTGCTCGTTGCCAGGCAGCCGAAGTCTTCGCGATTGCAGGCGCGGGCAGTGAGGAGTCTTGCCGGTGGAACGACATCAAGCTGGCAAATCCATCGCCCTCAGCCGATTTGGGTCAGCCACGGCTCAGGTTCCAAGGTCTATGACGTAGACGGGAACGAATATGTTGATCTCCACAATGGGTATGGCGCGATGCTGGTCGGTCACGGGCATCCGCTAGTAGTTGAGGCGATAGCGAACCGAGCAAGGGCAGGAACCCATTTCGCTCAGCCTACTGAGGATGCTGTGGTTGTCGCTGAAGATCTTGCTCTGCGCTTTGGATTGCCGCTGTGGCGTTACGGCAATTCAGGAACTGAGGCGACAATGGACGCGGTTCACCTGATGCGCGCTATCAGTTCGCGTGACAAGATTATCAAGATCGAGGGATCCTACCACGGGCACCATGATTCCGTTCAAGTGTCTGTCTACCAGGAGATGCCCGAGATCGGACCCCCTCACGCTCCCAGGAGCGTCCCAGCGTCCAGCGGGATCCCGCGTGCAATTGTCGATCAGACACTGGTGGTTCCGTTCAACGAGATCGACGTGCTCGAGCGAGTCCTCCGCGACCACCCTGGCGAGATCGCTGGCATGATTATCGAGCCGGTTATGATGAATATTGGAATTATCCCACCGGCACCGGGCTATCTCGAACGTGTCCGTCAACTCACGCGTGAACACGGCGTTCTCTTGGCGTTTGACGAGGTCAAGACCGGTTTCACGACTGGCCCCGGAGGGGTCACCAGGCTCTATGGCGTAGTTCCGGATATCGTTTGTCTGGCAAAGTCGCTCGGTGGGGGAGTGCCCTGTGGGGCAATTGGTGGATCTGATGAGGTCATGAGCTTTATAGCGAATGGGGGATACGATCAGGTGGGCACCTTCAATGGCAATCCCCTGACTATGGCTGCTGCACGCGCAGTACTTACTCAGATCCTTGACGATGGAGCATACTCTCGCTTGGATGCTCTTCGAGAGGAGATGGTTGCCGGATGTGAAGAGATCATCGGCAAGTATGAACTCCCGGCGTACGTGAGGGCGATTGGGGCGAAGGGTGCCGTCATTTTCTCTCCGACCGAGATCCAGGGCTATCGAGATTTTCTCACCGTTGACAACCGATTTAGCCATGCTCACTGGCTGTACCAGCTCAACAACGGCGTATTCCTCCCGCCATGGGGGAAGGCAGAGCAGTGGACGCTGTCAGTGCAGCATACCTCCGAGGATGTGCAGCGCTTCATTACAAACTTCCGAAGGTTTGCGGAGGCATTGAGCGAGTGAGGGATACAGCATGTTCCTGATCGATGACTGCGATCCGTTGACTGGCGATCCGTCGGCTGTTGCGTTGCAACGGGGCTGGATTGCAGGACTCGGAGTGCTGGCTGCGACCTGTCGTTCGGCCCATCGCATATTGATGGGCGTGAGGCCGTTCCGTACACATCAACGGCTTTTCCAGATGACGGTGTTCGCGTCGATCATTTTACGAATTCTTTGTGGGATTCGCTATCGCGTGATTATCGGTGCCGGTGTGGGGCTCGCTCATCGGGCTGGGCTCGGTTGGATCCAAGCAAGGGAGGGAAGCGATTTCGTCGGCTGGCTGTGGAACGACAGCATGGTTGGCAAGGTACTGTTGGGCTTGTGAGAAGCGATTGATGCGACAAGGGGGGAATCATGGTGGGATACAAGAGAACTACCAGACCTTGGTGGATTCGAATTTCGGGGATTGGCTCCCTGCTTGCGGGGCTTTCGCTCACGGCGGCGGCATGCGGCTCGACTGCTTCGGGCGCTTCGGGCTCGACTGGGCAAGGGGTGCCGGCCGGCTATGCGACGTTTGCTCTCCATACCGGGGATAGCTTTAGTTGGGTTTTGCCACTACCGAACGAAGCCAACTTTGAGCCATGGAACCAGAACGCAGAGTACGGAATGTATCGGCCGTTATACGTGGCCGGAAACGGATCATCCCCAGTCATTGATTACGGTCGTAGCTTGGCCAATCCGCCTACCTACAACAGCACTAATACCTCAGTGACGGTAACACTGAAGCCCTATAAATGGTCGGATGGACAGCCAGTTACGACGCGTGATGTCCAGTTTTTCTGGAACCTATATGTCGCCAATAAGACCAATATTGCCTCATATGTGCCTGGTAATTTTCCTGATAATGTTTCAAAGTTTACGGTGAATAGTCCATCTAGCTTTACGCTGACGCTCAAGGCGCCAGTGAACCCAGTTTGGTTCACGGATAATGAACTGACGGACATGTTCCCTCTTCCGCAGCAAACGTGGGACAGAACGTCATTGTCGGGAAAGGTTGGGAACTACGACATGACAACTTCGGGGGCAAAGGCTGTGTTCAAGTTTTTGGACCAGCAATCCTCTCACCTTGCTACGTACGCCACTAATCCGTTGTGGAAGGTGGTGGATGGCCCTTGGGTAATCCAGTCATACGATCCTGTCACGGGTAGGGTTGTATTTCGACGCAATGACAAGTTTTCCGGCCCACTTCCAAGGCTCGCGGGATACGTGCTTGAAACATATTCGAGCCAGACAGCGGAGGTTGATGCGCTGCGCAATGGGCAGCTCGATTACGGTTTCTTGCCCAACAGCGACTATCAGCTCGCGGGTAGCTTGCGTGCACACGGCTACACCATCGCTCCCTGGGCGACGGCCTACGTGCAATGGGCAGAGCTCGGTTATACTTCGAAGAGGTACGGGCCTCTCGTTCGTGAGCTTTATATCCGTCAAGCGCTGCAGCATTTAGTGAATGAGCCGCTCTATCTCAAGGCGACACTTCACGGGAACGGGCAGCTTACCTATGGTCCAGTTCCTAATACCCCTGGATCTCCGTATGTGACGCCGCAGGAGAAGACGGACCCCTACCCGTACTCGGTCAGTGCAGCCAAGTCCCTTCTTGCATCCCACGGGTGGACCGTCCACAATGGCGTTTTCACGTGCTCGGCGCCGGGTGTCGGCCCGAACAAGTGCGGAGCAGGAATTGCACCCAATGAGGCGTTGAGTCTGTTGCTCATGTATGGCAGTGGCAATTCGACTCTATCGGCTCAGGTCGAGGCCTTCGCGACCGCCGCGAAAGCCGCTGGTATTCGTATCACACTGGATCCACAGACGCAGAACACGATGTTTTCCATCGGTGGGGTATGCCCACCTGGTCCCTGCAACTGGGGCATAATTTTGTACCGAACGTTTATGTGGAACTATGGCCAAGGAGATGTCTTGCCAACCGGTGGCCAGATGTTCGGAAAGGGGAACTACTGGGGAGGTGGGTATTCGAACAGCACTGCTCAGACGCTCATCCAAGACACGCATACCCAACCGGGGCTTCAGCCACTCTACAACTATGAGAACTACATCTCCTCGCACGTTGCAGCGCTGTGGTTCCCCACGTGGGACTGGCAGATTTCGGTGGTGTCGACGAAGCTCCATGGTTGGAAGCCCCAGCAGATCTTCGGAGATCCGACACCGTCACGCTGGTACTTTTAGCGTCGTGGACTCGGTGGGGGGGCGAGGTCTGAGATCCGATGATCGCGCTGCGTCGTCAGGGGTGACCTTCCGGTAGGTGCGCTGGCTGATAGCGGACGCTCATGGTCGTGATAATGGCTCCTAGCCCGGAGGTTTGCGTGTTCGCCCGGCCGTGATGACGTCAGTCGACACCGGGCTGAGTCATCGTTGGTGGAGTGAGCCAGCGTGAAGTAGGGAGCGAGGAGGCGGGCAGTTGCGTCGATCGGATAGGAGCGGTGCGCGCACCGACATACCAGGAGAAGTGTGCCCATGATCAGTCAGGTGACAACACAAGGGAGTGCATTGAGAGGGCTCGGTCCGTTGCTGAGTCCGCAGTCTGTAGCCATCATCGGGGCCTCCGAACGAAGATCAGACGTGGTGACCACGGTTTTACGGAGCTGTGCTAGGACCTGGCTGGTCAATCCGCGACGAGAGTCGTTGCACGGAGTCAGGTGCTATTCGAGTTTGGCTTCTCTTCCCGAAGTGCCAGAGGTTGCGTTCGTGGTAGTGGGTCATCAAGCCGTGGAAGCTACGGTAATGGAGGCGCTGGCAGCAGGGGTTCAGTCGTTCGTGGTTCCTGGTCTTGGAGCTGAGGCCGGGAGGTTGGCATCTCCGGTGGCAGATCGGCTCGCCGAACTCGTACGGACAAGGGGAGAGGTTCCGTTACTTGGGACAAACTGTATGGGCTACGCCCAGCCTGATGGGCCGTCGCTGTATCTCGGCACGTTGAGTCGGTCGTTTTTGCCGGGACACGTGAGTGTAGTGAGTCAGTCGGGTTCTGCTGCTGAGGCACTGATCTGTGCCGGGCCGCGCTTCGGTTTTCGCACAGTCGTCTCGTCTGGAACCGAAATCGTACGCGATGCCGCCGACTTCCTCGGGGCGTTCGCTGCTGACGACGGAACACAGGCTGTTGGGGTTTTTCTCGAAACTGTGCGACGACCGGAAGCCTTTGCGAAAGCGCTCAAAGCATGTGCCGAAGCGAACAAGCCAATAGTGTGCCTCAAAGTGGGTCGATCTAGCGCCGCTACGAGGGTAGCACTCACGCATACGGGGGCGATAGTGGGATCAGCTCGGAGCTTCTCTGCCTTTTTGGCTGCTTATGGAGCCATCGAGGTCTTTGATATGACGGAGCTGGTGGAGACACTGGCGGTTCTGGGGCGTCGTCAGCGTCCTCGGGGACGTCGTGTCGCGGTAGTAGGCGAGTCAGGGGGTGAGGTCGGGCTTATCGCAGACCTAGCAGAGGGTACCGGATTGTCCTTTGCCCCCTTGCCTGAGTTCACGGCCAAGACTTTGCATGACGAGTTTCCCAACCTTACTCGACCTCAAAACCCACTCGACGTTTGGGCCATCGATGAGGTCGATCGAGTCTTTCCACGAACCTTTCAAGTCTTATGTGAGGCTAATGCGTACGACATCGTTGTGGCGGCAATCGAGATCACTCGCTATCGAGGACCGAGGGATCAGGAGTGGTGCCAACAGGTGGTGGAGGCACTTGCCGCCGCCACCGACGGAACGTCGATCTTTCCCGCTGTGCTCACTACCATCGGCGTTGACGCTCCTGATGCCGTCGCAAGAGTCGCCAACGAAGCAGGCATACCGCTACTCCGCGGTACTCGGACCGCATTGGGCGCACTTGCTGCCGTGGCGGGTTGGCATGCAAGAATCCCAGGGAACGCCCCACCATCGCCTTTCCCTACTGTCAACATTGCTGATCTGATGCGTCCAGGGACGCTGCCTGAATGGGAGTCCGCCACGATCCTGCAGCGCTATGGGGTGAGGTTTTCTCCATTTCGCCGCGTGCATTCGCCCACTGAGGCGGCTCGAGCCGCCGAGGAGTTGGGCTTTCCGGTGGTGGTAAAGGTGGATGGACCAGCGCATAAGAGCGTGGGTGGTGGCGTCATCCTAGGAATCACCGACGCCGAGAAGGTCTCGGATGTCGTTGCGCACCTTGGTGGGAGCGCTCTGGTGGCACACCAAGTGCCACCGGGACGGGAGGTTATGTGCGGTATGCATCGTGATTCCACCTTCGGAGCGGTGCTTTCGATCGGTATTGGGGGCACACTGGCTGAGGTTCTTGGCGCCTCGGCGACGTGGCTTGCTCCGGTCACTCCAGAAGATGCGGAAGCCCTCATAGCTCGTCTTCCCGGTGCTGGGGAGATAGCTAGACCCGCCTACGTTGACCTGCTACAGTTGATCCTCGCGTTGTCTCAGCTAACGATCGAACACCCCGAGGTTGGTGCAGTTGATGTCAACCCAGTGGTGCTCACCGACGATGGAGCGGTGGCGGTAGACGCCCTCGTTGAGGTTGGAAACGTGTGACCAGACAGAGGAGAGGAGGGTGCGTGATATGAGTCTTGTAGGTTACGAACGCAGGCGGGGTGCGGCATGGTTAACTCTCAATCGTCCCGACAAGCTCAATGCACTCAGTGAGGAACTGGTCAGAGAGTTTGGGCAAGCCCTGGACAGAGCGTTAGGTGACGACGGGGTCAAAGTTGTGCTAGTGCAGGGAGCTGGGCGGGCATTCTGTGCTGGCTATGACCTCGAGGAGGAGGCTGAGGTCGGCACCTTAGGGGCGGATGGCTGGCATCGAGTTCTGTCTCTGGATGTCGCTGTGACGATGCAGCTTTGGGAGCTGCCAAAGCCAACCATTGCGGTGGTATCGGGATGGTGTCTCGGTGGAGGGTGTGAGATCGCCATGGCATGTGACCTTGTCATCGCGGATGAAGGAGCGCACTTTGGGGAGCCTGAGATCCGTTACGGATCTGGACCGGTGACATTGCTGATGCCCTTTGTGCTCGGCCAGAAGAAGATGAGCGAGTTGCTCTTTACTGGTGACACCCTCGACGCCTCTGACGCAGCACGTTTTGGGCTTGTCAACATGGTCGTCTCGACTGGCGAGCTCGAGCGCGAGGCAACTCGCATTGCTGAACGAATCGCTGCAGCCCCCTTATCGACCCTCCGATTGACCAAGATGGCACTGAACCGTGCCTACGAGGCGATGGGGATCCGCGAGGCCGTGAATGCGAATCTGAACCTCTCGGCGATTCTCAACGCTGCCAACTCTCCCGCACAAAAGGAGTTCGATGAGATTGCTCGCTCGAAGGGGCTAAAGGCAGCCCTTGCGTGGAGAGACCAACGTTACGTATAGCAGGTACGGTAGCTGACTGGTGAACGATCACAGCTATCAGCGGAATGCACAGAGATTTAGCTGCTTCCCTGACTCATCCACATTCCAAGCGCGGCTGGGGTAGGTAGGATGGAGCCAGAGAAGCTGCCAGGCAGCGCTTCTTGGCCGACGTCCGTCTTGACGTCGCCTGCTTAAGTTTGACGTTGCCTGTGTGGTCAATCCGAGCCGAGATGTGGCTGGTTAGCGAGCTTTGTCAGTGAGATCCTGGTCTACGCTGAGGCCCCCGGTCTCCCACGCCAGTTCTTTGGAGCAGAACTTCAGGCATCTGTCTAGTGCCCACGATGCAGTTACCGTTGAGTCGTTTAGCAAAATCTGGATCATAAGTCCATCAATGAGAGCGCCCAGCAATACGGCAAACTCCAAGGGGTCCGGGTGCGTGAAGTCGCCTTGTTGGATCCCGTCCATTACGATTCCGGCTATGAGCTGACGCCAACGCTGGTCGAGAAGCGATCGCTCCTCAGCAAGCGTGGTGTCCCTTAGCGAACGAGCCCATAGCTCGACCCAGAGGACCCAGTCGTCATATGTTTCGGAGGTGGCATCGGAGGGCGTCAGGCAAGTCAACTTGAGCAAGCGCACCAGGCGTTGCTGAGACCCTTCGGATGCATTCAGTTCTTCGGTAACCCGAGTGTAGAATCGGTCTTCGGAGTAGAGCAGGGTATCCTCGAGTAGACGGTCTTTTGTGCCGAAATAGTGAAGTACCAGCGCAGGGCTCATCTTCGCCTCTAAGGCAACCATTGCAATGTTCACGTCGCAGAGGCCGTTCGCGCTAATTACGCGCACGGCAGCCTCCAAGATTTGTGCGCGCCTTTTCTCGGTGAGCCGTGGCCGCCCCAAAGGATTACGACCTCCCGCCAAGGCCGCTAGAGCCTGCATGCCAGCTGATGCGTAACAGAGTCACCGCCTCACCCTAGTGTGTTTTGTCGTGAAACTTGTCAGGTGTTCTGACCGCAATCTGCCAACCCATGGGGGGCTTGCAGGACGGACTGTTTGATGTCTCGTGGCGAAAGGGATGTCGTTGAGGAGTTCGCGATATGTCAAAGTCGTTGCGTCGGTTGGTCATGAGGGTGAATCTCCTCAGGTGAGAGGATTAAGGACCCGTGCATGGCCGCTAGTTTTCGCAACATGAAGCGTTGGGGCTTCCGTCGGGCACCACGGAACAGAGCACGCCGGGGACTTGCAAGGGGTACTCTTTGTTGGACTCGGATGTGGTCGGTCGGGTTCAGGGATCCTCTAGCGAGTGCGTCCGTGAGGGGATGCCTTAGCGAGATGGATCTCGATGATGGTACCACGTAGGTTGTCGATTGCACATCCGAAGCCCGAAGTGGGGTTATGTGGGCCTTCTCGAGACCATCACTACACGAGTTGGGCAGTTGGGGAGCGAACTGGAGCCGATCGTTCACGGGTCCACGGACTCCTGGGTGAGATCAATGACGGGTATGAGAGGGATGAGTATCGTAGATGCGGAGCACGGTGCTCTTTCGCCGGTGTCGCAGCCGGAGGTAGATTACAAGCCGGCCGGAGCCCTATTAAGGCTCCGGCCGGCTTGTTAGCTATATTGCACTAGAGGTTTGCGGTTATTCGCTCTTCTTGGGTGTCAACGGCCCCAATGGCAGGAGCACCCTGCCCCAGGTGGAGCTGATCGTGCCCGAGGCAGCGTGATAGAAGCCAAGGATCGCGAAGATGATCGTGGTCCAGCCACCCGTCTCAGTGAGCCCGGTGGAGTTCATTCCAGCGCCAAGGGCAAGCAAGACAAACGTCACTACAAGCAAGAAGAGGATGATGGCGAGCACCACGTCGGTCTTCAACGATGCGATGAAGAGATACAGCGAGATGATCGCAAACATCCATAGGAACAGTGCCAAGGTAGTCCCTGCGCTTGCCGGGCTGACCGTCTTGGCATAGAACTGCAGGTAGAGCCCCAGGATAATCCAGAACGGACCGTATGTCCCGAACGCTACTGCGCCGAACGTACTGCCCCTACTTACTTCGATTACCGCAACGATGACTTGAACAAGCCCTCCAAAGATGAAGGCAGTTGGAAGGATGATACCGATTGCTGTCGCATTGATGAGATGCGCATTGATGATGCCCAACATGAGCGATGTAGCTGAAAATGCGGTCACGGCCCAATGGCCGGGATCTGCAAAAGTTTCCTTTGCTGACATGTATTGCCCTTTCTTGTGTTTGAGACACGATAATTGTTGTAGATCTGGTTACTGGCTATAATTGCGCACTCAGTTGTTGGATGCTACTCCAGCGTGCGCCGTCATCGTCCCCTCGACTTAGGTATAGGTGTGTGACTGCATGAGTTTGTTCAATAGGCTTCCCCCTTTGGTCGTCAATTGCGGTTGGATTCATGGTCGCCTTTTCGCTCCCGGATCGCGACCTCCGACGCGGGTGATCGGTGGCCTGCAGCTGATGCACAGGCATCTCGTGGCTAGGATCCGTTGCGGCTTCTTAGACTGCGAACTCATGACAGGACGCCAGCGACGTGACCGGGACATCCTGCCCGTCGACCACTCAAACGCCACGATCGCACTACCCAACCCCAACAATGGCCATGCACCCCCTTCGCACACGTACCGAGAACAGCCGCGCACACTGATACGACCAGACCGAATCACGGCGGCCTTTGATGCACCGTTCGACAGCGCACGCTCTCATACACCTGGACACCCCCCCTTTGTCCTCTTGGAATCATGGCAGTTGGTGGCTGCTACTCCTCAGTCGAAGCCCTCATCGATTGAGCACGATTGGCGATCTCCTGCACCACATCGGCATTGGCCAAGGTAGTGACGTCCCCAAGCTTGCGTTGTTCGGAGATGTCACGCAGCAGCCGCCGCATGATCTTCCCGGAGCGAGTCTTGGGTAGCTCATCGGTAAAGACGATTGAGGCAGGACGCGCGATCTTTCCGATCTTGTCGGCTACGTGGTCGCGCAGCTCGAGCAGAAGGGTCTCATTGCCTTCAACCCCCGAGCGTAAGGTGACAAACGCAGCGATTGCCTGACCGGTGATCGGGTCGTTGCGTCCTATGACCGCCGCCTCCGCGACCGCAGGATGATCGACCAGAGCAGACTCAACCTCGAGCGTCGAGATGCGGTGTCCGGAGACGTTCATCACGTCGTCGACCCGTCCGAGGAGCCAGTAATAGCCATCTTCGTCACGCTTGGCACCGTCGCCAGCGAAGTAGCGCCAAACACCGGCTCCAGGATCGGAGAACCGGGTCCAGTAGGTCTCCACAAACCGGTCTGGGTCACCGAAGATGGTTCGCGCCATTGCTGGCCAAGGATGGGTGAGAACGAGGTATCCTCCGCCGCCGAGCGGGACGGAGTCACCGTCGTCATTGACGATATCGGCCCCGATACCTGGAAGAGGGATGGTCGCCGACCCCGGCTTGGTCGCCGTTACCGCGGGCAGCGGTGAGATCATCATGTTACCAGTCTCGGTCTGCCACCAGGTGTCGACTACTGGACAGCGGTCGTGCCCGATCACCCGCCGGTACCACATCCATGCCTCAGGGTTGATCGGCTCGCCAACGGTTCCGATGATGCGGAGGGAGGACATGTCATGGCGATCAGGAAACTCCGTGCCCCATTTCATAAAGGTCCGGATCGACGTAGGTGCGGTGTAGAGCTGAGTTACCTTGTACTTCTCGATGATCGACCAGTACCGATCCTTGTCCGGATAGTCGGGAACCCCCTCGTATAGGACGCTGGTTGCCCCGTTCGCGAGCGGACCATAGACGATGTAGCTATGGCCAGTTACCCAGCCGATGTCGGCGGTGCACCAGTAGACGTCGTCGGAGCGGAGATCGAAGACCTCTGCGTGAGTGGTGGCGACGCCGACGAGATACCCCCCCGTCGTGTGCAAGATCCCCTTGGGTCGCCCGGTTGTGCCGGAGGTGTAGAGGATATAGAGAGGATCTTCACTCGAGGTCTCCGTCGCTTCGCGAGTGCTCGGTTGGTCAGCCGTCAGCGCGGCGTAGGTGATGTCGCGCTCGGGCTTGAGTGCAACAGCGTTGCCCGTGCGCTCGACGACTACGACATGCTCGACTGAGGGTGCACTCTCGAGTGCGCGGTCGGCGAAGGCCTTGAGCTCTACGAGCTGTCCCTTGCGTCTGGACTGGTCACAGGTGATGAGGACCTTTGCTTGCGCATCGTTGATGCGATCGGCGAGGGCTTCGGGGGAGAAGCCACCGAATACCACCGAGTGGACTGCCCCAATTCGAGCGCACGCAAGCAGTGCAACGGGAAATTCAGGGACCATCCCCATATAGATGGCCACTCTATCGCCCTTGGTGACTCCGAGGGAAGAGAGACCGTTGGCAAGCTTGCACACCTCACCGAGCAGCGCGGCGTAGGTGAGCGTCCGGGTATCGCCCTCTTCGCCCTCGAAGTAGTAGGCGACTTTATCCGGCGTCGTCGCGGCGTGGCGGTCAAGACAGCTCTCCGTGACGTTGAGCGTAGCTCCGTCAAACCACCGCGCGAAGGGAGGATTTGACCAGTCAAGCACCTTGTCCCAGCGTCTCCTCCACCGTATGCGTTCGGCTTGTTCGGCCCAGTAACGCTCATAGTCCTCACCTTGACGGTAGATATCGGCAGAATTGATCGCCGCAGTCTCTTTCAGGTGAGACGGGGGTTCGAATTTTCTCCCCTCCGAAAACAACGCCTCAATCGTTGCGCCATCATTGGCCATCACTCCCCCTTTGATGTTGTCTTGAACTCAGCTAGTGAGACTCTAAAGGCTTACCCCTTGCGCCTCTTATCGTAGTCGGTGGGTGGTGGTTTGTCAATTATGCCGGCCCTGAAGGCCTTCGCTCAGTCGGTGACTCCGGTGCTAGGGCAGGTGATGTGGTGGCACCTCTGAGGGAGAGATGGATAATTGCAGTCGCAAATACGCATGTGCTGTCAGGCAATTGGTGTATTTGCTGGCAGTGCAATGCGGCTATGGTTCGCACAGGTGAGTGACCTCTTTCGG
>JAJZXI010000069.1 GCA_021806545.1 Actinomycetes bacterium | reverse complement strand
GATAGCTGATCGGTCCCTTCTTGCAAAGCCGGTGCCAAGAACATACGGGTAAACGAGTGGCGTCCTTGGTCAAGGACAAAGGTACACCGAGCGCTCGGGGCCGTCAGCATCCCCTCACGGGTCAGGGAGGGTGGGAGGCCACAGCGAAGGTGTACGCGTCAATGCATCGGAACAATGGCCGATGGCCTTGAACTCCCAGGGCTGGCTAGGATAGTGGCCGTGTCTGACGAATCCTTTGACGTCGCCTACCTGGTCTTGCAGGGCGATCCCGCAACATCCAAATCCCGTCTCAGCGCCATGCTGTCGCGGGAGCAGCGACAGCGTCTCACGCGCTATTGTCTTGAGCGAGTCAGAGGTATCGTAGGGAACGACAACCTCTTCATGCTCGCCGAAAATCGCGCTGCAGTTTCCGAGGGACAGCTACTCGACATCAAGACAATTCAGCAGCACGGCGACGATCTCAATAGCGCGCTAGCGGCGGCACGGTCCGCCCCCGAGCTGTGCTCGTACCAAGCCGCCATCGTCATCCCCAACGATCTCCCATTCCTCGTGGATCTTGGAGCCCATCAGCTGGGGCCGTTCGACCGCCAATGTCTCATCACTCCAGATACCCATCTCTCAGGAACGAACCTTCTTCGCGTACCGATCTCCTTTGGTCAGCCCATTTTCTCATTCGGTCTCAACTCATTCTCCAATCATGTACGTGCCGCCAGGGCCCAAGAACTCGAGGTGAGGGTTGCGCCCTGTCCGAATGCAATGGACCTTGACACGCCCAACGATCTGATCCTCGCTCAAGAGATCTTTCCCGAAGCAGAGCTATGGAGGCTGTTATGACCGGTCAGCGCGACGGGATTGCTTCGTACCTAGTGGCTGCCGACACCGACACCACCGCCGATCTTCCTACCCCGGCGAGCGTGCTGGCGATCGGTGCCCATCCCGACGACGTTGAGTTTGGATGTGGGGCGACACTCGCCAAGTGGACTCAGTACGGCGCCCGGGTCCATATCGGTATCTTGACTGACGGACGTCGCGGTAGTTGGAGTTCCGGCCAGGATCAGCTGGCCCTCGCCGTTGCTCGTCAAAATGAGTCCCGCGATGCAGCCCACGTCCTTCGCGCGGACCCACCCAGCTTCTTTCAGCAGATCGACGGAGAGCTCAGAGCCACTCCTGAGCTCATCATGCGCCTCGTTGCGCTGCTAAGATCCCTACACCCTGACGTGGTGATCACGCATGATCCGTGGAAGCGATACCGCCTGCATCCAGACCATCGGATCGCAGGCGAAGTCACCATTGATGCCATCGTCCAAGCCCGCGATGCGAGCTTTTGGCCCGAGCTGACCGGTGCGCCGACGAGGCCGAGTGCATTGCTCTTGTTTGAGGCCGATAGCGAGGACCATAGCGAGACCATCACGAAGGATCACCTTCGCTCGAAGGCAGAAGCCCTCGCCTGTCATCAAAGCCAATACGTATCGAGTTATGGGCTCGCGAGCGACGCCAGCGACGCGGACCAGAAGCTTCTTGCACGGCTTTGCGACGTCGCGCGGGACCCAGCCAACAACACCTACCGAGAGCGCTTCAAACGCATCACCGATCTGTAACAGGATCGCCGTGCTCAGTTGACCAGGCGGTCGTGGCCCTCCCAATATGGTGCTCTCAGCTTGAACTTTTGAAGCTTACCGGTCGCCGTCCGTGCAAGTTCATCACGAAACTCGACCGAAGTCGGGCACTTGAAGTGCGCAAGGCGCTCCCGACAAAAGTCCTGAAGCTCCTTTTCGGTAGCGGTCGCTCCCGCCTTGAGCACCACCAACGCCTTCACCGTCTCGCCCCACTTCGGATCGGGCACCCCGATCACGGCAACCTCGGCCACCGAAGGGTGTTGAAAGAGGACATCCTCTACTTCGATCGAAGAGACATTTTCGCCACCAGTAATGATGACATCCTTCTTCCTGTCAAGGATACGAAGATAGCCATCTTGATACAGACCACCGTCACCGGTATGAAACCATCCGTTGGCAAGAGCCTTTGCCGACTCTTCAGGCTGCTCCCAGTAGCCCTTGAAAATCTGGTTTCCTTGGGCCAAAACCTCTCCATCCGCGTCCTCAGCTAGCTTCACGCCGATACTTGGCGTTCCCGCCATCGCCAGTTTACGCGCGAGCTCAGCCCGGTCCATCGAATCCCACTCCTTGAGCCTTCGGTTCACCGTCAGCAACGGGGAGGTCTCCGTAAGACCATAAATTTGGATGAACTCCCACCCAAGCTCACCTTGAATCCGCTCGATCGTGCGAGACGGTGGTGGCGCACCAGCAGCCACGACACGCATCAGATCTCGCCCAGGTATCGTGCGTCCCTCGCTTGCTCGCTTCTCAGCACCCTGCAATGTCGCGGCCCAAACCGCCGGCGCCCCACAGGCCAACGTGACTCCCTCTTGCTCGACATTTGAAAGGATGCTCTCTCCGTCAATCTTGCGTTGAACCACGTGGGTTCCACCCATTCCCGTAACCGCATAGGGCATTCCCCAACCGTTGCAATGGAACATTGGCAAGGTATGCAAAAGAACGTCCCGATCGGTCACCGTTGTATGCCAACCGAGCGTTGAGGCGTTCAGCCATGCGTTCCGGTGTGTCATCTGAACACCCTTGGGCCGCGAGGTAGTACCAGAGGTGTAGTTGATAGAACAGGCAAAATCCTCATCGCCTAACCACTCTGGAACCGAGGCACCTTCTCGCAGCGGCGCAAAGAGTTCCTTATCCTCCGTCCCATCGAGAATTAGCTTTTGCTCGACCTTGACACCGCTGAAGACGTCGGCGTATTCGGGATCGATCAGAAGCAACCTCGTCCCCGAATGGCCAACTATGTATTGCACCTCTTCGGCGTTGAGTCGATAATTGATCGGTACGAGAATACGTCCGTACCCGGAGACACCAAAGTACGAAATCAGAAACTTTCCTGCGTTCGGCGAGACAATACCGATCCGGTCCCCGACCTTGTAGCCCATCGCATCCAAGGTGGAGGCCATACCCTTTACTCGTTGCCCAATCTCCGCATAGGTCAGTCTGCCGAGCGTGCCCTGAACCCCTGGATCATCGACAAGAGCGAGCCGCTGAGGGAAGACCTCGACTGCTCGATACAAGAAATCTAAGACGTTGAGTTCGACTTTCATAATTTCCCCCCCTTACGTGAACTATGTCTACTGTAGCATGCGCCGCTATCGCTAGCCTAAATGCCACGAAAGCGAGGCGTGCGACGTTCACGAAAAGCCGAAAGGCCTTCCGCGTAATCCTGGCTGGAGAATATGGCCAATCGCTCTTCTTCAGAAAGTCGACCATTCAAAGCGGCTTTAGCAGCGGCGATCGATCGCGGAGCGAGTGAAGCAATACGTTTGATCGCCTCAACGACTTGCTCACCGGAGTCAAACGCTTCGGTGACAAGCCCGATCCTTAGGGCATCGCTGACATCTAGACGCGCCGCCGTGGCAATCATCGCGAGCGCCTGTGCATATCCCACTCTCTCACGGAGCCGCTCGAGTGCGCCATCGGGATACGCGGTACCCATCTTCGCGACCGGGATCTGAAACCGCGCTCCTTGGACCGCATAGACGAGATCGCACGCGACCGCGATACTCAGTCCTCCACCGAGGCAGTAGCCCTCGACAAAGGCGACCACCGGCACTGCCATCTCGCGCACGGCGACGAGGGCCGACTCGGTTCGGCGATCGTAGATCAGAGTGTCCGCGCCCTGCCGATGGTCATCGAACTCACCGAGGTCAGCGCCGGAGCAAAAATTGCCACCGACACCTCGCACTGCAACCACCCGTACGTCCTGATCGCCCGCGAGCCCCTCAAGGACCTCGACGAAGCGGCGCCACATGTGAATAGACATCGCGTTAATGCGTTCAGGGTTGTCTATCCATACCGTTGCTACCTTCGTTGGTGCGCTGACCTCGGCAAAGACCTCTCCTCGCACCTCAGGTGAACTGCCCCTCTGGTTCGAGATCGTCTTGATCAGCTGCTACGGAGGAGTCGAATTCGTTGGGATCAACCTCCGACTCCAGATCGCTCAGCTTGGACGGCCACCAGCTCCACCTGCCCAACAGCACGACCGCTGAAGGAACCAATAGCGTTCTCACCAAGAAGGTGTCCATCAATACTCCTAGCGCCAAGGAGATGCCGATCTCCTCAACCTCCGCTTGCCCCGCGGACGCAAGACCGAGGACGAGAAAGGTACCGGCTAGTACCATGCCCGCCGAAGTCACTGCCGGTCCTGTAGCGCCGATCGCCGCAACGACCGCTTCTTTGATGGTGCGGTGGTGTGACTCTTCACGTATCCGTGTCATGACCAATATGTTGTAGTCCTCGCCCAGCGCCAAGAGGAAGAGGAAGAGCATGAAGGGCAAGATGAAGATCAACCCGCTATGGCTCCCAATCTCCATGAAGATCAATACCGCCACTCCGAGGGCCGCAAAGAACGAGAGGCCAACGCTCACCACCAGAAAGATCGGCGCTACAACCGAACGCAGAACCAGTGCAAGCAAGATAGCGATGATCAAGATGACCAGCGGTACAATATGGACGAGATCGTGATTCGATGCCGACGATACGTCATATGATGCGGGTGCCTGGCCAGCTACACCCGATTTTGTCGCTCCAACCTGGTGAGCTACCTGAGCGGTGAAGGAACGGATCGAAGGCACCGCATTGATCGCCGGATTCTGTCCCGGCGAGCCAGCCCTCAAGGTGGTTTCGAACAGCACTTCGTGCCCACGAGGGCTCACGTAGTTACTCGTCGCTCGATAGAGCTGGTACAACCCACCAGCAACCAGGTGGCGGGCAGGCACTTGGGGAAGCTTCGAGGCTGACCCGAGTGTCGCATGCAGGTGTTCCAGATCGCTGACTGGAAGCGCAACCCCGGCGGGGTTTAACGCTCCATCTACCTGAGTAAAGAGGGACGAGTGTGAGATGTCTGCCTGAAGCGTCTCAAGCGTCTGGATATGGCTCCAGATTGGCGAGGAGAAGCGAAAGATCAACTCGGTCGGGTTGAACGACGCCTTCGGGAAGTACGTGGCCAGGTCTCGATTGCCGTAATAGGCATTTGTTCCAACTGGAGCAGAGGTGTTGCTTGCAAAACCCGACGGACGATTCAGGGGCGCGAAGAACGCGAGGACACCGAAGAAGGCAACCCCAATGAGCAGCGTCACCACCGGTCGCATCACGAGCCTACCGGCAACCCTGCCCCACAGGCCGTACTTCACCTGCGGTCGCTTCGTTGCCTTGTGGCTGGGCCAGAACGCCGCTCGCCCGAAGATCGCCAATAGCGCAGGCTGCAACGTGAGGCCAGCGAGCAACATCAACATGACTGCAATGGCTAGGGGGTAGCCAAGACCACGATAGAAGCCAAAGGTCGCCGTGATGAGCATCAGCACCGCCGCAATGACCGTCAGTGCTGAGAAGGTAATCGACTCACCCACCTTCGAGAGGGCGTGCTCAACCGCCTCGCGGGTACCGCGCCCGCGATTCAGCTCCTCCCGCGTCCTGAACACCAGAAACAGACCGTAATCTGTGCCGGCACCCAACACCAGCACAATCATGAGCAGCTGGGTCACGCTCGATACCTGATAATGCAGCACTGAGGTCAGCCGGGCCACCACTGGGCCCGCAAGCAATGAGACGATGAAGGCAGGCAACAACGTAAGGAACGGGGCGAGAATCGATCGAAAGACGATCAGCAATAGGACGAGAATGAACAGCACCGAGAACCCCTGCGTTGCACTCGCGCTCGAATTATTCTGATCGGCTTGCGCTACTGCAGTCGCGACCGTACCGGCTAGATGCACCTGCAGGTCGGCTGGAGCGGGACTGGCTTTGAGCTTGGCGGCCATATCGTTGACGAGAGATTTGATGCCAATATCATTGAACTGAGAGGTTGATGATACGACTTCAATCTGTTCGGCCCTTCCATTCTGGGAGATGGCAGCCACATTCGATCTCACTACCGAAGGAACCGTCTTGAGCTCACGGGCGAGATGTGTCAAGTAGCTGGTATCGGCTGAGGTAAGAACATGATGAGGATCGTCGGCGACTACCACCACCGTGGAATCGGTACTTTTTTGAAAAACATCCGCGAGCTGAGCTGCCTTGATCGAAGGGGAGTTCGTTGGCAGGAAGTTGGAGAAGTTATTCTGGACGACCGATCCCAAGGACGGGAGAAACGCGAGCGCCGCAAGGAGACCAGCAATCCACACAACGACGATGGCGTATCTGAAGCGAACGGTGAACAGACCAAGCTGTTCAAAAAAACGACTCAATGTTCACTCCCATCAATACGCGTTGCGTTGCCAGCGTCAACAACCTCAGCCAAGAAGTGGATATTCCTGGTGGTCAAGACAACCTGTTCACAATCCTTCATCAAGCATCTCAATCAACTTGGACGATAACAGATGAGCAAGACGGTTCAGGTTAGCCCTGTCTTCGCCGCCGAGAGCCGATAACGCCTTCATCAACGGGGCGAAATGCTGAACCAACACATCGGTGACAAACTGGTCGTAATCTGGGCCAGGGCTGACAACGGTGCGTCGGTGATCCTGGGGATCCTCGTGGCGCTCGAGTAAACCAACGAGTGCCAGCTGCGACACGATCAATGACGTGCTTGCCAGACTCAGACGTACCTGATCTGCAAGCTCACTGACTGTCACATGGCCCACCAAAAACACCTGCATCAGCACCTGCATGTGACGCGGGGTAATCGACATGCCGTGCATCTGGCAGGTCCCGGCGCGTGCCTTGATCGTTCGGACCACCGGCATCATCGCCAAAATCAACGATACCGCCCCGCCGAGTTGATCATCAGCGGCTCGGCCCACCGATGCCCGGCCAGCCGACAAGGGCTGTCGGGTCTGAGCTTGGACCATCTCTACCTCACCTCCGATGCTCGCTGATCACAACAGCCTTGGGTGTATCTCCATCCAATCAGCTATCGTCCCATGTCCACACACGAAAACTGTTATCAAATAGGAAGTATAGGTTCACCGCCGACAAAGCGCCTCCGCTTCCAACAGTTGTACCAAGAACCGTCCCCACTTCGGCCTCAGCCTCTCTTCTCCAGGAGTATCGTGTCCACACTATCGCACGCCCAGCAAACCGAGCGTCCGCTCGACGCGCAAGAGGATCAGCACACGATCCGGTGCCTGCACAGGGGAGCGTTGATATTTCTCATGAAACGCCTCGAAGCAGGCGTCGACGTCGACCTGGGTTTCAACCACACTCGCCGATCCCATCAATGAGAGATACCTCGAACCCTCCACCAGCGTGATCGTTGCGGACGCACAATGGGAAAGATTGACGATCTTTTGCGCACGACGACGTGAGAAAACCCCGACCGCCTGCGAGCCCTCGACCCAGAAAGGATTGACGAGCACGGTGTGCACCGACATCGTGGGCGTGATGGTCGCCAGTAGTCCATGGCGGACCCGTTTGAGTGCCTCGATAATCCTGACGGACTCCAACGCGATTACCCCAATTCTCTCGACTCAAGTTTGCGCATCAGGCGCACATATGGCAGAGGAGCCATCGCCCTCGACGAGCGAATCTTCGCAACGTGCCAAAAGCTTGGCGCCCACTGCACGAATCATATCGAACACGGATTGACGCACCACGCCGCGTACCCCTGGGCCAAGTGCCAACACAAGGCGTGCCATCCACTCGTCCCGAAAGCCATAGACGACGATCTCGTCGCCATCGACATCAAATACGCCCCCTGTGATTGATTCAAGTTTGGCAATCTGATCGGCTCCCAGGCGTAATCGAGTCGGGGAGCCTTTGGAGCGCACGCCCAGCGGGTCAAGTCGGTCAAGAGATAGACGCGCGGCCCGAATCGCGCCAGCATCGTGGCACGAATCAAACGACACGAGGGTAATCTCACGCATGCGGTCGATGCGAAAGTGTCGCTCCTTGCCCTGGAAGAGACCGAAAAGATACCACCGTCCGGCAACGACGAGAATGTTGAGCGCCACCGCGTGTCGATGCGTTGGTCTTCCCTCAGCGTCCGTATAGTCGAATTCCACGCATTGCGAGGCCACGATGGCTCTGCGCAGGAGCGCCAGCGAATCGGGGGGGCTCTCCAGGTTCACCACATCTCCGGCCCGTACGAGCTGGGCTTGAATCGCCAGTCTCAGTTTGTGTGCCGCACCGCCGAGCTCACGGTCTTCATCCTCAAACAGGCTCGTCACTGCCTCAAGCGTGGCGAGCACGGTCATCGCCTCCACCACGTCAATACGGTGCGCGCGGCCCAGTTCGGTGTCGATCGAAGCCTCCACCACGTCAAGCTCCTCATCGACGACCACATCGAGGAGCACGTCAGGGCTGTACGGCGGGAGTCCAGCAAGCGAGGCAGACTCCAACAGCTCCACAACCTCAGTCGCTGGCAAACCAGCGGCCTCGCTCATCGCATGAATCGTTGCAGACCCGCCATTGATACGCAGATACGCCAACAAACCTTGAACAGCAGCAAAGCGCTCCTCGAGTGTGCGTCTGCTCGGACTGGGACCGACGGATGCCGTAGACCCCACGAAAGGCTCGACGGCACAAACGACATTGAAGTTATCGCCGAGTCCCTCTATGACCTCCTTGATGTGGCGGATAAACCGCTCGCGAATCTCGATAGGGTGTACCGGGACCACCGGAGGGTTCTCCATCACCAAATCGGCCAAGAACACCCCGAGATTCGACACCTCGACCGTACCCACCGAGCAATCTTCGTGAGAAGCACTCGATCCGCTGACGGTAGCTCCAAGCTGGTCGAGCTGCCCTCGCGAACCCATAAGAGTAACCTCGACTCGCTGGTCGATCTCGAGTAACCATGGGTGCGGGGGCAACGCGGATCGAAGGTCCTTAGGACGCGCCTGGGTCACATGGGGCCCGAGCTCGTAGGGCCCTCCGATTCGATCGGTCCGAAAGCTTTTGTGCTGACCATCCTCGTCAGCAACGAGATAGGCATGACCCCATCGGATGAGTACGCCGAAGGGGTACACGTCGCGCGTTCGCCCTCGGTAGCTGAAGCGTATCCTACGCGACGCGGCGACTGCCTCCGCAAGGAGAGGCTCCAGGCGAGCGATCCCGCCCATATCCCACACAATTGGCGCAACCTGACGATACAACAGACCAAGTCGGCTCTCAAAATGCCGGCCGTGCTGCCCAACAAAGACCGCGCAACCCAGCGCCGCCTCGAGCGCCGCCCACTCGGACCGAGTGAGATCAAGATCAAGAACAAAATCCTCGGGATCGATCCGATAGCCAACCTGTGAACGCCCGGGCAGGGTGACCGTCCTGACGGGTATGCCAATCTCTCGAAGGCTGGCCTTGGCCCTTTCAAAGGCTCGCGCTCGCGCGGCAGGGCTGGTAGGGAAACCAGGAACAAGGTCGGTAATCGTCTCCTGGGTCAGCGGCTGCTTACTGGTACTGAGCAGCTCGAAGAGGTTCACAAGGCGGATCAAAGGATCAATGGCCATTGCCTTCAATCTCCTCTCGCGCGTAACAACTGTGGTATCGAGCCTTCAAAGGAACACCCATCCTGCGATCACGAGCGTCACTCACAACCTAGCCGGGAACCCAGTCTATGGTTTATGGCCGCGATACCCTAGACTTGGCTATGCCCCTTTACAAGGGGAGTGGTGTGTCGCTGGGAGGAGATGGTGCTAGGCACCGTAGTTGGCGAAGCCGTACTTCGCATAACTCCCCCGTACGGAGGGGTTATCGTCGTCGTGCTCGGAGGACTTTTTTACTTCAGGCTCGTGCCACGGGTCGCAAGCCGACTGGGCAACTCACCCGATCGGGTGCGTCTGCGAGACGTCGTGAGTCCCCGGCAGCGCAAACAATTCCTCGCTGGCCTCGTCATCCTCGCTCTGATGGAGAGCTGGCCGTCACTGGAACTCGCCCGTTACGTGTCGAGCCTTGCCTACCTCACCCATACCATGGTCATCGAACTCGTCGCGGTGCCGCTGTTGCTGCTTGGCACCCCGAACTGGCTATGGCACAAACTGACCGAGACGCCATTTGTCGATGCCTTGGTCTCCCTGCTCACCTCCCCTATTCTCACGACCATCCTCTATAGCACCGTGTTTACCCTCTCGATGCTCGCGATCATCGTTCAAGCCCAGGCGACATCACTGGTCGTGTACGTCTATCTCCAGGTTGTCTTCGTTATCGCCGGCGTGTTGATGTGGATTCCAGCTCTCCGTCTCAATCCGGGTACCCGCAAGCTTTCGACCGGCGGGCGAGTGTTCTATCTCTTCGCCCAGAGTCTGCTGCCTTCGTTTCCGGCGATCGTCCTCATCTTTGCCCACCACTCCTTCTATCCAATCTTTGCGACCAATGTGCACTTGATTTTTGGGATATCCGAGATCGCTGATCAGCAATTAGCCGGGGGGATCTCGAAGGTCATCGACTTCGGGATTCTTTGGACGGTTGCTATCGCTATAATGAACAGGGCGCAAAAGCAGGAGGATCTGGGCGCGGACCCCGAGCCGATCACTTGGCTCGATGTCGAGCGTGAGTTCAAGAGAGCTCACAAAGGCACCAGCACCTAGCTCACGTCCACCTCATCATCTCTCAACAATACCGTGCCCGAACGACTAGGAGTATTCACCACAGTGCCAAAAGAACTACGTAATGTTGCCATCATTGCCCACGTCGATCACGGTAAGACCACACTCGTTGACAAATTGCTGCGCCAATCCGGAGCTTTTCGCGAAAACCAGGCTATCGAGGATCGGGTGATGGATTCGATGGATCTTGAGCGCGAAAAAGGTATCACCATCCTTGCGAAGAACACCTCGGTGTTCTTCGAGGATTACAAGATCAATCTGGTCGATACCCCAGGTCACGCCGACTTTGGTGGAGAGGTGGAGCGTGCGCTTTTCATGGTCGATGGCGTCTTGATGTTGGTCGATGCCGCTGAAGGACCACTCCCTCAAACTCGCTTCGTGCTCCGCAAAGCTCTGGAACGAAAGCTGCCGGTGATCGTTGTGATCAACAAGGTTGATCGGCCTGACGCACGTCCACAGGAGGTCCTCGATGAGATCCTCGATCTCTTCATAGAGCTAGGTGCGAACGAGCAGCAAATTGAATTTCCCGTCGTCTATGCCTCCGCCAAGCAGGGAGTGGCTGGCCTTGGTCCGGATAGTCTGGATCAAGACCTCACGCCACTGTTCCGAGCCATAATCGAGACGATTCCCGCACCTCTCGCGCTTCCGGACGCTCCACTACAGGCGCAGGTCACGAACCTCGATGCCTCGCCCTATCTTGGGAGGCTGGCTATCTGTCGTGTCTTTGCTGGATCGCTCAAGCGCGGAGCTAGTGTTACTCGTATCCACATTGACGGCACACAGACCCGTATCCGGCTTGGCGAGCTATTTGTCACCCACTACCTTGAGCGAGTGGCGGTTGACGAAGTAGCGGCAGGTGAACTCGCCATCGTCGCCGGGCTCGAGGATGTCAATATTGGCGAGACCATAGCTGATTCCGAGGCGCCTGTCGGGCTACCTGCTCTCACCATTGAGGAGCCAGCAATCTCCATGACCATCGGTGTCAACACGTCACCGCTGGCGGGCAAAGAGGGCAAGAAGCTCACCGCTCGGCTCATCAGCTCTCGGCTGGCCCAAGAGACCATCGGCAACGTCGCCATCAAGGTGGTACCAACAGATCGAAACGACACCTTTGAGGTGCAGGGTCGAGGAGAACTCGCACTGGCCGTCCTGATCGAGCTCATGCGCCGAGAGGGCTTTGAGCTGACGGTATCGAAACCAAAGGCCCTCACAATGGTCGTGGATGGTCAGCTGCAGGAGCCCTTTGAACTCCTTGAGGTTGACGTTCCCGAGGAGTACTTCGGTTCGTTGACTCAGATTGTATCGATGCGGCGGGCAACGCTTGATTCCATGCACCAGATGGCCTCAGGTTGGATTCGCGCGAGTTACCTTATACCTTCCCGCGGGCTGCTTGGAATCCGAAGCGAACTACTGTCAGCGACCCGAGGAAGTGCAATTATCCACCATACCTTCGAGAAGTGGGGTCCCGTCGTTGGAGAGATCAAGCCCCGTAGCCAAGGCAGTCTCGTTTCCGATCGAACGGGTGTTGCCATGACCTATGCGCTCTTGAACCTGCAAGAACGCGGCGAACTCTTCGTATCACCTCAAGATCAGGTCTACGAAGGAATGGTGATCGGCATCAACGCCAGGCCAGGGGATATGGACGTCAATCCCACCAAGGAGAAGAAGCTTACCAACGTGCGCTCATCGACCGCCGATGAGCTCGTAAGGCTGGTGCCCCCTATTCCATTAACCCTCGAATCAGCCCTCGAGCTCATCACTGACGACGAGTGCGTGGAGGTAACGCCAACACAGGTTCGTGTGAGGAAGGTGATCCTCGACGGCGCTGCACGAGCCAAGGCGAGACGGCCGAGCCAATCCTCATAGGATGTGACAGGATGCTGGAGTACCTGGTGCGACAAGACAAAGGTCCAGCATCGCCAGAACAAGTAGAAGGAGGGTTCAGGTGACAATTCGAGTCTATGGAGCCGACTGGTGTCCAGACTGTCGGCGATCCAAGGCGCTCCTGGTGCAGACATCGACCGAATTCGAATGGATCGACACCGACACCGATACCGATGGCAAGGCATTGATCAGGGAACTCCAGGGTGCCGAGCCACGAATCCCTACCATCGTCTTCGATGACGGTAGTTTTCTGGTTGAGCCAAGCGACGATGACCTCGCTGCGAAGCTTGGCGTCACAATTCCTCGCGGCCGCTAGTGTCCACGCCTTGTGGCTATGTCAGCCCAGATGCCAAAGCGCGCCTCGCTAGTATGACCCTATGATGACGCGCTTCTTCGAGGACTACCCTGTAGGCCTGAGTGACAAGTTCGGTCCGATCGACATCGAGCAGGACGAGATGATCGCCTTCGCCAAGCAGTGGGATCCACAACCATTTCATATCGATGCCGACGCAGCGCGTAGCAGCATCTACGGTGAGATAATCGCAAGCGGTTGGTATACCTGCGCCATTGCGATGCGCGAGCTGGTCAACCATTTTCTCTCTCCTGCATCGAGCCTGGGTTCGCCGGGTCTGGACACTTTGCGCTGGCTCGCACCGGTGCATGCGGGTGACAGGCTATGGCTCCGTTGCGAGGTCATCGAGGCGCGAGCCTCTCGCTCGAAACCCGACCGCGGTATCCTAAAGACGAGAATTGAGCTACTGCCAGACGGAGGAGATCCAGTGCTGTCGATGGTCGCCGGCAACTTTGTCCTCCGGCGCGGCCGTCACTGACGGCCACCCTTTTCGGCACCGACGACACAACTGGAGAAGGCGATGAATGGACTGAGGATTCTGGTACCGGTCAAGCAGGTCAGCCGCGCGGAGGTCGCCACCTCTGATGCAAACGGGACCTTAATACAACACCACGAGTCCAGTCGAACTCATCTTCGTTGACCTCGCCTACGCGAGTCTGCGTTGTTCAAAGTGTGCTCACACCGACACGAAGAGCCGAGCAGTCCTTGGTCGCCAAGCGTGTGCTCACACG
>JAJZXI010000068.1 GCA_021806545.1 Actinomycetes bacterium | reverse complement strand
CGCGACTAAGGAGAGGCCGCATGAGTCCCTACATCGCACAACGAACGTTGCCTCGTTTCGACGAGTCCAAGCGATGTGCCTCTTTCTATGATTTGCAAGCTCGGTCACACAGGGCCGAGAAGTGGACGGAGTGCTGGGTTGACGTTTCTATGGGAATCTCTTGTGACCTCCCGTCAGCCCGCACCGGCGAAGCTTTCTTGTCCACTCACGTGGCTTCGGCGAGCTCGTGGTGCGGTGACGTTTGACGCGCGCGATCGCACGCATAGGTTGGGTTGTTCGACTGCCAGATTCCCGACTTATCGGGCATACCCACAGTGGTGTACGAGAGCAGGAAGTTTGCGTGCTCGCGGGTAGAGGCGCTTGCCAATGCTCTTACTTGCATTATTGGTTGAGGATCGGGCGTCGGAGGCGGTCACTCGACCTTGCCTGAGAGACCGGGTTTGTGCTTGCGTTTGACCAAGGGTCGCGGTTGTGCCCGGCGAGGATTAGCCGTGCTTTTTGACGGATGTCTTTAGCGTTCGTCGAAGGGCCGAAAGTCCCGATCGGGTGGCGAGCTGACCTTCCTGGCGTGGGGCCAAGATACGCTTGGGGGTATGCACAAACCTGATGCCAGTGATGGCTCGATTGAACTAGCGCCCCGACGTGTTGTCATTGTCGGCGGAGTAGCCGGTGGTATGTCAGCAGCGACGCGGCTGCGGCGTCTCGATGAACATGCTGTTATTACGGTCCTGGAGCGCTCTGGCTACGTCTCGTATGCAAATTGTGGCCTCCCATACTATGTGGGTTCAGTGATCGAAGATGAGGAGGACTTGCTGCTGCAGACTCCGGCGCGCCTGCATGCTCGCTTCCGTCTAGATGTGCGAGTTGGAACTGAAGTTGTCGGGATAGATCGAGAACGTCATTATGTTCGCGTGCGGTCCATGGACCACGAGAGTGCACAGGTTACGACTATTGAATACGACAAGTTGATTCTCAGTCCGGGAGCATCGGCAATCGGACTAGATATTCCAGGGTACGAACGCATGCGCCTCCTTCGAACGGTTGAGGATGCCGGGCGCCTTGTTGGCGATCTTTCGAAGACACCGCGCAGTGCAGTGGTGGTAGGGGCTGGGTTCGTTGGTCTCGAGACCGCAGAGAATCTTGCTCGTCATGGGCTCGCGGTAACTGTTGTTGAGGCTGCTCCCCAGGTGCTGCCCGCGCTCGACCCTGAACTCGCCATCCTGGTAGAAGATGAGCTGCTTGCTCACGGTGTCGCTGTTATAACAGGAACCTCTGTCGCTGAGGTGCATGAATGGGGCGTCATTCTCGATGACGGACGCGCGGTCGAGGGTGAGCTGGTGGTTGCCTCTGTTGGCGTCCGTCCTGACGTTAGATTGGCTCGGATAGCCGGGCTCACGCTTGGCGCCCACGATGGGATTGCGGTTGACGAGGCAAATAGAACGAGCGACCCAGACATCTACGCCGTTGGTGATGCCGTCGAAAAGTTCGATGCAATAGGTGATACGATGTCGCTGATTGCGTTGGCGAACGTGGCAAACCGTCAAGGCAGACGGGTTGCCGACCACATCTGTGGTCGGGCTTCGCGCCACGTGCCATCACTGGGGACCGCCATCGTCCAGGTGTTTTCGGTGGTCGCTGCCACCACGGGTTGGAACGAGCGTCGATTGGTGGCGGCCGGGCGCCGATACCGAGTTGTTCGCACTCACCCCATGGACCATGCTAGCTATTATCCCGGCGCAGAATCGATGTCGATCAAGGTGCTGTTTGATCCTGACAACGGGATGATTCTCGGTGCGCAGGCGGTTGGCGGTTCTGGTGTCGATAAACGAATCGATATCTTGGCTACCGCCATGTCTGGGCGCTTGCCGGTTGAGGAGCTGGCGAATCTCGAGCTGGCTTACTCACCCCCCTTCTCCTCTGCGAAGGATCCAGTGAACATGCTTGGTTATCTGGCCGAGAACATGAGATTCGCTGGTTGCGATCTCGCCGAGCCGAATGAGATCGCGGAGCTGCTGGCGCACGGCTGGACACTGTTGGATGTGAGGACTGAGGAGGAACATCGTCAAGGTTCGATACCGGGAAGTGTTTGTGCCCCGGTTGATGAACTTCGCGAGCGACTCGACCGTATTGGAACCGGCCCGTTCCTTGTCTACTGTGCGGTTGGTCTGCGCGGCCACATCGCCACAACTCTGTTAAAGGGGCTTGGATATCGAGCGCGTAATGTCAGCGGTGGTCACCGAACGTACATGGCAGCACAGGCGGCCAAGCGGGCTACGGCAAGCCGGGTCGGATGACCTGGCTCGCTCGATCGTTGGTACGTTCCGTTGCGTTGAGTAACATCTGCCGTTTGGATGCCGAAGCCAGCCCGCAACTTGACGGCAAGGTTGCAGCAGTGGGCCTCCATGGTGGTTACTGCTAGTGTTGTTCTGGACTGGGTCGCCGACATGACTCAGGTTCACAAGCGTAACGCGAGCAGTGCCACAATGGCGATCGGACTGCCAATAACCATCCATAACCCGAGGCGTGCGAACTTAGTATTGTTGTTGGGACTCTCATGGTGACGACTATGATCGTTCGCTTTTGCCGACGGATTTCGCGTCATTTCGCGGCCAGAATGTCTCGGCCTGCCAATTTCGGATCATCGTCTATTGAGAGATACTGTCGATACCACTGCAAGATCTCATCGAGGCGGTGCACGCGGTTCCATGGCTTTCCATTGCGACTCATCCCGTGGAACTCGTCTGGATAGCGCACCAGGCGAACAGGGGCTTGATCGAGATACCGTAATGCGCTGTAATACTCCATCGCTTGCTCAATCGGGCAGCGTAGATCACCATCCTGCGCCTCGATCAACATGGGCGTCCGAACGGCACCGGCATAGGTAAGAGGACTCTGTTGTCGGTACCATGTGTCATCCTCCCACGGGTGTTTGCCACCAGCGCGTCGCGCCTCATCCCAACCCACGTCGCTCGACCCAACCATCGAAACCCAGTCGATTACCGGGCGACCTACTACTGCTGCTCGGTAACGGTGACTATGTCCGACGATCCATGCTGTCATGTAACCGCCGTATGACCCACCACCGATGCCAAGGTTCCCCTTGTCGATCATTGTGAAGCGCTGGCACGCAGCATCAACGGATGCTTCAATGTCGGCCCAGTCGAGCTCTCCCCAACGATCAAAGATCGCTCGGCAGTAGGCGACGCCGTAGCCGGTCGAGCCGCGAGGATTGCCGGCAATAACTGCAAAACCTTGGTTTGCAAGTAGCTGGAACTCAAAGAAGAAGGCATGAGCGTACATGGCCATCGGTCCTCCGTGGATCTCGAGCACCGCAGGCACGGGTTCGGTATAGCTCTTTGGTGGCAGATATACCCAGGTGTCAACGCTATGACCTTCGGCGCTGGTCGCCTGAAAATATTCTGGCTCGATGAAGGCGACCTCATTAGCCAGCGCCGCATTGGAGTCGGTGAGCTGTGTCTGTTCCCCATCCATCAGTTGAAAAAGTTCGCCTGGTTTACTGGGGCTGGTAATCACCGCGTAGAGCTTGTTGTTGACGGGTGAGCGCGAAAATGATGAGATGACGTGGTGACCTGAGGTGATCTTTGCGACGGTTCCAGTGGCTAGTGAGATGTGAGCAATCTCGACGGATCCACGCATCGAGACGAGGCACATGACGCTCTGGCCTGATCTGTCCCAGGTTATGACGTCACCAGGGGGATTGAGCACGTCGCTGAGCGCTTCGTTGCTGATCGGATAATCGAAAGACGGAGCGACCAGGCTCGCCTCGCTCGCCCCGTTTGGGAGGAAGTACAGCCGAGCGTGATCGTAGCCGATCTCGGCGGGATCCTGCCAGGTGTAGACCAGCGCACCGTCGGGCGCCGGTAGAAAGGCCTGGGCGCCTGGTGCTACGAGTTCAGTGATGGTGTGCCCCTCGAGTTCTATTGAGTGCAGACCCTCCTCTGGGCCTCGATCGTAGTCGCTACCGCGACGTGAGCGAAAGATGATGGAGCGGCCATCTGGCGTGTAGCGCGCCTCGCTCACGCGATAGGGGTAGTGCGTGCACTGGTCACATCGATTGTCGGCAAGGTCGATGGTGAACAGATAAGGACGATATGGGTCGAAGTAACCGTCGCCGTCGTATTTGTGCAGTAGTTCGGTGATGACCTTGATATGACTGGTGTAGCGTTCGCGGGCGGTTAGCCGCGTTGGGTCTGGTGCCTCAAGGTTGTTGTTCTTGTCGACGCGGGCCACTACCGCGAGGTGTGTTCCGTCGGGGGACCAGTCGAAGGTGTCGACCCCTCCTGGGAAGTGAGAGACGCGATATGCCTCTCCGCCTTGGAGAGGTAAGATCCAGATTTGAGCCAGGGTATCGTCGCGACGTAGAAATGCGATTGCCTTCCCGTCCGGGCGGAACCGCGGATGTGTATCGGATGTTCCTTGCGTGAGGTCGATGGGGGCGGCTCCCTTCACGATTGTACGAACCCGCTGGCAGTTCGCGTTGAGCTGGGTGTCGATCCATTGTTCGACAAAGACAACTCTGTCCTCAGTTGGCGAGGTGCGAACGTCTCCGACGATCCGGAGTCTTGTTAGATCTTCTGCCTGTAGCTGACGCATGTGATTTCCTCGTTTCGTGCTCGGGCGACGGCAAGCCAGAGCGGCTTGTACCTGGTGCCGTCTTGGTCCATCGTAAGGGCATCAGCGACTCCCCGGGTTGCTTGGCTATCGGGGATCTTGATGGGAGCGGGTGATGACATCACGTCAAATGCGACCCTGAGCGTATGAAACCACACGTATGCTTTCGCTCTGGACGGCGGCTGGTACCCACTGTCGCCTGGAGCCTCGTGCCGGGTGCCAGATGGTGCCATGGCGATTACCAGGAGCGCTACACCGCTAGGCCGTCTGGAGAGAACAATCGAGCTCTGGCGAGGTACAACCTTTGTGCCTCATGTGATGCGGTAGCGACAGCTTAGGAGATGCCTAGCGCTGTGACACGGTTGCAGAATCGACTCCAGGTTCTAGGCGATCGGACACCTCGATGTGAACGGCTAGTCGGCGACGGGCTCGTCGGCTCTTGGCTCAACCATGTGGTCCTGACCGTGAACGTAGCGCTTGCCACGCAGGAGCGAGGCGATGCCCGCGAGCACGCACGCGATGGCACCGAAGAGGAAGGCGAGGTTCAGGCCGTCCGAAAACGGCTTGCTCAGTAGGGTTGGGAAGAATCGCCGCCCGCTCAAGACCGCAGCCGAATGAGCCGGAAGGTGGCTCAAGAAACTTACACCGAGAATGCTTTTGATGGGGTCATAACCAAGGAGTGCAGCGAACAGGCTTGAGATTGGCGGGAGATGCGACACCTTGAGAGCGACCGAGCTCGGCACACTGTTCGTGACCAGGCCGTGATAGAGCGCATTGGGTAGATCTGAAGCAATGCCGGAGATCATGAGGGTAAAGAAAATGCCCATCGAAAGCACCATGGCGGCATTCTGGAACACCCCGGACATTCCGGCGCCAGCTCCTCGCTGATCAGGGGGAAGACTATTCATCACAGCGGCCCGATTCGGGGAGGCAAAAAGTCCCATCGCTAGCCCGTTACCCAACATGAGCAGCGCGAACGGCAGGTACGAGAAGTTGATCGGGAGAAGATCAAAGCCGACGAAGCTGAGTGCTGCCAGTGCCATCCCCGTCGTGGCAAAGGGACGGGCACCGAACTTATCGGAGAGGACACCGGAGGCGGGGCCCGCGATCAGGAAGCCCAGCGTGAGGGGCAGCATATAGATTCCCGCCCAGAGGGGAGTGACAGAGAAGCGGTATCCGTGGAGTGGCAGCCAGATACCTTGGAGCCACATGACGAAGATGAACATCAAGCCACCACGCCCGATTGCCGCGAGGAGTGAGGCGAGGTTACCCGCTGAGAACGCACGGATTTTGAACAGCTGGATTCGAAACATCGGATATTTGACCTTGGTTTCAGCTATGACGAACGCCACGAGCAGAATTACTCCGGCCGCCAACTCCGTCAGCACCTTCGGACTTCCCCAGCCCATGGCCGCACCTCCATAAGGCTCGATACCGTAGGTGATTCCGACCAGCAGCACGGTGAGACCTACCGCGAAGAGCGCGTTGCCCAACCAGTCGATCTTTGCCGGGGTGCGAACCCCGTTGTCGCGAAGCTTGAGGTAAGCCCAGATGGTGCCGGCGAGGCCTATTGGCGCTGAGACGATGAAGACAAGTCGCCAGTCAATTGGCGCAAGGAGACCACCGACTACCAGCCCAATGAAGGCACCGGCGATACCTGCGATGTTATTGATGCCCAGCGCCAGTCCCCGCTGGTTATGAGGAAAAGCGTCGGTGAGAATCGCGGATGAGTTCGCGAAGAGGAATGCACCCCCCACACCTTGGCCGAGCCTCATCCCAATGATGAATGCCCCCGCAGGCTGTCCGTGGAGCCAGTTGACCGAGAGGAGGATCGAAAAGACGGTGAAGATCGCGAATCCGAGGTTGTACATTCGTACTCGTCCGTAGATGTCGCCTATACGGCCCAATGTCACGACTAAGACCGCTGTGACCAGCATAAAGCCGAGGAGAATCCACAGAAGATAAAACGAGTTCGATGGAATCAGCGGGTTGAGCTTGATGCCTCGGAATATCGCAGGCAGCGCGATGATGAGGATGGATTCATTGATCGCCACTAACAGCACCCCGAGTGTGGTGTTGCTGAGTGCAATCCACTTGTAGTGGTCGTTGTGTAGTTCGTTTGTCGCCACGGTACCTCCGTTGTTGCAGCCGAGTTTAGTTGCTTGTACCAAGTAATTGTCTGAGCGGTTGTCCAGGTCCACCGATTTTTATTCAGCTCAGATCTGTTGGACCGCATCGCTAGCCATCGGACGTCGATGAGGTGGGCTTATTCCAGGACCTGAGTTGGTGAGTATGTAGTGGTTTTCACAGCGTGAGTCGCTGGAGCCACGTTCGTCCCGTTCACAGCGTGAGTCGCTGGAGCCACGTTCGTCCCGTTAACCTATCAGTATGCCTGGATCAATACTTGGAACATCAGTTGTCCGTCTAGAAGACCCTGCTTTGCTGACCGGTGGTGGGACCTATGTGGACAATACACCGGTCGAAGGAGTGCTGCACCTGGTGTTCGTGCGGTCCCCCTTTGCGCATGCTCGCATCGAGAGGGTTGACACGGGTCTAGCGGAGCGAGCCGCGGGAGTTGTGGAGGTGTTTACTGCGGCGACACTGGATCTCCCGCCATTCCATGGTTTTGCCGCCCTCAACAAAGGTGTGCCACGTCCTCCACTCGCCTCTGATGTGGTGCAGTTCGTAGGCGATCCAGTGGTTGCCGTGGTTGCACGGACCCGAGTCGAGGCACAGGATGCCGCCGATCTGGTGTCGATCGACTATGCCCCGCTTGATCCTGTCGTCGACATGGAGTTTGCGCTTGCTGCCGATGCGCCACAGCTCTACGATGCTGCGCCACGGAACATCGCCGCTGGCTATCGTGACCCCCACCATGACGATGTGCTCAGCGATGCCGACGTTATAGTGCGTGCACGGTTCGTCAACCAGCGGGTTTCAGTGGTGCCGATGGAAGGCAACGCAATTTTGGTGGTCCCTACTCCTGAGGTCGTAGAACGTCCTTGGACGGTCTACATCTCGACGCAGATGCCGCACGCGGTAGCGGACCTGTTGGCGGGAGTGTTCAATATCGACGCCTCATCAATCCGAGTGGTCGCACCCCATGTCGGCGGCGCGTTCGGCGGTAAGGCCGGTATCGTAGCCGAGCATGCGGTGGCCTTCGCCGTGGCCCGGCGACTCTCTCTGCCGGTGAAGTGGGTCGAGAGTCGATCGGAAAACATGGTGGCCATGCCGCAAGGACGAGGGCAAGTGCAGTATGTAGAGCTAGGTCTGACGCGAGATGGTGTCTTTACCGGACTGCGTTGCCGAATGATCGGCGACGGCGGTGCGTACGGCGGTTTCGGTGGTGGCTTGGTGTTGGGGCCGACGAGGACGATGGCACAAGGGGTCTATCGGATTCCCAAGATCGCTTACAGCGCCGTTGCTGCCTTTACGAACACGACGCCGGTGGGTGCCTTCCGAGGGGCAGGTCGACCCGAGGCCGCGGCATTCCTGGAGCGCATTGTTGATATGGCGGCAGATGAGCTCGACATCGATCCGGTGGAGATCCGCCGTCGGAATCTCTTGACATCCGACCTTTTCCCCGTGACGACCGAGATGGGTACGACCTACGATAGTGGCGACTACCACAAAGCGCTCGATCGGTTGCTCGAGGCTGCAGATTACCAACAGCTGCGACAGGAACAGCGGGTTCGCAGGGAGCAAGGGGATGCCGTACAACTTGGCATCGGAGTGGCGACCTATGTTGAGATTACTGCTGGGGCTGGACAAAACGAATACTCTTCGGTGGAGGTCCATGCTGACGGATCGGCCACTATCGATGTGGGTACCTCGGCACACGGGCAGGGACACGCGACTTCGTTCGCAATGATTGTTTCCGACCGTCTGGGCATCCCATTGGAGCGCATCACGTTTCGCCAGTCAGATACCGCAGTGATACCACGGGGCGGTGGAACTGGCGGCTCGCGGTCACTTCAGATCGGAGGATCAGCGGTCGCCGGGGCGGCTTCGCTCGTGCTCGATCAGGCGAAGAAGCTGGCAGCTAATTATTTGGAGGCTGCAGAGCATGATATTGTTGTCGCGGAAGATGGAGGTTTAAGCGTCGCGGGTGTTCCCAGCGCTCATGTCTCCTGGCCGCAGATAGCCAAGCTCGCCTCAGAGCAGCACATCTCGCTTCGAGCGATCTTTGACTTTTCACAACGGAGTGCGACATTCCCATTTGGGGCTCATCTGTCGGTTGTCGAAGTAGATACTCAGACCGGCAAAGTGCGACCCATTCGCCATGTGGCCGTCGACGACTGCGGGCGTATTCTTAATCCACTGATCGTGCATGGCCAACAACATGGTGGCATCGCACAAGGGATGGCACAGGCTCTGTGGGAGGAGGCTATCTATGACGGCGACGGCAATCCATTGTCTGCAACATTAGCTGATTATCCTCTTCCGTCGGCTGCAGAACTCCCTCCATTTGAGGCTCTGAATACCGAGACTCCGACGCCATATAACGAGCTAGGAGCTAAAGGAATAGGCGAGTCTGGGACGATCGGTTCGACGCCAGCCGTACATAATGCGGTCGTTGATGCCCTGTCATACCTTGGTGTCTCTCATGTCGATATGCCCTGTACTCCGGAGCGTGTGTGGCGCGCGATCCAAGGAGCAGCAGATTCTGATATTGGCAGTTGTTGGTCGGAACCCGGGGATATCTTCGGTGAGCTACCTCTACGCGGCGCAGGCACTGCGTCCGACGCCGCTGACGTGGACATTTGATACGCTGGCAGACGGTAGGCTTTACGGTTGCCCGCTGGCACCAGTTCTGAGCGCTCTTTGTTGTGCTTTCGATTGTAGTGCTGATAGCCGGCGAGACGTTCGGGCACAGGTTTGCGGGCCCCTGGTTGGGATGGTCGGCCAGAGTGACAGGAGACGAGTTAATCTGGACACGCCGAATTTGGAATTGAACAAACAACGGGAGCACCGTCCGATTAACGTAGCTCCGGTCTGTCGAGGGTTGGTCACCCGGTCAACGCGAGGTGCAGTCCCCCAAGACCAGAGCCCTCAGTAGTGCGAAGAACCGGGCCTCATCTGAGCTAACTCAGATCAGCAAGCCAAAGCTAGCAAGCTCATCTACCAGTACGACCGGGACTAGACCGGTCGGTCGAGGTCGAGCGATACCAACAACCCAAACAAACGGCGAAGCCAAAGGCCCCATCTGTAAGGGCGGGGATGTTCACGTAGCTCACCAGCGCCATGGGGAGCGAAGACAGTTCATGCCAACAACACATGGCGCCTCCTCGTCTGGGTCGGCCACCAGGCTCGCCCGGACGCATGGCAACAAAGTGAGATGGAGGTGGGCTTGTGCCAGGGAGAGCGCGGCCCTCGCGAGAGGGGAGCCGCCCTCGGCAATTAGTCCGTGATCCGACCGGTGTTGTGGGCAGCGATCGATACAGCCGCGACTAGGTCGGTCCTTGACGCACCTTTGACCCATTGTGTCGATCGGCATAAGTTCGTTCGAAGGGTGGAGATCCGTCGCCGTCAGAGGATGAGGGCGATGCTCGCCAAAGTTAGGGCGACGGACCTTGACAGCGGTGTGGGGAGCAGATTCAAGGAGAGATAGAGCGGCGCAAGCTCATTGACCGGCGGGGACCGCGCGGGGTCGAAACGGAATCGGCTGATCGATCGGGGTAGCGGGGCTGCGAGCAGCCCCGCACAAGGCTGGATCGCGCTTGGTTGCCTACAGCGGATTAGCGCGGCATCGATCGTGCACTTGTGGACACTGATGCTCAGAGTCCTGAACACGGCCAAAGGAATGAACAGCATGAGCTGGTCAATAGGCAGATTTGTCAGGACGTGTATGGATGTCGTGCCAAAGCCGATCTGAGGTCTCCTTGCATCGAAATATTGGCCCAGGCGCTGGTTCGCGATCGGTAGGCGTTAGGTGCAATCGTTCAGTGGTTAATCGGGCGTTGCCTTGCGATGCAGTGGGGTACAAGGAGACCGAACTCGCGTGAGCAGACTGTGAATCCCTGGGATCCATTCCTGCAGAGGATGTCAATAGGGTGGGGACATGCGAATACGACAGCGACTGGTAGTCCTCCTTGTCTTTGCGCCGTCGGGCCTCCTTGGTGCTTGTGGAAGCACAGAGGTCCCTGCCAAGGCATCTCACTCTGTGGATACTTCGGCGGAATCTCCGACTCAGCTCGCAAAACTTCCGCATAGCTTCCCTGTCGCGGTCGTCCCTCTGCCTAAAGGTGCACCGCTTGTCGATGTGGTCAACGACTCTACAACGCACCACGCTCAGTTCCAGTTGACCTATGCTCCTCGCCCTGCACTGCGGGCGTCGTTTATGGGTAACTATGTTCGAACCCTCAGAGGGCTCGGCTTCGTCCTCAAACAACATTCATATGCCGATACCCCGGCGGCGCTCTACAGCTTAGAGGACGCCCACTGGGAGGTATTGGTGGAGGGTAGCTCCTCCACCGTTGGAGTGTCGGTCGTTGCTTTCAAGTGAAGAGGATTGCGTGGCGCAAACGTCACAGGGCACCGCGATTTCGATTACGGGTCGGTCGACTCCGCACGGGGGCGCGAGTTTTGAGCTGGGTTGATAGACATAGAAGGCTTGTCGTGCGTGTTGACAAGCATGAGGGGCATTGAGCTCCGCACCAGACTCCAACGTCGAGGGTTACCATTGGCATGGGTGATTCTCAAGCAGCGGACCTAACGGCACGAGGTCTGATGACTAGGGCAAACTACGATAACCCAAGTTTGACGTGACAGATAGTCAGCCACTCGTAGGGTCCCGGTTGTATGCTGTGCCAGGGCAAACTCGACGGCTAGCGAGCGGAGCAATAAGGGCGCTTCGGAGTAGCTGGTGATGGCCTGGTCCGTGGATGAGGACAAGTGGTATGCCGCCGAACGAAGGACTTCATTCGGACAAAAGGCTAGGTGTCGAGGGGCGCCTTGTGCGTCTCAATGCCACCGAGCAGCGGACCCCAATAGGATCCGATGACGCGAGGCGCAACCGTGGTATCGGCGACGGGCGGATCGTAGACGGCGAGGTTGAATAGCAGCGGAATCTGGATGTTGTGAAGTCCTGATGAGGCTGGCAGGAGAAAGGAATCCGGATTAGTGGCGCTATGACGCCAGGTAAAGGTGGTGCTTCTAGGGCTCGAAGTGATGAGGTCAACGTGGAGGGTGAAGATGGTGAGCGCACCTGCGTTGGCTGTGCTCAGCGCAACCATCGCTGGGTGCGGCGCGGTTACGGTCGCACTCGTGGCGAGTTGTTGTGACGAGCTTGGTGATACGTATGGGTTGGTGGCAAGACGAGGAAGAGACCAGCACGGTGCAGAGGTCTGAAAATCCGCGCTCTTGAGCCCACGCGAGAGAACCCCCTGCTGATAATAGGTTGTCAGAGCGAGGGCATAGTACTTGGCCAACCGTGACAGGGGAATGGAAAGCGCGGCGGTGGTGGCTGGCGTAATTCCGCGATTCCCATTAGTAGTCTTGACCTCGGGCAGGAGTGCCTTGGTGACCGTTGGCTCGTCGGTCACTCGCCATGGGGCAGACGGGGAGTCCTTGGCAAAGATCCCGAGAAATCGACAGGCAGAACGGTTAGCCGTCTGAGGAGCGGTGGTGTACTGGGCATCGACAGTGAGCAGTAACTTTGGGTACTTCTGGGATGCTCCGATCGCAACAGCATGATCGAGTCGTTCGTAGAACGGTTTGTAAGTTGCACCTTGTGCCGTTTGGTAACCGGCATCGCGCGAAAGGTAAAAATCGGCATTGTCGATCGCAGCTGCAGTTCCTTGCTCATCGTTGTTCTGCTTCGCTACACTGAGTGTCTCGTTGGCCTGGTTGTTGGCGGTCGAGTAGCGACTCACAATCCGGGCATAGTTCGCCTGGATCGAGTTTGACGAGGAGAGCGTGACGGTCGCCGTCGATGTCTGAGAACACGAGGCGAGCAGCACTGCGCTGAGCATGACGCAACCATAAGGGACGAACCGCCGACTACGGTCGAGATGGTTGTGCTTAACGCACCAGGAACTGTTCCTCATCTATCGCTTGCATCCTGGTAGTGGTTCTCAGAGGTGCCACATTGACCGTCTAACCTGTACGAGGATTGCTGACCGATCTTTGATACCATGAGTTCACGCTAGCGGTGCCTCGCTCTCGAGCAATGCAATCCATCGCGGTGGACCTTCAGGTTACGATCGCTGAGGCGGAAGACCAATTCTAGGAATCTTCGGGATGGTAAGGCGTCTGTGAAATTCCCTCAGGCTCATCCGGAGAGCGATTCCGCAAGTGCTGGAACGGAACTTCTCTCTGACCGGAGAAACGCCGTCCGCCCCATGGAGCGGGGACTGCGTCAGTGCGGTTCGCAAGACAGTACGCAGCCTCCTCGTGATTTCAGCGCCATGCGCGGAAATGAACCCAGGTATCGTCACGACTGCGCTCCATGGGCAGTCTCACCGCAGCGAGTCGATCGATGCCGCGCGTGAGAGCGATTGGATCAGTCGGAGACGGATCCTCGTTGACGAGATGGCCAAGTGTGGAGCTGAGCCGCCGAAGACAGAGGCAGCCCATGCCGAATGCAAGTCGCGCTTCAATAGGCGTTTGCTGCGGTGCGACGGCGTGAAGAAGGGCTGCAGAGTCGCAGATGCCCAGGAGAGTGATGCCCTTGATGAATAGATACTGGGCGAGCGAAACGGCATCAGGCCGGGACAGCTTGCGTGGCTCTCCTGCGCGTCGGCAGCCCAGCGCTCCCACTGTCGATAGAAGTCGGACAGCTCGTCGGTTAAGGACATGAGTTGGGCACAGGCAAGGATCTCCGGGGTCCCCAGCACGATCGACGAGCATCGTCACCTTGGTTGTACGCGCCATAGAGCGTTGGTAGGTATGCAATCTGTAATGTCACGACGAAGAGACCCGTCAAGCCAGCGAGGAGATCAATCGCTTGGGCCCATCCTGACGATGCCGAGGGTGACGAGAGATCAACCGGCCTGCGCGAGTGCGGCCAACGGATTCTGTGCGCTCGGGAGCATGAGGAGCCCAAGGGCGAAAAGGTAGCCAAGTACCCAGGCTCTCAAGAGCACCAACAGTGAGATGGGTTTCTCGAAGGCGAGTGCTCGGTCACGATTTTCGTAGTGTCGGACCCGGGGG
>JAJZXI010000067.1:5819-13910 GCA_021806545.1 Actinomycetes bacterium | reverse complement strand
ATGAAACTGCGCGTTACCAAAATCGAACACGCCGCCATCGGCTGCAACCAGCCAGTAGCCTTGTCCGTTTGCGGTAGCTGCTATACCCACGATCGGCGCGTTGAGGGGATGGGAGCCACTCAGTCCAGTAATGCCGTAGGTATAGGTGGATCCATGAAACTGCGCGTTACCAAAATCGAACACGCCGCCATCGGCTGCAACCAACCAGTAGCCTTGTCCGTTTGCGGTAGCTGCTATACCCACGATCGGCGCGTTGAGGGGATGGGAGCCACTCAGTCCAGTAATGCCATAGGTGTAGGTGGATCCATAGAAGGTGGCGCCTGCGTGTGCAACCACCTGACCGCTTGAGGTCACCGTCCAGTAGCCGGCCCCAGTGGGATTGGCGGCCGCGGCCACGACATTGGATTGAGATCCATTGATCGAAGAACCGTTTGGCGTGCTGCCAAATCCCGTCGCACCGCCATTGCTCCCAACGACGTAGTATCCAGTCGATGAGCTTGTGGTCGATGACGCCTTCGTCGACGACACTGCCAACTTGGCGCTCGTAACCGCGCTAGCGGCGCCACCTGTTAGCGCGAGTAACGAGGTCGCTCCGAATACCGCCGTGCGGATGAGTTTTGACCTCGTGAACCGTTTCATTGTGCGACATTCCTCCGCCATTAACACTCTGAGTGGTGATCGACGGAAGCGATCGTCCACTTGAGTGCGGTCTCACCATGCGGCTAACATCACGATCGAATCGGCCCACTGATCTCCATCCCTGGGGTCAGGAATAACTCGATGCACACGCGTTGATCTCGAACCACTGTGCAGTTGCGACACTGGGCTAGGGCCCCCAGGCCCGAAGCGACCCTTCACCCAGAGGCGCCACGTCCACTAACCAGGACACAATGTCCGCGAATGCCCCAATCACAAACGCTATTCCTCTGGTCGCCGTCGCTGCCTAGGCGGACAGAGATTCGAAGATCATTGCCGCGACACGCTCGGGGTACTGTGCATGGAGGTCATGGTCGCCCATCACTGGTCGAAGCCACCCTTGGTTGGGAGCCTCCGCGAGCAGGCGACCTGCCGCTCGCGTCTTGGCCTCGTCCTTCTCCGGGTCGCCCGATAGTGCAGGTATCAGCAGCAGCTTCGACCGTAACCGCGCGACGTCCGCATTGGGATCGTAGTCCAACAGATCATCGAGAATCATCATGTGGTCACCGACCGAGAGTCTCCTAAAAGCCCGGTTCTGAACGTCGATGCGGAAGCCAGCGCGAGCAGCTAGCAGTATCTCAGGGTCCCACCCTTCATAGCGCCGTTCGAAGAACCCCTCGAGCTCCTCCAAAGGCTGACCGTCGATGTCGGCTGGTCGAAGCGCCTTGCGCGCATCTTCGCGTGATGCAAAGCCACTTCCTACCCTCTGAAAACCCCCATCCACTAGGCCAATGACGAAGGGACGTATGTCCGGTTGATCACAGGACAAGGCACCGTAGTGCAGCGCCACCGAGGCACCCCATGACTGCCCAATGACCCCGAGGGGTTCACCCCGTGGAAGATCTCGTAGCAGGGCCATGAGGTCTTGCGCGCTCACTCCAATGCCCATCGGCGTACCGGCTCCACCCGAGCGACCATGGCCGCGCTGATCGAGCGTGTAGGCGCCAACGCCCCTTTCGGACAGGAGCCGAGCGACCGGCCACCAGAACCTCGCATTCGACGACAGTCCGTGCAACAGTACGACCGACGCCGTCAAGCTCGGTCCTACCGGATCAAAACGATCCAACACCAGCCGCACCCCATCTGTCATCTTGGCCTCAAGCGTCTCCACGACCCACCGCCTCGCCTCACGAGTTCCTGCCCAGTTCGGGCGCTTACCAACCGTCGATACTCAAGCACTGAATTTCGACAACACAGAATGCTTCAAGGGTAGTATGGAGCGATGAATACAGAGTCAGCATCCGCCGCGTCACTGGAGCAATCCGTCCAAGAGATTGCAGCAGCGGTCAGCGCCTACGATGGCCCAAGCGGGGTATACCAACTCAAGGGTCTCGCATCATTGGTGATGAAGCAGGCGCTCAAGGATCCAGTATTCCGGGCGGATCTTTTCCGCCTTGTCGACGTCTTTCCTACGCTCGAGGGACCAGAACAGATCACCGACCATGTACGAGAGTACCTCGATCCTCGTGCCCCAAAATGGATGGCAGCCAGTCAATCTCTGGCCTCGAAACTCGGTATCGGTCGATCGGTACTGACGTCGCTAACGCGCAACAACATCATCGAAATGGCAAACCAGTTCATCCTCGGCACTGAACTCGACGAGATCGCTCGTAAAGTTGGTCAGATGGGTCAGAAGGGTTATCTGACCACGGTGGATCTCCTAGGCGAGAAGATCATCACCTACCCAGAGAGCGACCGATATCTCAACCGGATCACCGCGATCCACGATCGTCTCACCGCCGTGGCGCCCTTTCTGGCGACCAACGCCAATTTGACGGGCCCAAGAATCAGTATCAGCATCAAGCCGAGCGCCCTGACTCCACACTTTGGCCCACTCCAGCGTGAGACCGCTATCGACGAGGTGATCGAGCGACTCACTCCGCTGCTGAAATCTGCTCAGGATGCCGGTTCGCTCATCTTCTTGGATATGGAGCACTACGACACCTACGAGCTAACGCTTGAGATCTTCAATCGCCTCGTTTTCGAGCCGAGCTTCGCTGACCTCCAACTGGGACTGGTGATGCAGGCATACCTACGCCGCCACGTCACTGAACTCAAGTCACTCTTGAGCCTCCTAGGTTCCCAGGACTCCGATCACCCGAGGCTTTGGATTCGACTGGTCAAGGGTGCCTACTGGGATACCGAGTTCGCCCAGGCATCAGCGGAGTCACATACGCCACCTGTCTTTACCGACAAGGCTGAGAGCGACCTCAGCTACGAGGAGTCCACGAGACTCCTGCTCGACCACCATCGCAGCGTACATCCGGCTTTTGGCTCTCACAACCTGCGCTCTCTCTCGTACGCGATCGCCTACGCACGAGCCAAAGGCCTCACACCGTCCGAGTATGAGATCCAGATGCTCTATGGTATGGCAGAGCCGATGTCGTCAGCGCTGTTAGCTCAGGGACAGTCCGTACGGATCTACACACCGGTGGGCGAGCTCCTTCCGGGCATGAGTTACCTCGTGCGGCGCCTCCTGGAGAACACCTCCAACTCATCCTTTGTGCGAGCCCGATTTGGCAACAAGCAGTCCGTCGCTCGTCTGGTAGCACCGCCAAAGCTCACACGAGAGACCCCTCTGCCAAAGAGCTATCCCGAGGGCTATGCACACGAGCCGACAACCGAGTTTCGCCACCGCCACGAGATGCGACTACAAGGCGAGACAATCGAGCGCATCGCGCCCACCTTAAGCTCAGCAAACAAAATCCGCGTCTCCATCGGCCAGACGCTCCCCGAGAGCGGTCAATGGAGCATATCGGTCAATCCTACCGACTCTACTCAGGTGCTTGCCACCGTTGAAGAGGCGTCGGACGAACAGGTCGAGGCTGCGATTACCGCCGCTCTCAAGGCCCAACCGTCATGGGCTCACGCCTCGCTGACTGATCGGGCCACCGTACTGCGAAGGGCGGCGGCCTATCTCCGCAGCCATCGCCTTGAAATCAACGCCGTCGAGATCCTCGAAGCTGGGAAGCCCTGGTTGGAGGCCGACAACGATATTGGCGAGGCAATTGATTTCCTCGAGTACTATGCGATCTGGGCCGAGCGACTGGGGCATGAACGCCTGGACTCCCCCGCTGGCGAGACCAACCAGCTTCGATATCGCAGCCGAGGCGTCACCGTCGTCATCCCTCCCTGGAACTTTCCACTCGCAATCCCTATGGGCATGACCGCGGCCGCAATCGTCATGGGAAACTCCGTCATTCTCAAGCCCGCCGAACAGACCCCGATTACCGCCCGCTACATCGTGCAAGCCTTCGAGCACGCTGGGCTCCCCACTGGTGCCCTCTGTCTCGTCACTGGGCGTGGCGAAACCGTAGGCGCAAAACTCGTACGTCACCCACAGGTCTCTACGATCGCATTCACTGGGTCACGAGCCGTCGGGCTCGATATCATCGAAGCTGCGAGCCAGGTCGTGCCCGGACAGATCTCCCTCAAGCGTGTCATCGCCGAGATGGGCGGCAAGAACGCGATTGTCGTTGACGCAGACGCCGACCTCGACCAGGCCGTTCCTGGGGTGATCTACTCAGCCTTCGGGTTTGCTGGCCAAAAGTGCTCGGCATGTTCTCGAGTCATCGTCCATCGCCAGATCTTCGATGCCTTTGTCGATCGCCTGGCGCTGGCCGCGGGCACCCTGATCGTCGGTGATCCTCGCCACGCGGCCACCCAGATGGGACCGGTGGTCGACGATGCAGCCCAAAAGAAGATCCTCGGCATGATCGAGGAGGGCAAGTCTGGATCGGAACTCCTCTATCAAGGAGCACTGCCAGAGCTCAACGGATACTTCGTGCCGCCCACGATCTTCATCAACCCCGATCGCCAGTCTGCTTTGTACCGAGAGGAGATCTTTGGACCAGTCCTCACCGTCGAAAGGGCCGAGGACCTCGATGATGCGATCTGGCGAGCCAACGATACGATTTATGCACTCACCCAGGGTATTTTCTCCCGATCAGCCAAGGCGATAGCGAGAGCAGCCGATGCCGCACGTGCGGGCAACTTCTATGTCAATCGAGGGATCACCGGAGCTATTCCTGGACGTCATCCCTTCGGCGGCTTCGGGAACTCTGGCGTCGGATTCAAAGCAGGTGGACCGTCCTATCTCCTCCAATTCGCCGATCAACAGGTCATCTCTGAGAATCTTCTCCGCCAGGGCTTCTCGCCTGACATCAGCGAATAACCAGTCTTGACAGATCCGACCGGAATACTTGTCTTTTACAACTAGTTTGTAAAAGGTATGACATCAAAGGTAACCCGTTGACGAGCGCCCTACGATCAGGCTCGTGGCTTGATGTACTCAAGACGCGAGATCTCTCGTTGATCTTCACCGCGCGCATGGCGATGAGCGTCTCGCGCGCTATCGCGGGCGTCGCCGTTCCGCTATATCTCGCTACGCTCGGCTTCAACGGCGTTGAACTTGGCGTGCTCTACCTCGTCGTCGCGCTCGTCGCCGCGGGCATGTCCTCGGGGATCGGTTTTGCTACCAACAAAGTTGGAGCAAAGACCTTTATGATCATCGTGCCGGCAATGGTCGCACTCGCCGGTGTCGTCTACGCCTTCTCGGCCAACACGGCGATCCTGTTCATCTTCGCCGCCCTCGCAAGCTTTGGACGCGGTGCTGGGGCAGGTGCTGGCATGGTCGGGCCATATCAGCCGGCAGAGTCACAACTCATCGTCAACTCCGTCACGCCCGCCAACCGCAACCGAGCCTTCTCGGCGGTGTCCCTCGCATCGACGGTGGGGGCGCTGATCGGGACCGGCCTCGCAGCGCTCTCAGGACATGAGCTCGTCGCCAGAGCGGTCGCGGTCGCGGTATTTCGTCCTAGCATGCTGATCGCCTCAGCCGCGGCACTCACCGCGAGCGTGATCGCAATGTTTCTCTCGAACCAGCCCCCTAAACCCACGCACCCCGTCGCCCACAAGCAGGACAGGGTGTTCTCCTTTCCTCAGCGATCACGTTGGCTGCTCTACCGGCTCTGGGTGACCAACACGCTCAACGGTGCCGCGGTCGGCATGTTTGGCCCCTTTATCACCTACTGGCTCTACATCCGCTACCACGCCAACGAGGTCACGATCGGGGAGCTCTACCTTGTCGTCAACATCATCACCCTCGGCTCTGGACTCGTTGCACCGAGGGTGGCGCAGCGCTTCGGCAGTGTGCGAATCACCTCGTGGTTGCGCATCGCCCAGGGGCTCCTTCTCATACCGTTTGCCATCTCGCCAACCTTCGTGATCGCGGGGATCATCTACACCGTCAGGATGTTCGCCCAACGGGTAGCGCTCCCGTTGCGTCAGTCCTATGTCCTTGCGATGGCGGATCCCTCCGAGCAGGCCCGCGTCGCAGCGCTCTCTAACCTTCCCTCGCAGGTCGTCATGGCGGTCTCTCCGACGTTGACCGGCTACCTCCTCGACAACGTGAGCCTCTCATTACCCTTTGAGATTGCGAGCGTAATCCAAACGATCTCCGCCTTCGCCTACTACTTCTTCTTCAAGGATGCCGCCCCGCCGGAGGAGCTCATCCCCTACGCCACCACTGTCCAAGAGCAGCCACCGGATGGCACTGCGGATGAGACACCGACGGTGCAATAGGCTCTGTCACATGGCCAGCACCCACAGCCTCGACTATATCGACGCCAACCACCATGCGGTACTCGGAACCCTGCGTCGTGACGGCTCGATCCAACTCTCGCCGGTGCTCGTGGTTCGCACCGGGCCGCACTCGATTGGCATCTCATCTCGTGAAACGGCCATGAAGACGAGAAACCTCCGCAGGAACCCCAATGCCTTCGTCTGCATTTTTCCTGATGCCTTCTTTGGTAACTGGATCCAGGTTGACGGAGCCGCCAGAATTCACTCGCTCCCTGAGGCCATGGATGCGTTGGTTGACTACTATCGAAGAGCCGTCGGCGAACACGACGACTGGGAAGCCTACCGCAGTGCAATGACTGCAGAGCGTCGTGTACTCATCGAGATCGCCGTCACCAGGGTCGGACCGACTATCAGCGGATGAGTTCACTCGAGTGCCTCATCGACAGGCTTCGTGGCACCACCATGACGGCCTTTACCGGAGCTGGGATGTCAACGGCCGCTGGCATCCCCGACTACCGCGGCCCACAGGGAGTCTGGACCATGAATCCCGCGGCGGCAAAGCTCTCGCGCGTCAGCCACTACCGCGACGACCCCGAGCTGCGCAAACGCATCTGGCTCGATCGCTTGGCCAACCCACTCTACCGTGCGCGCCCGACCTCGGGTCACTATCGCCTCCAGGGGCTCGCGCACTCGGGACAGGTCCTTGGCGTCGTGACTCAAAATGTCGATGGCCTTCATCGACTTGACGACTCCGCATCGTATCCCTTGGTAGAGATCCATGGCTGCATCAACGAGACGCGCTGTCTTCGCTGCGGCGATGTAGCGCCGATGACTCAGGCATTGACTCGCATCTTCGATGGCGACCCTGATCCGCGCTGCCAAGCCAGTGTTGGAGGTCGTCGCTGTGACGGCATCTTGACGTCAAATACCGTCACCTTTGGCGAGCCGGTGCCGCCCGAAAAGATCGAGAAGGCGCAGCAAATGATTGCGCAGGCCAACGCCCTCCTAGTGCTCGGCAGTACGCTCTCGGTGAATCCAGCTGCGCGCCTCGTCGCCTACGCGCTCGACAGCGGGAAGCTCGTTGCCGTCGTCAACCAAGGCCCAACGCGCTACGATACCCGAGGAGTGCACAAGCTAGACATCGACTGCCAGGACTTCCTCGGTGCACTCGAGTCCATCACAACGCAATAGTTGCCGCTTGGCGCGTTCACAGCCAGTTACGAACGTCTCACCAGCTAACTCACAACATCGGCGCATAGGTTGGACACTACCAACAACCCCATCCCAAACCCCCAGACACCGACGAGACCCACCAGGGTCTCGTCGGTGTTTTAGCCGCCATCGCGAAGCCGCCGATTAAGACCCAAGTTCAGCGCCTAATCTCAGGAACTCATAGCAGATCTACCAGCTAACTCACAACATCGGCGCATAGGTTGGACACTACCAACAACCCCATCCCAAACCCCCAGACACCGACGAGACCCACCAGGGTCTCGTCGGTGTTTTAGCCGCCATCGCGAAGCCGCCGATTAAGACCGGCCCTCGCGAGCCACCACCGCACGAGATCACTCCAGCTTTGACCCTCGATCCCATACGCGCCGCGCATGGCCCCGAGGTAGAGGGAGAGGGAGGCATCATCAGTCGGAGGCCAGACCCTGCCAGCCCTGCTCCACGCCGCCTGGTCAGATGGCAAGGGCAGCTGTCCAAGATCTCGTGCCGAAAACTTCAGTGCCGAAGCGCTCAGCGCGGTGCCCGCGCAGCGTTGCTCCAAGAAAGCCGCCGCCACCGGCGAACCGATAGCCGCTGCCAAGC
>JAJZXI010000067.1:0-5719 GCA_021806545.1 Actinomycetes bacterium | reverse complement strand
GATGGCAAGGGCAGCTGTCCAAGATCTCGTGCCGAAAACTTCAGTGCCGAAGCGCTCAGCGCGGTGCCCGCGCAGCGTTGCTCCAAGAAAGCCGCCGCCACCGGCGAACCGATAGCCGCTGCCAAGCGCGAAAGGTCGCTGCCAGCACTCTGGTGAGGCAACACCGACACCACCGGTGTCAGCGGGATTGTCGTTCCGCCCGCGTCCACCCAGGGTGCAACGATCTTCTTCTGTGGTGCCACCACCAGTTTCGGACGCAATAGGCCACGAATCGAAGGGGACATCGTCTCGAGCGTCGCGCGAGCAATCACCGGCCGGAGAAACTTCTGGCCACCGATTTTGACCGCCCGTGCTCCCCAGCGAGGCTCTCCCCAACCCAGATGCCCTACCGTCAACACCCGATGCCACCGGGTAACCCGGCATCGATCATCATCTCCGAGTTGGGCCACCTCGCCAACGCGAGGCTCTTCGGAAACCGCGCGCGCCACCTGATAGAACTCGTCACGAAAGCCGGCCGTGACCCTGGCCACCTCTACCAGTCGATGGCGCACCACCAACTCCAACGATGGTGACTCAGCGATCCATGACCCCCAGCTCGTCCACCCAAGCTCCGCGGTACTCGACGTATCCCTTCTCTTTTGCATCCAGACACACACCGTGTTCACCGACGCTACAAAACTGTCTGCGGGCAAGCGATCGACCTGCAGCACCTCACCCTGGTCCTCGATCACCGCTCGCACTTTAGCCGCTCCCTCTGATGATAGGAATGAGATTGGCACGATCATGGCACAGATACCACCTACCCGCAGTTGCGCAAACGCCCGCGCCACGAAGTAGGCGGATAGGTCGGTAGTCGGCCCCGCTATGTCAGGGTAGAGGCGTCGCAACTCACCCCAGTCGACGCCATTGACTGGCAGATATCGCTGCGAACGAAGACGCGGACTCAGAAACGGAGGATTACCGAACACCAGATCGAAGCCGTTAAACTCAGCCATCAGGCGGCTGTTGACTTGCGGGTCCAACCCGTTAGCACACACGATCTCCACTCGATGCATCGGAGAGATCTGCCTCGCGAGTTCGCTCGCACAACGGGCTGCGACAGCGGCATCAATCTCAACGCCGACCAGGGTCAACGGACCACCAAAGGTGCGTGCCGCAGCCAAAAGGAGCGAGCCTGCTCCTGCCGCGAGATCGAGAACCCGACGAATCTCGTAGCGCCTACCTCGGAAGAAGTTCTCTAACAGACTCTGAGCGACCGAAGTCGGCGTAAAGAACATGCCATTGGCTCGCTGCAGGAGTCCGACGGCGTCCCCACTGGTGAGATTCTGCGTTAGCGCGTCACCCGACGACGAGGGCCCTTTGGTTACCACGGTCTGGACCTCGTGATGGTGGTGTGGGTCAAGCCACTTCGCAGCCATCTTCGATCGACGGCGTAAGCGACCCGGTATCTCAGTGCACAGACAACGAGCGTCAAGGACGCGCTAGGATCCGCTCGAGATCGATGCCTGGACCCAATTGGGAACCACCTCAACCCACGTCTGTCCCGGTGCGAGCGGTATCTGTCTCCCGTTAGGAAGAAAGTACGAGGTCGTCTGGGTCGGTGAGTTGCGCACCCAATGGCCCTTGTAAATCTCGCCATTGCGCAGAATCCACACCGGCCCTTCACCGACCGTCTGCGAGTGAACACCAAGGCTGTTCGGGCCACTCTCGTTATACTTGCCAGGTGGCGCACTGACAAACTGAACCACGACGTTGGTGGCACTGAGCTGCTCGCCACCGTTGCCGTATGCGGGCTGTCCGGAATAGAACCGCAAGAACCGCCCAGCGGAGGGACTCCACTGCCAACTCACGTCCTCCGCCGAGGAGAACGGGAGATACACCGTGCCAACGCTGGCCCCCCCTGCGGGTATTGAACTCGAAAAGTCAAAGAGGCGAGGAGGAGGGGTCTTAGAGCCAACAAGCGACCAGATCTGAGCGGGAGTGCCGTAGAGGTTCTCCGGAGGAACCCGCGAGGTGATCCGATAAAACGGCTGACCACTAAAGCCGAGCGCGTCGATAAAGTGCAGCCACCCCTGCGCCTTCACCGCGTTGATATCCGGGATGATTCCTCCCGCCGAGACGAGAATTGGATGACCCAACTGGTGGACTACATGCCAGTCAACCCATCGCAGGGAGCGGATAGGACCAACCGCAGCCGGCGCCTGACATTGGAACACGACGATGAAGCGGGTGATGCCCCCCTCCGCCTGCACTTCGTAGACGACATCTGCCTTTGACAGCCCGCTCTGAGGTCGCGCACCAGGGTCATTACCTACCTTGATCGCAAGCGCAGGCCGTTGGGGTACCTTGCCATTCGGTGCCGGAAGGTCCGTCAGCGGACAGCGTGCCACGGAGGAGGCCGGTTGGACCGGTGGAGTTGAGGTCGTCGGCTGTGGCGGCGTCGTCGTCAAGCGATCCCTCGCTTGCACCGCGTGCGTTTGACGTGTCCGCAGGAACTCAATGGTCACGGCGGCCACGAGCACGATTACGAGCAGCAGCGCAGCCACCAGCTTCCAGGTACGACCAGCTCGAGACTGTTTCACTCGACTGCTCTTGGCACGAGAGTGCTTCGCCACCTCACCTCCCCTAGCGCTGTCCGCACCCACCTAACCCTGAGCTAGCAACTCCGGGCGATCTCAATCAGGTCACGGAACCTGACCCAGCCTAGCTCATAGCAGCCATCACTCACCCGCGCCACGTCATCGAGCGTTCGAACGCCCTCCCTTAACCATAGGTCAACAGCGAGCGAAGCAGAGTCATAGAGTTGAATCGTTGTGGTTGCGCCGGCTGGAATCGGGCAGTCCCGTAGTACCGACCTGATCGAGACCGCACCGCGACTGAGCACAAAGGGCTGCTCGAGATATCCTTGCCAACCATCGACATCGCTCGTTATGAGCTCGTCGAGCTGAGCCACCTGTTCGACGCCTACCCCTATGACCCGGGAGCCAATTCGGTGAGCCATCGTGGTCAAGGTACGAATAATTGACCTAGAGGTCTCAGAGAACGCTAACGTGCCAATCAGATGTCGATCGAGCTTGACCCACTCAGGTTGGAGCGCTACCAACAATGAAAGACCGCCATAGCCAATGCCGGCGTTGTCAAGTGCAACTTCGGCGCCGAGGTCACGCAGCGGTGCCAGCGACCGAGCGAGTTGCATGGGATTGAGGATGATACTCTCTTCAGAGATCTCGATGACCAAACGATCGCACCATGGCGCCAGAAGATCGTGCACGGCAGAGGCACCAACAATCTGAGCTGAGACGTTGACGCTGAGGCGTACCTCAGTCTCCTCGAGTGCGAATCGCTCGACCAAGCGATTCAGCGTGCAAAGCTCCAAAGTGACGTCAAGGCCGAGCGCGCCAGCACGAGCGAAGAGCTCCTTGGAACCAACTCGTGGACTCCGCGTCAGTCCCTCGATCGCCAACAGCTCAGACGTGTGACAAGAGGTGACCGGTTCAAGCACGGTGGTAAGCTCCTGTGGTGACGAGAGCGCCCGTCGCACCTCGGCCTCCCAATCCCACTCTTGAGAAATAGTGGTTCCCGCCTGCTCGGGCGTCACGATGCCTCCATTCCAGCGGACGAGAGCAGCTGCTCGACTCGTACGATTCCCAGCACTCGCCGCGCATGATCGGTCACGACAAGCGGGTCGAGCCTCGACTCGATTCCTCTCGCAAGTCCCCGTCGCAGACACTCCGCCCGCGAAAGGCCACACTCGACCTCCGTCGCATTTCGCACATGCTCTGCTCCATCGGCCCCAACCGACCAGACAAACAACGCTCGACCGTAGCTATCGACGCCTATACCGAAGGTCTGGCCTTTGAAGCCGGCGCTGCCGAGGGCGGTGGCTACCGGCTCCGTTATCCGAGCCAGATCTCGACCGAGCGTAACGTTGCGCTCCGTACGGCTCAGGCGTGACAGCTTTGCGACATCGACACGAGGGAGACCGCGACCTGGGCGAGCAATCCAGTATCCTTGACCCATATCGATGCCGAGGCGAGCAACGGCGTCAAACTCGACCTGGGTCTCGATGCCCTCAGCCACGACCTGAATACCCTTTGTCCTGGCAACGTCCACCAGCGTTGCTACCACTGCTGCCGCAGCACTATTGTGGTCAATTCCGCTAATGAGAAAGCGATCGATCTTGATCATCTCGGGCTCGAGCGCGTAGATCAACTCCAACCCGCCGTAGCCAGCGCCAGCATCGTCGAGCGCAATCCGCGCTCCACGCAGCCGATACACCTCGAGCTGACGCCGTAATCTGTTAATTTCTGACACCGGGATGTGCTCTGTCAACTCGATGACGACCCGATCGAGCGATGATCGCTCCAGAATGCGATGGATCTCTTGCATGCCAAGATAGGTCGGCGAGACGTTGACATGTAGGACAAATCCCTGTGGGAGATGCTGCAGCACACCGAGCCCCCGCTCGAGCGCGATCGCCTCGAGTTCAGCGCCAAAGCCAAGCTCTGACGCCTCGAGAAAAAGGCGCTCCGTTGGGATGGCCCCGGCGAATCGAGCCAGTGCCTCATAGCCCACGACACCCCCATGGTCAAGCGAGACGATCGGCTGCGTCACGATGTCCATCGTCGTCGGATCGGCGATCGCCGACGTGATGACCCGCACCGCTGGCTCGGCATCGAGATCGGTGACGTCTGTGCGCCTGCCTTCCAACCGCCCTTGCATCACCTGCACCTCACCATCTCATGCCACGCGTTGCCGCTCAATGGCGTTTCGGCACAAAACGCAGGGCCTTTAGCCATCAATGAACCTCCAACCCGAACGTGAGCTTGGTGAGCTCAGGCTGTGCAACGGCACACGACTAGCTCAGACCCAGCCCACAGCCGCTCCACATAGGCACTACGCTCCTTGAGGATCAGCTATGAGCGACGACGCCTCCACGCCGTGCGGCCCACAAATGCCGGATACTGACGCCCATCGAGCGAAACCAATGATTCGCAGCGGCCACGCAATCCCCTCCTCCGGGCCGGATAGCGCTAGAGCTCGAACGCCGATTGCGCAACGACCAAAGGGACAGCGTGCACCCATCGGGTTACTAGTATCTACCTGTCACGGGCGCTTAGCTCAGTTGGTTAGAGCGCAGCCTTCACACGGCTGAGGTCGGAGGTTCGAGTCCTCTAGCGCCCACAAGGAGCCTCCCATTGAACCACTGAAGTCACCATGGGTTGGCCAAGCACAGGGTGGAGTCTCTCCCCCGCATTCAGAGGGTGAGTCCTGGTCCAGCACCGGCTCGGCATGCCAGGACCACCTGGACCGGCTTCGAGCGCGACAATAGTTGGTCCGCCCACCGGATCCAGATACTAACTCAACCCCAAGCGACTGCGGGCTCGCGCGTTGCGATTGTGCCAGCATGGTAGGAATCGTTATCAAACCGTGAGGGATAGCAATCCCAACTCCGAACTCCAAGGCCTGAACGGGTCTCCTCTATCGGCAACCACCGACACCCTTGTCCTCCAAACGGATGACACAGACTACAATTCCCCGTGAGAAGCGCTCTACTCCTTGGTAACCGGCATCAAGGCTGACGATACCACAACGCAAGCCAGTAAAGCCCTACGACCATCTCGATCCTCCTGAACTGCCCAGATTCGCTCACCAGATCAGCTTTCAAACCGCGTTCCTTTACCGAAGAGACCCATGACGACGCAACCGACCTGAGCGG
>JAJZXI010000066.1 GCA_021806545.1 Actinomycetes bacterium | reverse complement strand
GGCGATCGTGCATGTTCTCGACGGTACGCGATCAGGTGCTGCCAGTGTTTGTAACCCAGATACAGGGTGTCGAGCTCCCCTCCGCACAGGGGGGCCTGCTTGAACCGGGGTTCGCCACTAGCCAACGAGGGCACCCTGGGACTCGGGGCCTTTCGTTCAACACTCACCTACAAGGCCAAACGCGCCAAGGTCAAGGTAGTAGTGGTTGATCGGTACTTCCCCTCATCTCAGATCCACCACAACTGCACGGGTGAACTAACAGGTGCCAAGCTCGCCACGAGACTCACCTGTGATACCTGCCACGTTGAGGTAGACAGAGATGAGAATGCTTCGTTCAATATCCGTGACTGGTCAGATATCAGTTGAGTCCAGCGCCCTGTTCGTTAACACCAGGCCACTTGTTGGTACAGGCGACAGTTCAGATGATGGGTTGACTCATCACCTGGAGAGAGCAGATAAGTCCAGTGCCTGTGCTGGCACCGCTCGGGGAGGCAAGAACAACTCTCGGACGAGTGAGAACGAGAACCTTGGAAAAGGTTCATCATAATGAGTGGACCCATCACTGATCGTTCAGACGCAACGGTGCAAAAGTATCCACGTCGCTACGCCTTTCATCAACTGTTTAAGTTTTTTGCCAACTCATCCGACAATTAAGCTCTGAGGCTCGCGAGCCTCAGAGCATGGGTGGAGGAGGAGCTGGGTGGACGCGTTGTGCCCTGTTTGTCGTGAAAAGGAGCTCGTCATTATCGAGCTCGGGGTCGGTGACCACGAGTTGGTGCTCGTGAGCTGTGCGGCCTGTGGTAGCCGATGGTGGCGCCGTGATGGATTTGAGACTCAGGTGGCTGAAGTGGTTGAGCTTGCTGCGACAGCCGCCAGATCTACCGGTCGGCGAAAGAGCGGGCGACCGACGAAAACCGCTTCTTAGCAGGAGTTTCTTTCAAGATTTCGTGGAATTGGTGGCAGTGACAAGTTCGCTGCTCCCGCCAGTTTGGACCTGCCTTGACGATTGATGATCGTCAAGGCAGGCTGCGGTGCAGCGCGAGTTCCAGATGACGACGTTGAACACCAATTCGTATAGATGGCCGACTTCGAAGGGTCGACGTTTATGCTAGGATCCCCTGTGGTCAAAGGGCCACTGAGCGAACTAGACTCCGCTACTTTGGTTCTGCTGTGAGGCGGTAACGTCGCGGGGCGCTTCGGCGCTCTCGTCGTAGCGAAAGAGGGTAATTCCAGCGTATGAGCGAAATTTTCAAAGCCTACGATGTTCGAGGTGTGGTGCCAGACGAACTCAACGATGAGTGGGCGCGAGCTATTGGTGCAGCCTTTGCTCAGGTCGTGGCGGCTGATCAGGTGATCCTTGGATCCGACATGCGCCTCTCGTCAGAGCTGCTTCGCGAGGCATTGATCGATGGCCTAACGGGCGTAGGGGTCGACGTCGTCGATCTCGGTCTCGCCTCGACTGATTTGCTGTATTTCGCGAGTGGCAAACTCAATCTGCCGGGTGTCATGATTACCGCTTCGCACAACCCAGGTAACTATAACGGCATCAAGTTCTGTCGTGCAGGTGCAAGCCCGGTCGGAGTCGAGAGTGGCCTCCGCGAGGTGCAAGAGCTTGCCACGAAGTTCGTCTCATCCGCGGTGCCCGTGCACGCAGTCAGGGGTGCGCGAAAGGATCGCCCGATGCTTGGTGAGTATGTTGAGCATGTGCGTTCGTTCGTCGACGTCACCAAGCTTCGCGGATTGCGGGTCATTGCTGATACCGCCAACGGGATGGGTGGACTGATCGCGCCACCGGTTTTCGAGAGCCTCGGACTCGATCTGGAGATTTTGTTTCCTGAGCTTGACGGCTCCTTCCCCAACCATCCGGCGGATCCGATTCAGCCAGAGAATCTCGTCGACCTTCGTGCGAAGGTTCTTTCGGCAGGTGCGGATGTTGGGTTGGCCTTCGACGGAGACGCCGACCGCGTCTTCCTCGTCGATGACAAGGCTGCACCGATCTCTGGCTCAACGACGACGGCCCTGATAGCACGCCGGGTCCTGGGACGATCTCCCGGCGAAACAATCCTCTACAACCTGATCTGCTCAAAGGCGGTGCCAGAGGTCATTGCCGAGATGGGTGGTACCGCGATTCGCACGAGAGTTGGCCACTCATTCATCAAGGCCGAGATGGCTCGCACGGGGGCGATTTTCGGAGGCGAACATTCGGGGCACTACTACTTCCGAGACAACTACCGCGCCGACTCGGGTATGATTGCCGCGCTGACCGTGCTTGAAGAGATGGCGATACAGGGGTCGTCCCTGTCTGAGCTTCGTCGATCTCTTGAGCGTTACTCAGATTCGGGCGAGGTGAATACTAAGGTGCAAAGCACCCCTCAGGACGTACTGGCCTTCGTCGAGAACGCCTACCAGGGACGCGCGCAGGTCGATCACCTCGATGGACTCACCCTCGATTTCGGTGAATGGTGGTTCAACCTGCGACCGTCGAATACCGAGCCGCTCTTGCGCCTCAACCTTGAGGCCCCGACCGATGACGAGGTATCGCGACGCTCGCACGAGGTTCTTGCGGTTGTTGCCAAGGCAGACTCGGAGGGAAGACGATGACGTTGTCGGCTGAGCTGGTCGCCATCTTGGCCTGTCCAATGGACCATGAGGCGTTGCTCTACTTCGAGTCGGAGCACGTACTGTACAATCCTCGTCTCAGGCGCAAGTACCGTATCGAGAACGATATTCCTATCCTCCTCATCGAGGAGGCTGAGGTCGTCGATGAGGCGGAGCACCAGAGGCTAATGGCCCTCCATCCAGGAGGCGGCACTGCGGTGCCCAAGGGTTCGATTGGCGAGGTGCTTGATGACGGTGGCGCTCGTGACGTGGAGGAGCAGTAGGTGCAGCTAGATTCCCAGGGTATGTGGGAGGCGACGCGCGCGCTCCCCGAGCAGATGGAGGCGGCACTCTCGCAGGTCGTGACTGTCTGCGATCTTCCCAACAAGGACCACATCGAGCATGTCGTCGTTGTGGGAATGGGCGGTAGCGGTATCGCGGGCGACGTTGCCTTGGCTGCGGCTGCACCATTCATGCCGATACCGATCACCATCGTGAAGGGTTATGAGCTGCCGAGCTACGTGGGGCAACATTCTTTGGTGGTAGCGGTCTCATTTTCTGGCAATACCGAGGAGACATTGGAGGTGGTCTCACGCGCGATCGACCACGGTGCCAAATGCGTCGCGGTCACCTCAGGTGGGGAGCTCGAACACCTGATGCAGGAGCGGGGCGGGTGCATCGTCCAGGTGGATGGTACCATTCCCCAGCCGCGGGCAGCGTTTGGTGCACTCTCGGTCTCGGTCCTTGGAGTTCTCGATCAGGTGGGGCTTTTTCAGGGGGCCACCGGTTGGATCAACCTTGCCATTGCTCGGCTCAAAGAGCGCCGTGACGAACTTGAAACCCAGCGCTCGCTCGCTGAGACTATCGCGTCCCAGCTCGTGGGCACGATACCGTTGATCGTGTCGTCCGGTCCAATTGGGCAGGTGGCAGCCATGCGGTGGAAGGCCCAGATCAACGAGAATGCAAAGGCGCCAGCGTTCTACTCCGTCTACCCAGAGGCATGCCACAACGAACTCGCGGGTTTTGACGCGTATCCAGAGATGTTCGAGCGAGACCTTTCTCTGGTCATTTTGCGCCACGAACATGAGCATCCTCAGATCGCTCGTCGCTACGAGTTTGCGACCACGACGATTGGCCCACGCCTGCGTCACTGTGTCGAAGTAGAGGGACATGGAGTCGGCGAGTTGGCCAACCTGTTCGACCTCACCTTTGTTGGTGACTATGTTGCACTTGCACTTGCCGCGGCGCTTGGCATCGATCCAGGGCCAATCGTGGTACTCGACAGCGTCAAGCGTTTTTTGGCTGGAACCATCGCCGAATAGCTCGACAGCGTAGACAAGTCGGTTCAACATAGCGTGCGACACAACATGGTTCACCCTCGATCTTTGACGGAGAGACGGCCGCCGTGCACTGGTTCAGTGCCACTGACCTGCTGGCATCGGGTAGAGTGGATGTCACTATCAGCATCAGTTGCATTGTGGACGCGACGACAGCATGCAAGCAGCGCGCTACGGCGAGATATTACGAGAGAGGCATCATTATGGAATACGACATCAGTGACATTGGCGAGGCAGACGCTGGACGTCAGCGAATCATGTGGGCGGATGCCCAGATGCCTGTTCTCACCTCGATCCGCGAGCGTTTCGCTCGGACGAAGCCCCTGGCAGGAGTCACGATTGCTGCATGTTTGCACATCACGACAGAGACGGCAAATCTGCTCAGAACGTTGCAGGCCGGAGGTGCCCAGGTCGTTGCTGCTGCCTCCAATCCGCTTTCGACCCAAGACGACGTCGCCGCGTCCTTGGTCAAGCACGATGGGATTGCGGTCTTCGCCCGCCGAGGAGAGGATACAGCGACGTACTATGCCCACATCGACGCCGTGCTCGATGCTAAGCCGCAAGTGACTATGGACGACGGATGCGACCTTGTCTCGCGGGTGCATCGAGAGCGACCCGAGCAGGTTAACAGCCTTTTTGCCGGGACCGAGGAGACGACTACCGGCGTTATCCGGCTCCGGGCGATGGAGCAAGCCGGCTCGTTGGGCTATCCCATCGTGGCCGTAAACGACGCCAACACCAAGCATATGTTCGATAATCGGTATGGCACTGGTCAGTCGACCCTCGACGGGGTGATTCGAGCCACCAACATACTCTTGGCTGGCAAGGTGATCGTCGTCGCAGGCTATGGCTACTGTGGTAAAGGCGTGGCGTCGAGGGCGCGAGGTCTTGGTGCCCAGGTGATTGTTACCGAGATCCAGCCGTTGCCAGCACTTGAGGCGGTCATGGATGGCTTCGCAGTCATGTCAATGGAGCAGGCAGCTCGTGTTGGTGATATCTTCATTACCGTCACTGGGAACCGCGATGTTCTACGCCCCGAACATTTTCGAGTCATGAAGGATGGGGCGGTTCTGGCGAATTCGGGCCACTTTGACGTCGAGATCGACCTTGCTGGGCTGGAGCAGATGACGACGGGGGAGCGTCGACGGATGGTGCGTCCGATGGTCGAGGAGTTCCTTGTCCGTGGCGATGACGGTAAGGATCGACGTGTCCAGGTGATTGCACAGGGGCGCCTGGTGAACCTCAGCGCGGCGGAGGGACATCCTGCATCGGTGATGGATATGAGCTTTGCGAACCAGGCGCTGAGCGTTGAATGGCTGGTTGCACGGCGTGGTGAGCTTTCGCCACAGGTGTATGACGTGCCAAGTGACATCGACGCATCGGTTGCTGAACTCAAGCTTGCGACCATGCAGGTCGTCATCGACGAACTCACTCCTGCGCAACGCGAGTACCTGGCGTCATGGACCGATGGAACGAAGTAAGGATGGTCGACCCAAGGTGAGGCGTTGAGGACGTACTGAGCCGTTGAGTCGTGGCGTACGGACAGCTCGGGAAGTGAGTCCTAACGCTGGCAACAGCGGTGGTCGGTGGGCGACGAGGCTTGTGACCAACGGGAGAGTAGAAGGAGCATATGTTATGAAGATCGAATACCGATGCAAGGGCTGCACGCTCAGCGATGAATCGAAGGCTTTGATCGAGGATCGCGTACGTCGGCTTGGGAAGTACCTCGGAGAGGTCGACCGCGCAGAGGTATTCTTTGAACGCTCGTCGAATCCAGCCCAGAGTGACAAGGTGCACTCGGAGATCACCATCTGGCTCGCGAGCACCGTTGCACGCGCTAAGGGGTCTGGAGACGAGGAGTTGCCGGCATTTGACCGTGCTGAGCGCAAGCTTGCGCACCAGCTCGAGAAGCTCAAGGGTCGCCTGCTGGCTCGCAGCCACCCCCATCATCGAACGGACAAGGCTGTTGATCCAGCGCACCTCGATGAGGTGCCTCAGATCGCACGGTCAAAGGCCTTCGAGCTCGAGGTGCTCGACCCAGAGACCGCCGCGGTGCGCATGGAGCTCCTTTCGCATTCGTTTTACCTGTTCATCAATTCCTTGACCGAACGTTCTGCCGTCGTCTATCGACGTGGGGACGGGTCGGTTGGATTAATAGATCAAGCAGAGGCTGTCGATCCCTCATAGGAGGCGAAGGCTAGACTGCGTTAGTGCTTGGAGTCACCAGGAGTTGCCATGGGTGTAATCGATCGAGTTCTAAAGACTGGTGAGGGCAAGAAGGTCAAGCGCCTCGCCGATGTCGTTCCCTTGATCAACGAGCTCGAACCCGAGTTCGAGGTGTTGACCGATGATGAGCTTCGGGGTAAGACCGATGAGTTCCGTGACCGGATCGACGCCGGGGAGACGCTCGAGGACCTCCTCGTGGAGGCGTTTGCGACCGTACGCGAGGCCGCCAAACGAGCGATCGGCCAACGCCACTACGACGTGCAGCTTATGGGTGGCATGGCACTGCACTTTGGCTGGATAGCCGAGATGAAGACCGGTGAAGGAAAGACGCTCGTGTCGACGTTGCCGGTGTATCTGAACGCGCTCACTGGCCAGGGAGTCCATGTGGTGACGGTGAACGAATATCTCACCGCGCGCGACTCCCAGTGGATGGCTCAGATCTATGACCGACTCGGTATCAGCGTCGGAAGAGTAACAGCCGACATCAGTGACCCAAAGCTCAAACGAGAGGCGTACGCTCGCGACGTCACCTATGGCACCAATACTGAGTTCGGGTTTGACTACCTGCGCGACAATATGGCAACCACGCTCGAGGATATGGTGCAGCGAGGGCATGCCTACGCAATCGTTGACGAGGTCGACTCGATCCTGATTGATGAGGCTCGCACCCCGTTGATCATCTCCGGCCCCTCAGCACAGTCACCCGAGCTGTACTACAAGTTTGCAGGCGTAGCACGCACGCTCAAAGCAGGTGTTGACTACGAGGTCGACGAGGAGAAGAAGATCGTCATGACGACCGAGGAGGGGATTGCTAAGGTCGAAAAGGCGCTTGGCATTGAGAACCTCTATGACATCTCGGCGATGGCCTATCTTCATCAGCTCAACCAGGCGCTACGTGCCAAGGATCTCTACCGACGAGACAAGGATTACATCGTTGACCGAGGAGAGGTCAAGATCGTCGACGAGTTCACCGGCCGCATCCTCGAGGGTCGGCGGTGGTCTGATGGCCTCCATCAAGCAGTCGAGGCCAAGGAACGAGTCCGCATCCAGGAGGAGAATCATACCTGGGCGACCGTCACGTTACAGAACTATTTTCGGTTGTATGCCAAGCTTGCAGGTATGACGGGTACCGCAGAGACCGAGGCGGCCGAGTTCGCCTCGACTTACCAGTTGACCGTGGTTCCTATCCCCACCAATCGCCCGATGGTGAGGGTCGATCGGAGCGATCTGATCTTCAAAACTGAGCAGGCGAAGTTCAACGCGATTGTTGACGATATCGAGGCTCGATTCGAGCGAGGTCAGCCGGTCCTGGTCGGCACGATTTCGGTTGCCAAGTCCGAGCTGCTCTCAAAACTTCTTAGCGCCCGTTCTATTCCGCATTCGGTGCTCAATGCCAAGCAGCATGCGCTGGAGGCCGAGGTGATCTCCCAGGCGGGGCGGCTGCACGGAGTGACGGTGGCTACCAATATGGCTGGGCGTGGCGTTGATATCCTTCTCGGAGGGAATCCGGAGCGCTTAGCCCTCTCCGAGCTGCTCAACAATGGAGTCGATCCCGACAGCGAGGAGGGTCGGCACCACTACGAGGAGGCGCTCGAGAAGTACAAGCGTGTCTGTGCCGAAGAGGCGGAGCAGGTGCGCCAACTGGGCGGACTCTATGTCATTGCGTCGGAGCGCCATGAGTCACGGCGTATCGACAACCAGCTGCGCGGCCGTTCGGGTCGCCAAGGAGATCCGGGCGAGAGTCGGTTCTATCTCTCGCTCGAAGACGAACTCATGCGGCTCTTTGCTGGCGGTGGCGTCGTGAACTGGGTCATGGGCAAGGCGTTTCCAGAGGACCAGCCGATCGAGGCCAAGACGGTGTCGCGTGCCATCGAGCGAGCTCAAGCGGCTGTTGAGGCTAAGAACGCCGATATCCGCAAGGACGTTCTCAAGTACGACAAGGTCCTCGACGAACAGCGCAAGGTCATCTATGAGCGCCGACGTGAGATCCTTGCCGGGGAGGATCTTGCTGAGTTCACTATCGCCTCGCTAGCCCGGGTGATCGATCGACTGGTCGACACCTACCTCCCAACGGAGTACGAGGACAACTGGAATCTCGAGGAGCTGCTTGAACAGGTGGCGCTGTATTGGCCGACGGCCTTTGTCCCGGAGGATCTGCATCAGGCTACGACTAAATCTCAGGTCTCAGCGTCGCTCCATGCTGAAGCGCTCGAGTACTACGAGAACAAGTGTGCCAGCCTGCCGGTGGACGAAGGTGACGAGCCCGGCAATGCTGCTCGGGAGATCGAGCGACAGGTGCTGCTGTCGGTTGTCGACCAACACTGGCGGGAACATCTGATCGACATGGACTACCTAAGAGACGGCATCAACCTCCGAGCAATGGGACAGCAGGATCCCTTGGTGGCATGGCAACAAGAGGGCTACGACATGTTTCAAGAACTCATGCGGCGAATCGAGGATGATTACATTCGCTATGTCCTCCAGGTTCAGGTCGTGGGCTCGGAGATGCAAGGTGTCGACCTCGGACAGGCCTCATACTACGGTGCCACGGACCCTGGGGATGTGAATCTTCTGGAGTCGTTCCAGGCGGCTCAGGCGACGATGCAAAGCGCGGTGGGCGTTGCTGAGCGTCCGATCGAGGATGTCGAACTCAACGCTCCGCTGGTGAAGTCCGAGGAGGAGCGCATCGGCCGAAATGACCCTTGCTTTTGTGGTAGCGGCCTCAAGTACAAGCACTGCCACGGCAAGTGAGCGACGCAAGCGATCGCCTCGATGTCCTCGAGGCGCGGCTTGAGGCCGCCAAGCGTTACCTGAAGATCGATGATGCGGGAGTCCAACTTGCCGAACTCGAGGCCGAGATGGCTATGCCGGAGTTCTGGTCTTCACCGGAGCGCGCCCAAGCGGTCTCTCGACGCTACACCGAGCTGAAGGAGGACGTCTCCATGCTCGATGCTATCCAGAATCGCATCGATGACGCCCGCATTCAGGCGGACTTCTTCGAGCAAGGGGATCTCGACTCTGGTCCAGAGCTCGAGGAGAGCATCGCGTGGATCAGCGCCAAACTCGAGAGCCTCGACATCCGCGCCCTGCTCTCGGGGGAATTCGATGAGGGAGATGCTATCGCTGAGATCCATGCCGGAGCCGGGGGTACCGACTCTCAGGACTGGGCCGAGATGATGCTGCGCATGTATGAACGGTACGCGAGTGAGGCCGGGTTCAGCTATGAACTCGATGAGGTGACGCCGGGCGGCGAGGCGGGCATACTCTCTGCTACCTTCATCGTCAAGGGCCGATATGCCTACGGTTTGTTGCAGGCCGAACGAGGAGTCCACCGGCTCGTGCGAATGTCGCCATTTGACTCGCAACACCGGCGACACACCAGCTTTGCGTCCTTCGAAGTCACTCCCTTGATGGATGAGTCATTCGAGGTCAATATCGACGAGAAGGATCTCCGGATCGATACCTACCGATCTTCGGGTGCTGGCGGGCAACACGTCAACGTCACTGACTCCGCTGTGCGTATTACGCACCTCCCGACGGGAATCGTGGTTTCATGCCAAAATGAACGATCACAACTGCAGAACAAGTCCAAAGCCATGCAGATCCTCATATCCAAGCTCGAGCAGCGTCATCGCGAGGAGTTCCGGGCACAGATGAGTGCGATCGGCGGCCCTCAGTCCGAGGTCAGCTGGTCCAACCAGATACGCTCGTACGTTCTTGCGCCCTATCAATTGGTCAAGGATCACCGATCGGGGTACGAAGATCATAATGTGAATGAGGTCCTTGATGGAAAACTTGGGCCGTTTATTCAGGCGTTTCTTGAGTGGCGGCGATCAAATGAGCAAGATTGAGACTCAGAGCATTCATTCGGGTGTTAGGATATGTCGAGATGTCGTGGCCTTCCTGCTGGGTGTGTGGCCATAGTCGACACAAAGGAGTTCTTGAGTGATCAAGTTTGAGAATGTCTCCAAATCGTATTCCAAAGGCAGTCCTGCCGTGAAGGACGTATCGTTTGAGATTGATCGAGGCGAGTTCGTGTTCCTGATCGGGGCTTCGGGTTCGGGTAAGACGACGCTGATCCGACTGATGGTTCGTGAGGAGAAGCCCGATGAAGGGACGATCTGGGTAGCTGGTAAGAACCTAGTGACCATGCCGAGTTGGAAGGTTCCCCATTTCCGCCGTAACGTTGGTGTAATCTTTCAGGATTTTCGGCTACTACCGAACAAGACGGTCGCCCAGAACGTGGCATTCGCGCTCCAAGTCATTGGCAAGCCGAATCGGTTTATTGCTACGCAAGTTCCTCAGATCCTGCGCCTCGTCGGCCTTGAGGACAAGATGGATCGCTTTCCACACCAGCTCTCCGGAGGCGAGCAGCAGCGCGTTGCGATAGCTCGCGCATTTGTGAACCGTCCGCTGATTCTGCTGGCGGATGAGCCGACCGGAAATCTAGACCCAGAGACGAGTTGGGGTGTGATGAACCTACTCGAGCGCATCAATCGAACGGGGACTGCCGTTGTGATGGCGACGCATGATGTTGGTATCGTCGACTCGATGCGTCGGCGAGTGATCGAAATCGACGATGGCCGTCTCAGTCGAGACCAGGTGCGTGGCGTCTACGGGTTGGGTGTGTAGCCGAAGATGTCGATCAAATATTTTGCCGCAGAGACAGGTACGAATCTCTGGAGGAACCGTTTGATGTCGCTTGCAGCCATTTTCACGGTTGCAATCTCGCTCTCTCTCGTGGGGTCTGCACTGCTCATCAAGCAGGGTGTCTCGACGGCTACCGCCGAGTGGAAGGGCAATGTTCAGCTGCTCGTCTTCCTCCAGCCGAAGATCTCACCGACCGAATTCACCGCTGTCAAGGATCAGCTCCGCCAGCTGCCTGCCGTCAAGAGCTTTTCCTATGTGCCCCGAGCACAGGCCTATGCCGACTTCCGTCGATTGCTGGCCAACCAACCGGATCTCGTCAACGCCGTCCCTGAGTCGGCCGTCCCGACGTTCCTCAGGGTGTCGTTGGTGAATCCCGCAGAAACGCGAGCCGTAGCGGCGATCTTTCAGGGTCAGCCAGGGGTCGATACGGTGAACGATAATTTCTCAGCCATCAATACGATCACCACGGTCTCGAACGTCGCACAGACGGTGATTCTCGCGATAGCTGTGATCCTGCTCGTCTCGGCTGCAGTGTTGATCCTCAATGTCATTCGAGTGGCCATATTTTCTCGACGGCGTGAGGTGGCAGTGATGCGGCTTGTGGGAGCCACCAACTCCTTTATCCAGATCCCGTTCATGCTCGAAGGTCTCGTGCAGGGACTTATCGGGGCACTGGTGGCTACGGGGGTCGTCATCTTGGTGAAGTCGTTTATCGGGTATGCGATTTCGCACTTCAAGATGCACCTTCTCCAGGGTTTTGTGTTGACCAGTCACAATCTTATCGACACGATCGCGGTCATTGTCGTCGCTGGCGTGGTCGTGGGGACCCTCGGCTCGACAATAGCGGTACGCCGTTTCCTCTCTGCCTAGATGCGCTGCGGTGAGCGTTGCACCATCCGTGGAGAAGGGTGCACTGGGGCGCGAGTCCGGTCAGTGCGTCCATGGCCTGAGATCTACGCATTGGGGTCCACATCCCTGGCATTGAGCAAGAAGATAGCGGCCGATTACCGGGGAGCCCAGCCTTCGTGGATGCGCTTGAACCGGGTCCTGGCCTTGGCAGCTTTTTCTTGGGCTAGCGGGAGCATCGCGTTCATCTGCTCGAGCGCCGTAGAGGCCTCGTCACTTGCGTGGTCCAGGTTCGTGTAGATGACCATCGCGTCAGATAGTGCGCCGAGTATGCTCGTGAGTTTGCGTGGTACGTAGGGCTTTTCAATGCTCGTCTGGCCAGCCTCGACCAGGTAGCGGTATCTGCGAAGCCGGCGGCGGAAGGCGTGGAGCGCGGGGAAGGTTGGCGAGTCAAGGTGTGTCGTAGCCAACAACTTCAGATGATGCCGATAAGCGGCTCCTATGATGACGTCAAAGGTTGTTGCGGCGATTGGAGCGTCAGTTTCGATCGTCCACTCCTGCAGTGTCTGCGTTGCGGAGGTAAGCACAAGCTGGTCAATCTGGTGCTGTCGCTTGGCGCGAATCGGGTCAGACGTCATCGAGCTGGCCCCCCTTTGGTCGAGCCAGGCTAAGGTGACGTCGAGGTTTCTGACGGAGCCGAGCTGGTCGTCTATGCTGCGGATGAGTTCCCCCACGGGTGCTGACGGCGCGGCTATCTTTAACAGCACTCGCAGGCGGCGACCGGCAACGCGCGCCTGGTGGAGCGCCTCGGGGCCACCTCCTGATGACCAGCTCGACAGCTCTGCGACCATACGGGTACGGTGTTGTTCCATCAAGCAACGGAATGCATGGTCAGCGGGCATGTTGCCGGGTATCGCTGGGAGAGGTGATGGCCACGAGCCAAGCGGCGGCTCGCTGAGGCAGGAGAGAACTTTTCCCAGTGAGGGGGTTGGTGGCCCCGAAGCCTGCGCCTTTGCGGCGAGGTCGCTTCGTGCGATACCCAACAGGAAAGGGTACCCCTCGAAGTCCAACGCGAGGCCACTCAGGCAACCCTCGGATCGTATGATCCACAGCGAAACCCCCTCGACGGGGTGGTCCGTGAGATTGCGCCCGCCGAGAGGAGGAGTCTTGCCGGGAATGTGGGCGAGAATAATACCGTCGCGTAGAGGTTCACTCTCGGGTGACCCGTCGATTAGCCATCGCACAGTGGCGACCTTACGGCTACGCACGAGTAGCCAGCCCGTCGTGCTAGCGCTCTGGACTCTGACCGCATACACTCCTCGCCTCGCGAGCGCGCCGACGAGCGTGTCGGTGATTGCCTCGAGTTGCCATACCTCGAGGTCGAATGCAGATCGCAGCGAGTGCAGCGCCCGTCGCTCAATCGCAACCTCGTTTCCCTGGAGAACCTCCGAAGGGGGCGAACCCATGGCGTTGGCGACCGAGCGTGACGAGTCGGTCTCGGGCCTGCTCACCTTGGGCGGCGCTTGTGATACTTTCCTGCTCAACGGACCTCCGCTCCCTGGGCACCACCGCCGCCCTCGCGAAGGCTAGTGCCGCTACCTTCTGGCCAAGGAGTTGTAAATTCCAGAGGTGCCATGACAAGACTCCTATCGTATCGGCGCTCGTGGTACACGTGTACGCAACACGGAGTCTACTCAGTTATGACGTTCCAGCAGGGGTGTTACCTCGCCTGGGTCACTGTGACCTTGCGAGCCAACTGACGTCAAGGTATCTGCTGGAGCGGCTGGTTGTTATTCCCATGATCGTGTCGGTTGGCTCCCAAAGATTGCCGGTGATCTCTTGCTACCATCCGCTCCAAAATACATACACACTCATATGCACCTCTTTTGTTTTCGCTCTCCAGCCGCCTTTGCGTGTTCTGCCCTATCCACAGGAACAGAACTAGGGCGAGTCGGTGGTTGTTTACCTCCCACGTCCAACTTGCGTTGTCGTGGTATGCTTAGAGTCCTGCCGTGAGCGGTAGCTCCGTCTTCAACACACGTATCTCGGACACCGTTGCCGGTGGTCCCCAAAAGGGACGATACGTGCTCCAACTCGGCTTTCCTTTCGGCGTAGGAACCTCTCATCAAGGATCTTCTTCACCTCCGTATAGGGAGTGAACCGGCTGATCTGGCGATCTTTGATCCTTGACTTGATGCTCATAGCGGCCACGTGATCCACATCGCCCTGCCAGTTGCACTCCCAATAGGGATTGCAACAGTGAAACACA
>JAJZXI010000003.1 GCA_021806545.1 Actinomycetes bacterium | reverse complement strand
TGCTCTTTGGGAGCGAGCAGGCCTGACTGATTTCTCGTACCGGGCGGCCCTTGGAAAGTGAGAGCCTTAAGTACTTCTCTGATTGCACGCATGATGATGCGGGGACGTGACACGACTACCTCCTCGGCAAACTCGTTGTCCGATTCAGTATGGCTACCTCAGTGGCCCACCTTCGCTAGGTGTCCGAAAACTCCGAAACGGGTGTCCGAAAACTTCGAAATCTGCATTTTCCCCAGACTCACCTCTGACGCGTGGTTAGGACTGACAAAAATCCCCACTCAAATCTGAGGAGCCTGGTCAACATGGATTTCGTAGGTGACTAACCTCCAAGCGAACCACGCCCGAGGTTCAGTGGCGGTGGAGGTGCGCTTGTCATACTGGAGTTATTGTTGATGAGCTAGGCCGACCAAACGACAGCGCGGGAAACGGTCTCAGTGAGCGCTGGGGAGGAGTTTGCGATGAGAATCAGGCCGCTCAGTGTCTACCGAGGTGTCGTTGCTAGTCTGGTCCCAAGGAGGACGATAGATGACCCGACTCAGTGGAAACCATGAAGCCAACGAAATGTCTGAGGGAATCAAAATCAATCCGATCTACGCTGACGGTGAAGATCATGAAATTCCAAAGTACCAGATGCCTCAGGACGGCATGAGTGCCCGTGCTGCCTATCAGATGATCAGCGACGAGATCGATCTTGATGGGTCGGCACGCCTCAACCTCGCGACCTTCGTAACGACATGGATGGAGCCAGAGGCGGACCAGCTCTATCTCGAGGCGGTCGACAAGAATATTGTCGATAAGGACGAGTATCCTCAGACTGCGGCTATCGAAGATCGATGTATTGCAATGATTGGCGATCTCTGGCACGCGCCGGATCCATCGAACGTCATCGGTACTTCGACGACGGGCTCTTCGGAGGCTTGTATGTTGGCCGGGCTTGCGCTCAAGCGACGTTGGATGGCCAAGAGGCGAGCCCTGGGCAAGGATACGGAGCGTCCCAACATCGTATTCAGCTCCTCTGTACAGGTGGTGTGGGAGAAGTTTGCCAACTACTTCGAGGTCGAGCCGCGGTACGTGCCGATCACCCGCGAGGAGCCCTACCTCACCCCTCGTGGCGTCTTGGAAGTAGTCGATGAGCGAACTATCGGAGTGGTTCCGATCCTTGGTGTCACCTACACCGGCATCTACGAGCCTATTGCCGAGATTGCTCGGGCCCTCGACGGTCTCGCGGCCGCCTCAGAGCTTGATATCCCGATTCATGTCGATGCCGCTTCCGGTGGCTTCGTGGCCCCGTTTCTCCAACCTGACCTCGTGTGGGACTTTTCTTTGGCTCGCGTTCACTCGATCAATACTTCAGGACACAAGTATGGATTGGTCTATCCCGGGCTTGGCTGGGTCCTGTGGCGAAGCAAGGAACTGTTACCCGAAGAGCTAATCTTCAAGGTTTCGTACTTGGGTGGCGAGATGCCGACCTTTGGACTCAATTTTTCACGCCCTGGAGCGCAGGTTCTGCTCCAGTACTACAATCTCGTCCGCTTGGGATTCGAAGGGTATCGTCGAGTTCAGCGTGGATCCCAACAGACCGCGGCTATCATTGCTGCCGGCCTCGATGAGCTTCCTTCGATGTCAGTGCTCGCGCGGGGTAGTGAATTGCCGGTGGTGGCCTGGATGAAGACGGCTGATTCGAACCCAAACTGGAACCTACACCATCTGTCATCCAAGCTGCGCGAGCGAGGTTGGCAGGTGCCTGTTTACCCCATGCCTGACAACCTTGCTGATGAGCTGATCATGCGGGCGGTGTTGCGCAATGGTTTTCGTAGCGATCTCGCTGCGGTGTTTGTCGACGACATCAAACGGGCGGTTCGTGAGCTGGATGTGCTGGACTCACCAATGCCAACATCGTCACAGGTGAACGGTTTTCACCACTAAGGTGGCATCGCTGCAGTAGGGTAAAGCCCATACTAGCAAGCGGGTGACCTGCCAATACAGTGTTGGCGGTGTCGCATCGTTTTGCCCTTTGGTGGCCTGTCGTGCATGGGGACGGGCCACTGGGTCACAGTGCATGGAGGTTGAAGACGATGGATCACCGTGGTGATGATCAAAGAGAGGGGATGATCCCGAGTCGAGTGATAGACGACGTCGGTGCGATCAAGGCGCTGGCACATCCGTTGCGCCTGGCGCTGATTGACCTATTGGGACAGCACGACACTCTTACGGCGGCCGAGGCTGCGCGCACACTTGGTACGACAGCAGCGAACTGCTCCTTCCATCTGCGCCAGCTTGCCAAACACGACTTCGTCGAGGCGGTCAAGGTGTCGAGCCGTCGCGAGCACCCTTGGCGTCTGAAATACCTTGGAATCACCGTTGCTGATGACGCTGGCGAGGTGACCACAGGTTTCAACGCACTTGCGGAACAGGTGACCAACGCAATTGTGGAGCGCTATCGCGCGCATCGACGATTTGCCACACAGCTCCCCTCACCGTGGCGGGACGTCTGCGGACTCTCCGAAGGGACTGGTTGGCTCACCGTTGCGGAGTTGACCGAGCTCGACCAGCTGTTCGATCAGCTGGCTGAGCTGGCAACGGCCCGAGCACACGGGTACGAGGAGACTCCAGAGGAGGCACGACGTGTCGATATCGCAAAGTTTGTCTTGCTGCTCGATCCGCCAGTGGCCGGATGAGCGGAGATTAACGTTCCGCTATGTCGGTTGCACTGCGCCGGTGAAGGCTCGACAACCATACCGAGAGACGACGTCGTACTAGCTCGTAAGGGCCGGGACTAGGAGTCGGTGGATCTCATGACCGAATGCGTAGGCGCTCGAGGGGATCAGTTGGGTCATAAAGATGACCACCAGCTGGTCTTTCGGTGAAACGAAGAAGTTGGTGCTCGCCATTCCGCCCCAGCCGAACTCACCTTGGAGGGCGAAGTTTTTGGCGGCTGTAGGGTTGGTTGCGATCGAGACTCCTAGGCCAAAGCCTTCACCTGGCTGGTTGATTGGTTGGGGCCGGTAGCGGCACAGATCGACGACGTCCACACCTCCTGGCAAGTGGTTGGTTGTCATGAGGTCGGCGATGCGAGGTCCAAGGATTCGTCTCCCATCGAAGGTCCCTCGGTTCATCAGCATCAGCGCAAAGTGGAGGTAGTCTTCGATGGTGGAAAAGAGGCCGCCTCCGCCCAGGTCAACCGGGGAAACGCGTCGCTCTGGAACGGCTCCACCAAGGCGCTGTGTGGTCTGTGCTGTGGTTCGGAGGAAGAGAGCCCCCACGCGTTCGAGTTGATCCGTATCGAGCTCGAAGGTGGTGTCGCTCATCCCCAGAGGTTCAAAGATCGTCTGGCGGAGATAGCTTGCCAATGGTTGGCCGGTGATGACCTCGATGAGCCTGCCAACGACATCGGTGGCGACCGAGTAATTCCACCCGTGGCCTGGGTCGAACAGGAGGCCGAGGTCGGCATAGCGATCCACTAACTCCTCGAGCGTGGTGTCCTCGGGCAGGTTGAACTCTGAGACGTGCTGACGGTAGAAGGCGTCAAGGATAGTTTGATTCTGGAAGCCATAGGTCAGGCCTGCCGTATGTGTGAGGAGATGCCAGACACGGACTGGCTCAGTAGCCGGTCGATACAGGGGATCCAGCGTTGAGCCTCCATCAAGGACTCTGATGTTGTTGAAGGATGGAATGTACGCACCGACCTCGTCTTGTAGGTCGATGAGCCCAGCCTCGGCTAATGTCATGAGAGCGACCGACGTAATAGGCTTGGTCATCGAATAAATCCGGTAGAGAGTGGAGTCCTGGATCGGCGCCTGCGCTATAGGGTCGGCCATCCCATAGTTATGACGGAGCGCCACCGCTGAGTCTCTCGCGATCAGCAGCGCAAATCCAGGGATTTTGCCGGTGTCGACGTAGTGCTCCAGGTGGGCGGTCAACCGCTCCACCTGCGGCCGATAGAGGCCTGCTTCCTCTAGTGACGTCATCTCAATAGGCACACGCGGTTCCCCTCTCTGAGTTTGACTAGCCGCCAAGCGTTCCTGGTCCGATATAGCGACACATAAGTAGGGGCGACGGCGTGTTCAGGATCTCGTGAGTTGGTCCGAACTCGCTGAGTGACTCCCGGTGAAGGCGACGCCAGCGTTCGAGGTCGTCGACAATGACCGCCTCACCGTCGGACACGATCGGTATCTGAAGTTCACGGAGTTCATCGGAGGAGGTCGACGCGATGACAGCGGCTGGATCGAGCGAGAACTCCTCGATCGCTCGTTTCCCTCGTGTTCGCCGATAGGCGGTCTTGGCTCCCCCATCAGAGGTTTTGGCTTCGGACTGCTTGGCTACTCCAACGCGCTCACCGTTGCGCTCGATCGCAACGAGCTTATACACGAAACCGGCCGTGGGTACGCCTGACCCGGTGACCAACTTCGTGCCGACACCGAAACCGTCAATTGGAGCGACATTGAGATGTTTGATCGCATCCTCGTCAAGGTCACCGGAGACGATGATCTGGGTTTTAGTCGCACCCAGCGAGTCCAAGAGTTGACGAGCTTGCGCGGCGGTACTGGCTGGGTCACCGGAGTCGATGCGGATCGCGCCGAGGGATGGCCCAAAGATTTCGATCGCGGTGCGGATGCCGTTCATCGTATCGTAGGTGTCTACGAGCGCAGTGGTGTCCTCGCCCATCACCGCCTTCTGTGCGCAAAAGGCCGCTGCTTCACTGTCGTGAGCCAGAACGATCGCGTGTCCCATCGTGCCAGCGGTAGGTATCGCGTATTCGAGCCCAGCCGCGAGATTTGATGTTGCTGCAAAGCCAGCGATATAAGCTGCGCGCGCGGCGACTAGGGCTGCATGTTCGTTGGTCCTGCGCGTACCCATCTCGATCAACGTCCTCCCTTGTGCCGCGAGCACCATCCGTGAGGCAGCGGTCGCTATCGCGGAGTCGAAATTCAGCACTGAGAGCAGGAGGGTCTCTAGGATAAGTCCCTCAGCGAAGCTTGCTTCGACGCGGAGGACTGGCGAAAAAGGAAAGTAGATCTCACCATCTGGATAGGCGAATATGGACCCAGAAAAGCGCAGGCTCGCGAGGTAACTGAGCGTCTCCTTCGAGCAGATCGAATTGCGCTCGAGATAGTCGAGTTCGGTCTCGGTAAAGGTGAAGCGATCGAGTAGCTTCGCGATCCTTGCCGGGCCTGCGATGACCCCGTAGCCGCGAGCGCCGAGCCCGCGTCCAAAGATCTCGAAGGTCGCTCTACGAGAGGCGATCCCACTGTGAAGCGCGGCCTCGAGCATCGTGAGTTCATAGCGATCGGTAAACAGGGCGCTCTGGTCAGCCATGGGAGTCGGCGACCTCAAGCGGCCGAGGGGTAGCCACGATAGTGTCGTCCTTACCTCGTCGTTGCAGGAGAACAATCAAGATTACGATTGATGCCGCCAGACTGATCAAGGCGAAGACCTCCACTGCATCCCAGACGCGCGGGACGGCAAGCCACAGATACTGGTCGAAGAAACGGCCGATCGACCAGATCCCGTAGGCGGTCACCGCTAGCGAGAGTGCCGGCATCTTCCACTTGGGATAGAGCCGGGCAAGTTGGAGCACTATGACGTAGGTGGCAGTCGTCTCCAGCGACTGAAAGATCGGAACCGGGATGCGATTGCCGACCTCTCCCGCATATTGCATCCCATACCACGCGGTAGTAGGGTGACCACCACCCGCGTACATGAGCTGTGGGCCCAAGAGTCGCCCTATGGCCCATGAGGCGAGGAGAACGGGAACGGTCACGTCTGCCGCGGTACGGAACGAGATCTCTGGATTGTACTTGTGTAGTGCCCAGAGCGCGACGATCAAACCCCCGGCGATACCCCCGTAGGACGAGAGTCCTCCCTGCCATACCGCGAATACCAGGAGCGGGTGGGCGAGATAATAACCGGTATGGGCAACGCAGTGCACGATCCGTGCGCCGATGACGGCCATGACGATGATCCAAATAAAGGATTTTTCGAGCCAGGTTGTCGAGAGTCCATAGCGATGGAAGCGCCGACTCAAATACCAGTAGGCGAACCAGAAGGTAATCCCTAGGCCAAAGCCGTACGTATGAAGCACTAGCGGGCCGATGTGAAACTCAATTGGTATCGGCTTCACGTCACGTTACCTCCCATCGCTCCTTATCCACCGCAAGTCTAAACCAACTCCACGGGTATCCGTAGTCAGCAAGCCAGAGCGCTTTGGCGCTCAGAGTTGAAGATATGTTAGGGGAATATCGCTGGCTTGCACGAGGACCGAGGAGATCCAACCGGTGAGTTGGTGGAGTGCCTGCTGCACTCGATCTTCGTCATCGATCAGCTGCTCGTCAAAAGTGCAGGTCGTTTCGTAGACGACCTCTGCACTCAATTCGGAGTCGTCGGTGGTGATGTCGTAGCTCGTCTCGACGGTGACACGCTGCAGCTCCATAGGAGCGTTCAAAATAGTCTGGGTTGAGTGCCGCGGCAGGTGGGTAAGGAGTTGGAGCGGTGTTGTTGGGAGCTCACCAAGTCCGGTGAACCTGAGGGCGACTTCGATGACGATCTCGATTGGATCTTCGATACCGTCCCCGATCGCCCAGCTTCGATACGAACCTTGACTCCATGTTGGCCACTCTACGGTTAAGTCGGCGCGTACGCGAGGAGGGGAGGCCTCGCCTGGCAGGCTGTACGACGTCTCGAAGGTGAGATCTCCGAGCATTAAGTCATTGTGCAGCTGCTCCTCCAGCCCGGCTCGCTCAAGCATCGAAGAGTTGAGGGAGGCTTTGAGTGAGGCTATGAAGCGAAGAAAGAGATGATCGAGCATTCCCTCGGGATTCTAGTCGCCCGAGGGTGCTCGACGGCACCCATGGCCCTCTCTCGTACGGCAACGCGGCGCGATCTTTTCAGTGCTTGAACGGGCTACCAGTAGTTGGCCTTCACCCGTCGGCGCGGATGCCTCTTTGGGTCCATATCTCAATGCTGGACGTGGGTCATCCTGTATGGGTTCCATTAAAGAAAAACCAGTTCTTCGATGATGCGCCTGGCGAGCTGTCGAACTTCGCACAGGTTACGATATCTCGGGATAGAGCGCTCAAAGTCACGCTTGTCAAACGATCCAACAGAGCCGCGCCGGTCACGACAGGCAAAGACATCGGTCTTGACTGGGGTCTCAACTCCATGTTCGCCAGCGATCTTGGAGATCAGCTAGGCAGACAGTTCTATCCGTGGCTGCGCAAAGTGGATGCCCAACTGACCAAGATCAACGTCGAACTACAACGTCGAGGGATCAAACCAAAGACGAACGCCCGCTATCGTAAGTTCAACCAGAGAATCCGCGAGTACGTGCGCAACGAGGTTGGCAGAATCCTCAACCGACTGGTCAAGCGATACGGGATAAAATCAATCACACTCGAGACCCTTGACCTTCGGAATGGCCACTTGTCCAGAAGGATGAACCGCATACTCACCAGAGCAGCAAGAGCAGCCGTCAAAGAAAAGCTTAAGTCGATGTCTGAGACCCAAGGCATCGAGATACACGAGGTCAATCCCGCCCATACGAGTCGTGAGTGCTCGGGGTGTGGGTTTGTCTCCAACCACAATCGCAAGGGTCCACACTTTGTCTGCGGATTCTGTAACAAGCGTCTCAATGCTGACACCAATGGATCGCGCACTATATCCCTGCGACGTTCGCAGGGGTTGCAATATCCATACGCCAGTAGGCAGACCGTCCTCCAACGCCTTGACCCAAGGTTTGAAGCTCGCTGGGGTCTTAAACCCGGCGACGCTGAGAAGCTACGCCTCGCGAAGGAGCGACGCCCTGTCACAGTCGGGCTAACCTCCCTTTGGAGCATCCGAGGATTGGAAACGAAACTTCACTGACACCGCTTTTGGTAGCGGATAAACATCAATGAAATGAGAGACTGTACGGCGCGACGGGCGAGTGGCGACTGGGCGGTCTCTTGAGCTGTCATGTGCCCCTGGAGATTCTGTTCGATGTGTTTGCGGACTTACCCCTGGAGGCAGCTCCGCGTCCCGATGGTGTTTCACGCTAGCCTCTCTTAGATATGAGAAAGGACGATTCCAGGACAACCGGCAGCCATACAGTTTGGGCCCGTCGCTCATCATTTGGAGATCTGACATGACCGCGATATCCCAACCACACATGGTGCGTATTGCGGCGCACCGCGGGGGCATGGGGGAGGCGGTAGCCTCTTCGGGGGAGGCGTTCCGCAGGGCAGCCCTCGAACTCGGGGTCGATCTCGAGCTTGACGTCCACCCAACCGCCGACGGTGAGCTGGTGGTTTTTCATGACGACAGGCTCGATCCCTCGACAAATGCCTTCGGCTGGATCCACGACTTTACCGTCGACCAGTTGCGCGCCGATGTCGATCTCTCCAATGGGTCTGCATCAACACGGGTAGAGGTTGTGACGCTCGGCGAGGTGTTGGCCCTCTCCGGGGATGCGATGGTTTCCATCGATATCAAGGAGGACCTTGGCCCCGAGTCATGGGTTGAAGAGAAGGTTGGTAGTGTGATCGAGGGGTACCGAGCAACGCACCGGGTGGTGGTTGCTTCGTTTCTCGACGCACCATTGAGACGTTTTCGATCGCTCTTCCCCGCGATCGTAACCGCCGCCTCAAGTAACGAGTCGATCGGTTGGTATCAGAATTTCCATAACGGGGTGCTCTCGCAACCCGAGTACCGTGTTCTGTCGCTTCCAGTGAGGTTGATGGGGGTCGAATACCTCACGCCTGAGCTTGTCGCGTGGGCTCATCGGCAGGACATTGCGGTATGGGTGTGGACCGTCAACCAAGAGGAGGATCTTCGCCGGATGCGAGACATGGGATTTGACACGATTGTGACCGATTACCCAGCACGGGCCTTGGCGGTGCTGGGTGGCTAGAGTACTCGTCGCCATGTCGGGAGGGGTCGACTCCTCGGTAGCGGCCGCATTGGTACTCAGAGGGGGTCATGAGGTCGTTGGGGTAACCCTCAAGCTCTGGGGAGGTGAATCCGACTCTGGCTGCTGTTCGGTCGCTGATGTGGAGGATGCGCGTTTTGTCGCTCACCAGCTCGGCATCAAGCACCTAGTCTTCAACTTGACCGAGGAGTTTGATGCTGCCGTTGTAGATCCGTATGTGCGTGGGTATCTTGGCGGTGCAACTCCGAATCCGTGTATCGAATGTAACCGGAGCATCAAGTTTGCTGCCCTCGTCGAGCGTGCCAAGACGTTGGGATTCGACTATCTGGCCACTGGCCACCATGCGCGCATTGGCTACCACCGGGGTGTTCCGCTCATTAGACGTGGTGTCGATGTGGCAAAGGACCAGTCTTATGTGCTGTCGGTAATACCGAAGCGTTCGCTCACGAGTTTGATTTTCCCAGTTGGCGACATGACCAAGCATGAGGTTCGCACGATCGCGACCCAGCTGGGGTTACGTACGGCAACGAAGCCGGATTCACTTGAGGTCTGTTTCATCTCACGACGTGAAGGCAAAGAGAGCTTTCTTGCAGCCAGGGGAGCGCTTCATCGCGCGAGGGTGATCGACACCGTGACCGGTCAGGAGTACGACGATGCGAGCCCGTTTGAGGCCGTCACCGTCGGACAGCGACGCAGAATCGGCGGATTAGGTGATGGGCTACGCCGCTATGTGTTGGCAAAGGATCCAACGACGCTCACGATTGAGGTTGGCACCATCGATCGGCTCGTTGTCGACCGACATCAGGTGACCTCGCCGATCGACTACGTTGGGGATGGTTGGCCCAAGGAAGGTGAACTTCAAGGCAGCGCGCATGGACCCACCAGCCGAGCGACCTTGGGGGCAAGCGAGCTCGTGTTCGCCTCGCCGACGCGCAGGATCGCCCCAGGCCAGACGGTGGCACTCTATCACGAGGATTTGGTGGTCGCCTCTGCGATGATAGCGATGCCGCTGACAGAGACTTTTCATGCGTGACAGGATCGACGCCCTTCGCGAGCTACTCGATCGAGCGAGTTATGCATATTATGTGCTCGACTCCCCAGTGCTGACCGACGCTGAGTACGATGTCCTCTATCGCGAGCTGGTCGATCTCGAGCGTGCGAACCCGGGCCGGATTACTGACGCCTCGCCAACCCAACGAGTAGGTGCGCCACCCTCTCGCCTGTTCGCTCCGGTGACCCATACCGATCCGATGCTCAGCATCGACAACGTCTTTGATACTGCCGAACTCGAGGCATGGGTCGATCGTCTGGCCCGACTTTTAGGTGAGACGCCGGACCTGTTCGCGGAGCTCAAAATCGATGGCCTTGCGTTGAGTCTGCGCTATGAGGGCGGGGTGCTGCTCCAGGCTGCTACCCGCGGTGATGGCAGGATTGGCGAAGATGTCACTGCGAATGTGTACACGGTAGACGCGGTGCCAAAGAGGATTGCCTATCAAGACCCACTTGAGGTTCGGGGCGAGATCTACCTCCCGCGCTCAGCTTTCGAAGCGTTGAACCGAGATCCGACGCTCAAAGCCCCGTTTGCGAACCCGCGTAACGCCGCGGCAGGTAGCCTTCGACAAAAGGATCCTCGGGTGACGGCGAGCCGAGGGCTTGCATTCTTCGCCTATCAGCTCGAATCACCTGTACTGTGTTCCACGCACGAGGAGTCACTTGACTATCTTGCCTCCTTAGGGTTTAGGATTGAGCCGCACGCCTCGCCGGTGCTGCGTGAAAATCTACTGGAACGAGTTCAGGAGCTCGATCGCCTCCGAGGCAAGCTCGATTATGAGACCGATGGTGTGGTGATCAAGGTCAACAGTCTCGCTCAGCGCGTGCAGGTAGGATCGACATCCCGAGCCCCTCGGTGGGTTATCGCTTACAAGTTCGCACCAGAGGAGCAGGTGACGAGGTTGTTGGCCATTGCGATCTCGGTTGGCAAGACCGGCAAGATTACCCCGTTCGCAGAGCTCGAGCCCGTGGTAGTCGCCGGATCGACGGTGACACGGGCGACGTTGCACAACGCAGAACAGATCGAACGAAAGGACGTTCGAGTTGGCGATCTCGTAGTCGTACGCAAAGCAGGCGAGATCATTCCCGAGGTCGTGAGACCGGTACCTGAGGCTCGCCTGGGTGAGCTGCCGCGCTACCAGTTCCCGACGCACTGCCCCAGTTGTGGGAGTCGGCTGGTGCGAGCTGAGGAGGAGGTGGACTTCCGCTGTCCCAATCGATTCTGTCGTGAACAACTTGTGCAGCGTTTGAGTCACTTTTGCTCACGAGATGCTCTCGATATCGATGGGATGGGGGAGATGCGAGCCCGACAGCTTGTCGACCGCGACCTGGTTCACACCCCTGCAGATCTCTATCGGCTCGACTCCGGCCAGCTCCACCAGCTTCCTGGGGTTGGTGAGAAGATGGTTGAACGGCTCCTCTCCGGCATCAGAGCCTCGCGGACCAGGGAGCTGCATCGCATCGTCTTTGGACTTGCAATCGACAACGTTGGCCTTCATGTCGCCCAAGTTGTCGCTCGGTCGATCACGACCCTCGCCGATCTACTGACGATCACCGAGGACGAGCTGGTCGCCCTCGACGGCATTGGGGCGACGGTGGCGCGTTCCGTGGCAGGATTTCGTGATGACCAGTATGGTTCGGCGTTGCTTGCAGGGCTGATCGAAGTGGGTGTAGTCGGGGCGCCGTCAAGGGTGGTGGACACGACGGTCTCCGATCGTCTCGCGGGTCTGCGATTTGTGATCACCGGGAGCTTCGCGGACTACTCGCGCGATCAGCTCCGCGCGCTGATTCTGTCGCACGGGGGTGAGGTATCTGAGTCGGTTTCGAGAAGGACGAGCTATCTGGTCGCTGGCGATCGAGGAGGCTCCAAGCTGACCAAGGCCGCCGAGCTCGGTGTTGAGGTCATCGATCTCCCATCCCTTCTCGAGTTGGCCGGCAGGACCGATGTCCACTGACGGATCTGGGCACAGGTAGTTCCCCCTCGATCATGCTTATCGTGGCGGCCGACGAGATGGTGAATGCTGCGAATGCTTGCGGACTGGTCGGTGTAGGCTGTAGCTGAATCTCACAGGCTCACCGTCGGGCCAGACGGTATTCATAAGGTAGGTAGCGAGCTGGCGAAGACTACGGGTACGGACGAGAACATTGGCCGGGTCCTGAGTAATCGGTATCGCATTGTGGCCCGGAGGGGGTCAGGCGGTGCCGGAATCGTGTATCGTGCTCTCGACGATCGGCTTGGGCGCACGGTCGCTATCAAGCTGTTGCAGCGTGGACTCACCGATGATCCGATATTCCTGCGCAGGTTCCGCGACGAGGCACAGGCTGCCGCACAGCTGAATCACCCGAACATCATGAAGGTCTTTGACTGGGGTTCAGACGAGGGTGAGCCCTATCTTGTGATGGAGTACCTCTCCAACGGGTCGCTGCGCGAACGCTATGCGCAGGGAGCCTCGCTCTCAACGGCCCAGGTGGTCCAGATCGGAGCCGCCACGGCTTCGGCGCTTGCGTACTCCCACAACCGTAACTTCCTCCACCGGGACATCAAGCCCGCAAACCTTCTCTTCGATGATGGTGGCAGGGTGCGCATTGCTGACTTTGGTCTCGTCAGGGCACTCTCGGAGACGACCGTGACCGAGACGGGTGGTGGGATTCTTGGAACCCCGCGTTACATGGCGCCAGAGCAGGTGGAGGGCAAGCGTTCGGTTCCTGGCAGTGACGTCTACTCCCTTGGGTTAGTGCTCTATGAGGCACTGTTTGGGGCGATTCCCTTCCAGGGTGACACCCAGCTTGCACTCGCCTTTGCCCGCTTGAGGGACCCGGTCGTCAATCCACGTCCTGGAGACCCGGTCGCCCAGTCCATCGTAGCGATGCTTGATCGTGATCCCGATCGGCGCCCGAGTGCGGCTGAGGTAGAGCGAACGTGGAATGCATTTGCTCGAGATCTGACGAATCCGGAGCCATTGTTTCCTGTTCATGCCAATGCCCAAGAAACGACCCCTGAGATGGTCATGGATGATAGCCTCCAGTGGCTGGCTGATGGGGCTACAGTTGCTGCCGACTCCACGGAGGCGACCGATTACCTAGCGAAGACGAGCCTTGGACACACGATGACGGCTCTGGGTGCCCAAGATCCGGAGCGCAACGATCGGACGTCGGCACTGGAGGTTGCGGAGCCTGGCGTACCGGCAGTACCGGACTCCGAGGAGGTAGGAAGCCGGCGACCCTGGTGGTTGTTGTTCTTCCTCCTACCGATTCTGGTTGCGGCTGCTCTCGGCATCGCGGTCCTGTACCAGCATTTACGCGAGGTCAAGATGGCCAATGTCGCGAACCTGACCGTCACAACGGCTTCGCAACGGCTTCGAGGCGAGGGGATCACGCACCTCTCGGTCCAACGGCGGTACTCCGCGAACGTGCCCCCTGGCCATGTGATTGCGTCCAACCCGCAAGGTGGGGCGAGTGTACACCCGTACAATACGGTGGTGTTGTACGTCTCCAAGGGCCACGCCCCGGTTTTTGTCGCTTCGTTTCAGTCGGCACAGTTCAGTGCTGCCAAACGCCAACTCACGGCGCAAGGCTTTCAGGTGGATCCAACCTATGAGTACTCGCCGGATGTGCCGGCGGGCGTGGTCATCGGGGAGAGTCCGGTCAACCAGAAGGTGGCCTACCATTCAGTAGTCAAGTTCATTGTGTCAAAGGGCCCGGCACCTCGACCCGTACCCAACGTCATCGGAGCGTCTCTTTCAACTGCTGAGACTGACCTGACAAACCAGGGCTTCACCTACAGCGTGCAGAAGCAGTACTCGAACTCGGTGGCCAACGGGGACGTCATTTCGCAGTCTGTCAATGCGGGAACAGTCCTTGCGGTTGGGTCAGATGTTGCATTGGTCGAGTCGTTGGGTCCACATTACGTGCAGGTCCCGAACGTAGTCGGTGATGCGCTCAGTGCGGCTGAGTCGACGCTGCAGAGTCAGGGCTTCACGATTGGCACGGTGTCAGCACCCTTTGGCGGAGCGATCGTTCAATACCAGAGTCCAGCAGCTGGCCAGACGGTTCTCTATGGGGCGAGTGTCAATCTGCTCGTTATTCCGTAGTGATGTCGGTGAGAATAGTTTTTGGTCTTCTAGGCTGGAGCGCAGAAGGAAAGAGGCGGTAGCATCGATGACGGAGTTCGACATGTCCATGCTGGAGGGCCTTAATCGTCACGAGTTCTTGAGTCGTGACTGGCTTGATGAGTTTCGCAGCATCACTGAGCGACTCAACATCGAACCGATGCGGGTTGACGTGGCGTTGCGAATGAACCAGATCATCTCTGGCTGTCCATTCCAGGACGAACCGCTGAAGGCTTTTCTCGATACCTCCTCTGGCGTGGTGACGCTGGATCTTGGGGAGCTCGACAACGCTGACCTCACGGTAGCGCTCGACTACGAGACGGCAAAGTCGCTCTTTGTCGAGTTCAATCCACAACGTGCCATCGAGTCCTTTATCGCCGGCAAGATCCTTGTTACTGGGGACATGACGAAGCTCCTTGGTCTGACCCAGATCTTTACCGGCCGTGCTGACGATGACCCGATGTCGGCGCTCCTCAAGGCGATCACAACCTAGGGTGGTCAACGGCACGATCGTGGGCTGACTTGCCTGGGCTGAGGTCTAGGCTCTGGGAGATGACATATCGGATCGACCAAGCGGATGTGGCACATATTGCCAAGCTCGCGCGCCTGTCGCTGAGTGATGATGAGATCGACAGTTACCAGAATTCGCTTTCACGGATTCTCGAGGTGATCGACGTGATGAACTCTGAGGATCTCTCGGGGTTTGCACCGATGGATCACCCGTTGGAGACCGTGAACCTCTTGCGGGAAGACCTTGTCGTGCCAGGACTCGATCGGGCTGAGGTGCTCGAAGCGGCGCCAAGTGCCGAAGACAACTACTTTCGTGTGCCTCGCATCTTGGGGTCGTCGTGAACGATGAGATTCTTGACTGGGGGATTCGAGAGCTGCAGCGCAGACTCGAGAGCGCGGAGGTGTCCGCTGTCGAGGTGCTCGAGGCCTACCAGGAGCAGATCGCGATTCAAGAGCCCGAGGTCGATGCCTTTTTGTCGTTGGATCTCGAGGCCGCACGGCGACGAGCATCCTACCAGGACGAACGCAGAGCACGAGGGGAGAGGCTTGGACGCTTGGCTGGCGTACCGGTCGTCCTCAAAGACAATCTATGCACCATCAACTTTCCGACGACTGCGGCGTCGAAAATTCTGGATGGCTGGGTGCCTCCGTACAATGCGACGGTCGTCGACCGCCTGGACGAAGAGGACGCGATCGTGCTCGGCAAGACCAATCTTGATGAGTTTGCCATGGGCTCGTCAACGGAGAACTCAGCCTTTAAGATCACGCGAAACCCCCACGACCTTGATCGTGTCCCAGGAGGCTCTTCGGGTGGGTCTGCAGCCGCGGTTGCGAGCAGGATGGCGCTGGCCGGTCTTGGTTCGGATACCGGTGGTTCGATCCGCCAACCCGCAGCACTAACTGGCATCGTTGGCCTGAAGCCAACCTATGGGCGCGTCTCACGCTATGGCCTGCTGGCCTTCGCCTCCTCACTTGATCAGATTGGACCTCTGGCAGCCTCGGTTGAGGACACCGCGTTGGTCGCAGAGTGTATCATGGGTCACGATCCCAGAGACGCCACGTCGTTACAGGAGGCGCCCCCCCAGCTGCTTGGCTCGCTCAGCCAGGGCGTACAAGGCATACGTATCGGCGTCGTCACGAACCTCATTGAGGCTGCAAACCCCGAGGTCCAGGCTGGTGTGGAGGCGGCAATCCAGGCCCTGGCTCGGGCTGGCGCGATCGTCGAAGAGGTGGCCCTCAAGGAGCTCGCTTATGGACTCGCGGCCTACTATGTTGTCGCTCCCGCGGAAGCTTCGTCAAATCTTGCGCGCTATGACGGTGTTCGCTATGGACTGCGTGAGCCAGGAGTAACGGTAGAGGAGATGATGATTGCGACGCGCACCAAAGGCTTTGGACCAGAGGTCAAGCGACGCATCATGCTGGGTACCTATGCACTCTCAGCCGGCTACTATGACGCATTCTATGTGACTGCGCAGCGCGTACGCACGTTCGTGCGCGAAGCGTTTGCACGCGCGTACGTATCATTTGACCTTCTCATCGCGCCAACCTCGCCGACGACAGCGTTTCGCATTGGCGAGCGTTCCAATGATCCAGTGGAGATGTACCGCTCGGACGTGTGTACGATCCCCTCCAACCTCTCGGGTGATCCAGCGATCTCGGTTCCTGCTGGTGTTGACGCTGACGGTCTGCCGATCGGGGTACAACTGCTGGGGCCTGCACTCAGCGAGCAGGTACTTTTTCGGGCGGCCTTCGTGATTGAGGAGGGACTGCATTGAGTTCGCGAACCATCGCCGGTCCGGCGCGCGGATGGGAATACGTGATTGGTCTGGAGGTGCACACGGAGCTCAGGACAGCCACCAAGCTGTTCTGCGGCTGTCCCAACGCGTTTGGTGAGGAGCCAAACACCTCGATCTGTCCGGTCTGTCTCGGTTTGCCGGGCAGCCTTCCCGTCATGAACGCGCAGGCAGTCGATTTCGCCATTCGAGTGGGGTTGGCGCTCAACGCCACGATCCAGCGCAGCCAGTTCCACCGGAAGAACTATTTCTATCCCGATATGCCAAAGGACTTTCAGATCTCCCAATATGACGTGCCGATCAATGCCAACGGACACCTCGAGTTGCCCTCGGGTGCGGTGATCGGTATTGAGCGAGCCCACCTCGAGGAGGACACCGGTAAGCTCGTTCACCGCGGAGGGGGCGGGCGGATCGAGTCGGCTGAATACTCGCTGATCGACTACAACCGCTCCGGGGTCCCGTTGCTCGAGATCGTCTCCGCGCCTGATATTCGCGACCCTGAAGAGGCAAAAGAGTATGTCGCGGAGTTGCGATCCATTCTGGTAGCCGTCGGAGCCAGCGATGGCCGTATGGAGGAGGGTTCGCTTCGCGTTGACGCCAACGTCTCTGTCCGGCCGGTTGGCGAAACCCAAATGCGCACCCGCGTGGAGATCAAGAATCTCAACTCCCTGCGCTCGCTCACGCGTGCCCTGGAGTTCGAGGGACGGCGCCAGGTTCAGCTCTATGAGGATGGCGAGGCGATGCTTCAGCAGACGCGATTCTGGGACGAGGCCCGCGCCGTGACTGGTGCCTTGCGTCTGAAGGAGGAGGCAAATGACTACCGATATTTTCCGGAGCCAGATCTTCCTCCTGTCGCACCGGACCCGCTGGTGATCGAGGCACGCAGATCCGAGCTCCCGGAGTTCTTGAGCACTCGGCGGGCACAGCTTGCTGACGTTTTGCCCGAACTGAGCCGGGATCTCAGGGAGACGGTGATCACAGATGAGTGCTGGCCGTATCTACGTGCTGCTCTTGATGCCAACATCACACCACACAGAGCCGTCGCACGCTGTGCGAATGAGTTGGTAGCGTTACTGGACGAGATCGGCGCCCTCAGCCCTTCTCGCTTCGTGGAGGTGCTCGCACTCGAAGATGAGGGAAAGCTTGGGGCATCGCAGGTCAAGGTTCTCCTACGCGAGGCCTGCCTCGATCCGCTTGCCATACCTGAGCTGGTTGCCAAGTTGGGCTTCACAGCGAGTGATGCTGATGCAGTCAAGGCGATGGTGGCTGAGGTGGTTGCCTCATGTACCCAGGAGTGGTCCCGCTACCTCGCAGGTGATGAGAAGGTGGCCGGTTTCCTCCTCGGGCAGGTGATGCGCCGGTATGGGCGGCAGATATCCGGATCTGATGCTCGTCAAGCTCTGACCAGGCTCGCTGAGGAGGCTCGCGCCGAGTCGAGCTAGGGGATCTGGCTCGGCATCACGCGTCGATGGGCGAGGCTACAGTGGCATACATCGGTCGGACAAGGGCAATATTACGCAGCAGGTAAGGGGAAGTGCAGCATGAGTGAGACACGGTCAATCAGGATTCGTAGCCAGGAGGTAACCGAGGGGCCGCGCCGGGCTCCTGCTCGGGCGATGCTCCGCGCCGTGGGCCTCAATGACGAGGACTTTTCCAAACCCCAGATCGGGATTGCGTCATCGTGGAACGAGGTGACCCCCTGCAATTTGGTGCTCTCTGACCTTGCACAACGGGCAAAGGCCGGTGTTCGGGCTGCTGGGGGTGTACCTCTTGAGTTTGGTACCATCGCGGTCTCAGACGGCATATCGATGGGCCATGAAGGCATGCACTCGTCACTGGTGTCGCGCGAGGTCATCGCTGACTCGGTAGAGCTGATGATGCATGCCGAGCGTTTCGATGCCATGGTGACCTTGGCCGGCTGTGATAAGTCCCTGCCAGGTATGATGATGGCTGCGGCTCGTCTCAATCTTCCCGCGGTGTTTGTTTACGGTGGCAGCATCCTTCCGGGGCGATTTCACGGAGAGACACTGGATCTTGTCAGCGTCTTTGAGGCGGTAGGAGCCCATGCGGCGGGCAGCATTGACGATCAGCGATTGCTTGACATCGAGCGCAATGCCTGCCCAACCAAGGGGTCGTGTGCAGGGATGTACACGGCCAATACGATGGCCTCGGTGTCAGAGGCGCTGGGCCTGGCACAGATCGGCTCGGCTTCAGCCCCTGCAGTGGATCGGCGCCGCGAGGATATCGCCTTCGAGGCGGGCCAAGCGGTGATGAACCTGCTGTCCCAAGGTATTACGCCGCGCCAGATCCTGACGAAGGGGGCTTTCGAGAATGCAATCGCCGCGGTGATGGCGCTTGGGGGCTCGACGAATGCCGTCCTGCACCTGCTGGCAATCGCCTATGAGGCGAAGGTGGAGTTGACCCTCGACGACTTCAATCGTGTCGCTGCGCGGGTGCCGCATCTTGCCGACACCAAGCCCCATGGCAAGTATCACATGACTGATCTCGATCGGATCGGTGGGATTCCCGTGGTGCTCGCTGAACTGCTCGATGCTGGCCTACTCAACGGGGATTGTCTTACGGTCACTGGGCGAACCTTGGCTGAGGAGCTTAGCCGCTATGATCCGCCACGACCCGACGGTGAGGTGATCCACCATCTAGATCAGCCGCTCCATGCAGTGGGCGGTATCGCGGTCTTACGAGGATCTCTTGCACCGGCGGGCTCGGTCGTCAAGGTTGCTGGCCTTGATCAGGAGCACTTCGATGGTCACGCGCGGGTGTTTGATCGCGAAGAGGCTGCCCTCGACGCGATTCTCGCAGGATCCATTCAAGCCGGTGACGTCGTGATCATCCGGTACGAGGGGCCAAAGGGTGGCCCAGGTATGCGCGAGATGCTCGCAGTGACCGGCGCGATGAAGGGTGCGGGCCGGGGGCATGATGCCGCGTTGATAACCGACGGACGCTTCTCTGGTGGTACGCATGGTTTTTGCATCGGGCACGTCGCGCCTGAGGCAGCAGACGGAGGTCCGATCGGTTTGGTGCAAGACGGGGATCGGATCGTCATCGATGTGCCAACGCATTCGATCGAGCTTCTGGTCGACGACGAAGAGCTCGAGCGCCGGCGCTCGGTCTTCACGCCGGCGAAGGCTCGCTATACCGAAGGCGCGCTTGGCAAGTATGCTCTTCTGGTCAAGGGGGCAGAAATCGGCGCTGTAACTGGCGGATAGCCGGTCGAGTTGGGTATGATACTTGTCATGATCGATCGACGCTCGCTGGTAGTACTCCTTCGTTAGGGCACGGCTCCGCGTAGCGTCGTGCCCAAGACCTCCCTCGTCGGGAGGTCTTTTCGTATCTGCGCACGTTGGGCTACCGAACTGAAGGCAACTCTTGGGCATCGTTTGCAGTGGAGAATAAGGAGGCGGTCATGAGATTGACGGGAGCGCAGGCGCTGATCAAGTCCCTCGAGATGGAGGGGGTCGAGACGGTATTTGGTCTCCCTGGTGGGGCAATCCTTCCGGTTTATGATCCGCTGCTTGAATCGCCTATCCGACATATCCTCGTCCGTCATGAACAGGGCGCAGGGCATGCAGCTGAGGGTTTCGCCCAGGCGACTGGTCGGCCTGGGGTTGCGATCGTGACCAGTGGCCCGGCAGCTACCAATATCGTTACGGCGGTGGCGGATGCGTATGTTGATTCGATCCCTATCGTAGTGATCACCGGCCAGGTGGCTACCACGTCGATCGGAACCGACGCCTTTCAAGAGACTGATACCACGGGAATCACCATGTCGGTGACCAAACATAACTGGCTCATCACTCAAGCTCGAGATATTCCCCGCGTGATCGCGGAGGCCTTCCATGTCGCTACCACCGGTCGACCAGGGCCAGTGGTAGTTGACCTACCAAAGGATGTCGCCAACGACACGATGGAATGGTACTGGCCGCGCCGACTCGATCTTCCTGGCTACCAGCCAACAGTCAAAGGTCACCCAAAGATGATCGAACAGGCCGCTGCCCTGATCGCGAGCGCAGCGCGCCCGGTTATCTACGCGGGCGGAGGCCTCATCCGAGGAGACGCCTCCAATGAGCTGCGGACCTTGGTGGATCGTGCAGGCATTCCGGTCGTCACCACGCTCATGGCACGTGGTGTTCTGCCAGATTCGCACCCGCTGTGCTTAGGGATGCCGGGGATGCATGGTAACTTCACCGCGGTCACCGCGCTCCAGGAGGCCGACCTCGTGATCGCGTTGGGTGCTCGCTTCGACGATCGCGTCACCGGGAAGGTCGATGCTTTTGCTCCAAAAGCACGGGTCATCCATGTCGATATCGACCCAGCCGAGCTCGGAAAGGTGCGCCGACCTGACGTACCTATCGTTGGTGATGTTAAGTCGGTGATTCCTGAGATCGTTCGTCTCTTGCCCAGCGAGCGCCGAGATATTTCGGCCTGGTTGACACAGCTCAATGCATGGAGGGAGCAGTACCCTTACTCCTACGAGCCTGCGGAGGCTGGTGCGGCGATCAAGCCCCAGTATGTCGTCGAGCGGATCTCAGCGCTCGCACCGGTCGACACCATCGTGGTCTCGGGTGTGGGCCAGCACCAGATGTGGGCCTCGCAATATTTTCGCTTTGAATCACCCAATACCTGGATCAACTCCGGCGGCCTTGGAACAATGGGGTTCGCGGTGCCAGCGGCAATTGGTGCGAAGGCAGGTCGTCCACTGAGCACGGTTTGGGTAATCGACGGGGATGGTTGCTTCCAAATGACCGCCCAGGAGTTGGTGACCGCGACCGCAGAGCGCATCCCTATCAAGGTGGCCATCTTAAACAATGGATACCTCGGGATGGTACGCCAGTGGCAGGAGATGTTCTACGAGGAGCGCTACTCGGAGGTTTTCCTCTCGCCTGACCTTCCCGACTACGTGAAGTGGGCGGAGGCGATGGGAGCCGTTGGTTTCCGCGTCGATCAGGGGAGCGAGGTCGATCCCGTGATCGAAAAGGCGAACCAGATCGATGATCGGCCAGTCGTGATCGACTTCAGGGTGGACACCTTCGAGAAGGTGTACCCTATGGTTCCCGCTGGTGCGCCAAACGACGATATTGTTCTTCCGCCACATCAAATCAGGGGGCGATGATGGCAGAGCGATCCTCAAATCTCGTGCCTATCGGCTCGATCCGCCCGCATGTTGGTGGCCGTCATCACATCTTGAGCGTACTGGTGGAGAACCGAGCCGGTGTGTTGGCTCGTGTGTCGCTACTGTTCTCTCGACGCGGCTATAACATCTATTCGCTGGCGGTAGCGCCGACCGATGATGAGCGTTTCTCGCGGTTGACGATCGTGGTAGATGTGGAGTCGGTGCCGCTCGAGCAGATCACCAAACAACTCCACAAACTCATCAACGTCATTAAGATCACCGAGATCGATCCAGCCGATGCATTGGAGTATGAGTGCATGCTTGCGACGATCAATGCTGAGGCTGGCGCCCGGTCCAAGGTGATGGAGCTGGTGGAGATATTTCACGGTGAGATTATCGATGTCTCGCTCGACCGCTTGACCGTCGTTTTTGCCCTTTCTCCTGAGAAGCTTGACGATGTCGAGGCCTTCTTGGCGGAATTCGGTGTGATTGAGCTTCAACGGACCGGTAGGATTGCACTCAGCAAGTTGCCCAAGCCCGCACGACGACCGAAGAAGGGAAAGATATCATAGCAATGGCACAGATGTATTACGACAAGGATGCGGATTCATCCATCATCAGTGGCACTCGTGTTGCGATTATCGGATATGGCTCTCAGGGGCATGCCCATGCGTTGAACCTCTCTGATTCTGGGGTGCAGGTGCGTGTGGCGCTCCGTCCCGGTTCAGCGTCGGGAGAGAAGGCATGGGCGAGTGGCCTCGAGGTGCTCTCCGTGCCTGAGGCGGTAGCGTGGGCTGACCTTATCATGTTCCTCGCCCCTGATACGGTTCAAAAGCAGATCTATGATGAGCAGGTCGCTCCCCACCTGCACAAGGGGCAGACGCTTGGTTTTGCCCATGGTTTCAATATTCGATATCAGCAGATCGTCCCGCCCGACGATGTCGCAGTCATCATGGTAGCGCCGAAGGGTCCAGGGCATCTTGTTCGCAGGACCTACGAAGAGGGCGGTGGCGTACCGTCACTCATTGCGGTGGAGAACGATCCAGAGGGCGTGGGCCATGCTTTGGCACTCTCGTACGCTTGGGGCATCGGGTCTACCAAGGCGGGAGTACTCGATACCACGTTCGCGGAGGAGACCGAGACCGACCTCTTCGGTGAGCAGGTTGTCCTCTGTGGTGGATTGAGTGAGCTGATCGTGGCTGGGTTCACCACGCTCGTTGAGGCAGGGTACCAACCGGAGTCGGCGTACTTCGAGTGCCTTCATGAGATGAAGTTGATCGTCGACCTCCTCTATGAAAATGGCCTTGCTGGCATGTGGTTCTCGGTTTCGGAGACTGCAGAATACGGAGGCTTAACGCGTGGGCCACGGGTTGTGACCGAAGCTACTCGGGCCGAGATGCGGCGCATTCTCGCCGAGATCCAAGACGGCTCGTTTGCTCGCGAGTTGATCGACGAGATGGCCGCAGGGCGACCCCGCTTCAATCAACTTCGCGAGCAGGCGAAGGGACAGGCGGTAGAACAGGTGGGCGCTACGCTTCGGTCGATGATGCCGTTCCTGTCGACAAAGTCCAAGCTGACCGAGGTCTCAGGGGGCTAACGGCATGGCCGAGGCCCTTCGGGTCTGGCGAAGGCCGGTGCTATGGGGGGTTGTGAGCCTAGTTGTCTTGATGGCGGTTCTCGACCGTGATCTGGATAGGGTCGTGCGTTCGTTGCCAGAGGCTGCACTGGGCGGAGGCCTCCTTGCCGCGGTTGTCGCGCTGACGGCTCTCAGCGCGGGCAGCCGCTGGCCTAGAGGCATAGCGAGCCTGATCGCGGGGGTCACGGTCGGATACTCGATCGTGGCATGGTATGCGTTGAAACACGGCGGTCTCATCCATTCGAGTGTTTTCCCATGGTTGGTCGTGGGGGTTGGTGTCGCTGGTTGGCTTGTCGGATTCAACCGGTTCGCGATGTGGAGTCGGTTGGTCGATCTCGTTCTCGCGCTCCTTGGGGTTGCGTGGGTCATTCTGGTCACAACGGGAGCCTCGCTGGGACTGCAACGTGGTATTGCAGCTCTCCTGGAAGGGGGTCATGCTCTCGAGCATGCATCCATTGTGCTCCTAGCGGGAGTTGGAGTCTTTTTGGCTTCGCGTTGGGCGCCGAGGACAGCCAAGCCGGTGGCGCAGCCTGACGGGCGCTTTATCGACCGGTCACTAGGACTTACGTTTTTGCTGGCGTATCCAGGTCTTACCTTGGGTGGCATGGGTGTGATTCGTGCTGGGCGCCGTCGCTGGCTCCAGATCATCCTGGGCACGCTCGCCCTTGTCCCATTGGGTATTGGACTCACTGAGGGTCTGTTGGTGCTTGCTCCGCTCGTGGCGGCGTTGGGTTGTTGGCTCGGCTGGGAGCTCACGCCGATCACCTCTTCACTCGTCGCTCCTGAGGGACTGCTCGGGGTACTTCCGAGAACTCGCGGGTCCTACGGCCGGAGGACGTCAGTCCTACCTGCTCTGGCAGCGAGCGCGTTCGTCCTAGCAGCGATTCTGGTCGCGTGGCGGTTGAGTTTTCTCGTGGGTTTTGGGACGGTGGCGATGATCGCATTGGGCTGTGGGGTCGGCTTCATCGGTGCTGGTGTCGCCTTGCGCGTGATGGCGCAAGACCTCGCGTTGGCGCAGAGTCGTTGGGTCTCGAGCGTACTCGCCGTAGCGTTTGCAGGCTGCGCGCTAGCGCCACTTGTGCAGCTCAATAACGCTTTTGCTGCTCACGGCCTCTTCTTCGAGTATGCGAGCACTGGCACCAGTTTTTCGGTGATCATGGGGGTGATCGGCATCTCGCTTACGAGTTGGTGGAAGGGTGAGATCCGTGACTCCTAAGACCGTCCTCGAGGTTCAAGGATCGGCGAGCCATACCGCAGGGACTTTGCGTCTCGGAACCTGGCGGTTAGCAGAGGGCGAGGTGATGCACCTGAGCGGGGCTTCCATGGAGTTGGTGACGCGGGCATTCCTTGGACTTGAGCCTGATGCCGATATTCGTATCGTTGGGGCAAAAGTCGGAAGCCGCGAGGCTCGAACAGCCTATGCCATGACCTTTGCCGGCTTTGAACCGGTTCCTGCGTTGAAGGTACTTGAACATCTCGCGCTGGCGGTTCGCATCGGTCCGCCCAGGTTGGGGAAGGTTCCGTCGTTTCGGCAGGTGCTCGACGATGTCGGCCTGACCGCATTCGCGAATACACCGGCATCCCAGCTGCGAGCGGATGGGCGGCTAAGGCTCTCGCTGGCGATGACGCTGGTTCGGCTGCTGCCGGTATGGGTGTTGATGCTGCCGGCATCCTTCGAACCATCGCCTGGCGTGGTACAACGCATCAAAGATGCCGTTGGCCACCGGGTCGCGATTGTCCTGTGGACCGAGGCTGAGGCACTCGCGAACCTTGCAGGGCAGTCGCGTAGACTTGAGGTGCGAGCCACTCGAGATTAAGAGACGGTTACGCACAACCCCGTCATTCGCAGGGCCAACTATGCTCGTTCGAAAGTACGAGGAGGTAGCATGATAGCGACGCGGCTTCGACAGCGCAAAACGACAACTCTTGGTACGACGGCCCCAGCTAGCCGTCCCAGGGTGGTGGTGGTCGGTGCCGGTTTCGCCGGACTGGCAGCGATCGAGGAGCTTGCGAAGCTTGAAGCCGATGTGACCCTGGTTGATCGCCATAACTTTGCGACCTTCCAGCCCCTGTTGTATCAGGTGGCTACCGCTGGACTCAATCCAGGCGACGTCGCCTTCCCGATTCGAACGGTGATCCGCAGTATGGCAAGAACGAAGTTCGAACAGGGTGAGTTGGCGTCGGTTGACGTTGAGCGCAAGTTCATCGTGCTCGAGGACGGCAGAACATTGGACTACGACTATCTGATCCTCGGTGTCGGAGCGACGGCAAATTACTTCGGTATCGCCGGTGCTCGTGAGTACTCACACGCCATTTACACGCTCGATGAGGCCCTTGATGTGAGAAATCATCTCTTCCATCAGTTCGAACAGGCGGTTGCGCATGGAGTACGTGACGGCGCTCTCACTTTTGTCGTGGTCGGAGGAGGTGCGACTGGCGTGGAGCTCGCCGGGGCAATCGCGGAGCTCGCACACCGGGCGCTCTATACCGACTACACCAGCCTGAACCCTGACGATGTCAAGGTGATCCTGATCGAGCAACAGCAACGCCTGCTTGAGGCATTCAACGAAAGCCTCTCCGAGTACGCGCGCCGAGAGCTGCGTACGCGAGGCGTTACGGTCCTCCTGGAAGAGACAGTGGAGGCACTCGAGCCGGGTGTCATCTTGCTACACAGTGGGCGAGAGATTCAAAATGGGCTGGTGCTATGGGCGGCAGGCGTCGCGGTGCCGCCGGTGATCGGACGTTTAGGCCTCCCAACTGGACGAGGAGGGCGACTCATGGTCGGTGGGGATTTGCGAGTGATCGGCTCGGAGTACATCTTCGCCGTGGGCGATGTCGCGTTGGCGTCCGATCCGAGCGGTAATCCGCTGCCACAGCTGGCCCAGCCAGCGATCCAGGGTGGCCGTCATGCGGCCCGCCAGATCGCTGCGCTGGCAAGGGGTGAGACGACCTATCCGTTTCGTTACCGAGACAAAGGGACGATGGCTACCATCGGACGCCGGGCCGCCGTGGCGGAGATCGGCCATGGTATTCGGCTCAGCGGGACCCCTGCATGGCTCGCCTGGTTAGGTCTGCACGTGGTGACCCTGCTGGGATCGCGGAACAAGGCATCGGTGATGATCAACTGGACGTGGCATTACATCTCGTGGGGCAAGGGCCCCCGGGTCATTCTTGGAGGTTGATCTCCATCTCGGTGAGGGCAACCATGCGACGGAGCGCCTGATAGTCATGACTGACACCTCGGAAGCGGTCCCGACGAATCTGAATCTGCTCCGAGGTGGCACCTCCAAGATAACCAAAGTGCTCGAGCACGAGGCGAAGGTCAGCCTGCACCGGGGCTCGACCGAGTCTGCTCGCTAGCGCCATCGCACACGCGACGACGCCGGCCTGGATATCACCAAGCTGTTCTCCTGGTACCGCCTGAAGCTGGTTGGCAAGGTGGGTAAAGAGGGAGAGCGCGTAGCCTTGGTCTGGGCCGGGTCGGCCGTTGAGCTGACCCTGGAGCAGGCGGCGACCGGTTAGCTCGGCAGGTCGCTCCAGCGCGACCTCGACCGGGTTGACCGGCTCCGCCCAGTACCTGGGCGCACGCTCGGCCTGGTTGAGTTCGACCATATCAGGCTGACTCATGGTAGCCTTCTCCTTTCATGTCGGGTTCGTTCTCAGCAGGGCTAACACGAAGCCCTCGGTCAGTGCAGAGAACGAGGCTTCGATGATGTTAGTGGATACTCCGGTCGTCGTCCATTGCGCATCGATATCTGAGAAGTCGATCAGCACCCGTACGACCGCATCGGTTCCTCGGGAGGTATCGAGAACTCGCACCTTGAAGTCGTCAAGGCCCATCGATGCCAACATCGGGTATGTTGGTTGGAGCGCCTTGCGCAGCGCTTGATCGAGGGCGTGTACCGGGCCGTTACCCTCGGCGGTGGCGATCACCCGGTCCTGGCCGATGCGTATTTTCACGGTCGCCTCGGTGAGCAGTCCCGAGCCTCGGTAGTCGTCGGTCGCAACGCGGTAGGATTCGACGGCAAAGTAGGACTGCTGCCAGCCCAGCGCCTGGCGCATCAGCAGCTCGAGTGATCCATCGGCGACTTCGAAATGATAGCCCTGATGTTCGAGATCCTTGAGGCGTTGAAGAAGAGAGGTGGTTGCGTCGTCAGTCAGCTCAAGACCAAGTTCCGCCGCCTTGATGATCAGAGTCTGGCGGCCCGCCATTTCGGATACAACGAAACGGGTGTGGTTGCCGACCAAGCTGGGATCGATGTGCTCGTAAGCGTCGCTGCGGCGAGCAATGGCACTGACATGGAGACCGGCTTTGTGGGTAAAGGCTGAGGCACCGACATATGGCGTCTGGGGTGGGACGGGAAGGTTGGTGATCTCTGCGATGTGTCGAGCTGTTGACGTGAGGAGTTCGATATTTTCGGTTGGTATCGTCGTGATCCCCTGCTTGAGCGAGAGTGCGGCGATGATGGGGATGAGGTTTGCATTACCGGTTCGCTCGCCGTAGCCGTTGAGGCAGCCCTGAACCTGGGATGCACCGAGATCCACCGCAATCAAGGAATTGGCGACAGCACACCCTGAGTCGTTGTGAAAATGGACACCGAGATCGACAGCCACCTGGTCCTTGACTTTGGCAAGAATCGAGGGAATCTCGGTCGGCAGCGTGCCCCCGTTGGTGTCGCAAAGCACGAGGGTTGATGCGCCACTGCTTGCGGCGACTTCAAGAACCGAGAGTGCAAATGTCGGATTGTCCTTAAAGCCGTCGAAGAAGTGCTCTGCATCGAGAAACACGTTACAGCCGTGCTCGACAAGAAAGGCGACTGACTCACGAACCATCGCTAGGGCCTCCTCTAGGGAGGTCCGGAGCGCATGAATGACATGGTAGTCCCATGCCTTTGCGACGATGCAGACATCGCTGACACCACTGGTGATCAGCGCATGGAGGTTGGGATCGCTTGTGACCTGTCCATTGGCTCGCCGGGTAGATCCAAAGGCGACAAGCTTGGCCGTGTGCAGACGAAGCTCTGAGCGCGCACGCGCGAAGAAGGCCGCGTCTTTGGGGTTGGCACCAGGCCAGCCGCCCTCGATGAACTGGACGCCGAGGCTGTCCAGCTGACGGGCAACCCGCAGCTTGTCATCAACGGTGAGGGAGATGCCCTCTTGTTGTGACCCGTCCCTCAGTGTGGTGTCGTAAATGTCAACCTTGTGCAGATGGTTAGCCTTTCGTGTACTCGAGCCAATGGTCGTAGTCGGCGTTGTTGCCGGTTACGATCTCGAAATACCGGCGTTGTAGCTCCCTCGACACCTTGCCTGGCTCTCCGGTCCCGATCGGCCGGTCGTCGACCGAACTCACGGGGACGACCTCGGCGGCAGTCCCAGTGATAAACATCTCGTCGGCTAGGTAGAGGTCGGTGCGCAGTAGCTGTGCTTCACGAGTTTCGATGCCCATGTCGTTGGCTAGCTGGGTGATGGTTCGACGGGTGATGCCCGAGAGCGCGCCGGAGGCATCGGACGGGGTGATAAGAACGCCTCCTTTGACGATGAAGATGTTCTCGCCCGTGCATTCACTCACGTACCCTTGGCCGGAGAGCATGATAGCCTCGTCGTAACCTGCCTTTATCGCTTCGGCCTTGGCTAGGGCCGAATTAATATAACCACCGGTTGTCTTTGCGGCCGGCGGGATGATGTTGGGGTCATGGCGCTTGAACGAGGAGATCTTGGCGCGGATGCCCTTGGCGAGGCCCTCTTCGCCGAGGTAAGCACCCCACGGCCACGTAGCGATGGCCACATCGGTGGTGCCGGTGAGCGGGTTGAGCCCCATTTCTCCATAACCGAGATAGGCAATCGGGCGAATGTAGCACGATGGGTATTCATTGTCGGTCACGAGAACCTTGGTAGCTTCGACTAACTCTGATGGGGCGTAAGGGATCTCCATCATCAGAATCTTCGCGGACTCGTAGAAGCGGTTGATATGATCGGTGAGGCGGAAGACGGCAGAGCCACGTGGCGTCTCGTACGCGCGTATACCTTCGAAGACGCCATAACCATAGTGCAATGCGTGGGTCAAGACGTGGACCTTGGCGTCCTCGAAGGGGACCTGGGCCCCATTCATCCACACGTACTTCATCGGCTGTATCGGCATTATCTGATCACCCTTTCTCCGTAGAAGTCACCTATCTCGCTCGTGCTGGCGCCCTCGGGAGGGAGCACGCCCAGTGCGTCCTCGATGCGCTTGGCAACCTCGGTCTCACCCAGAAAATCCAACATCATCGCGGCAGAACGAATTGCAGCATAGGGATTAGCCTCGCCGGTTCCTACACGATCGTGGGCAGCACCATGTACCGGCTCGAACAGCGACGGACCGGTGCGTTCGGGATTGATATTGGCAGATGCGGCGTAACCGATTCCCTGGGAGACTGCCGCGGCAAGGTCGGTGAGAATGTCCCCAAAAAGGTTGTCGGTCACGATGACATCGTATCGCTCAGGAGCCTCCACCAGGTAGATGCAGGCGGCATCGACGTGGTTGTAACTCGTGGTCACGTCACGATACTCAGAGGACACCTCCACAAAGGTTCGGTACCACAGATCGCCCGAGAAGGTGAGCACGTTGGTTTTGTGCACCAAGGTGAGGAGTTTGCGCTCTCGTGACCTTGCGATCTCGAAGGCGTAACGGATTGCACGCTCAACGCCGTTGCGCGTATTGACGGAGCCCTGGGTGGCAACCTCGAAGGGCGTACCCTTGCGGAGAAGGCCGCCTTCGCCGACGTAGGCGCCCTCTGTGTTCTCACGAATGACGATCATGTCAACCGGCTTGTGAGTCGTGGTGACCGATGGATCCAGTGTGAGAAAGGGGCGTTGGTTGATATAGAGATCGAGTGCGAAACGTAGCTTCAGCAGGAGACCGCGCTCCAGGATGCCAGACGGTACGGCTGTCGAGCCGATGGCTGGTCCGATCGCCCCAAGCAGGATTGCATCGAAGCCCATGAGCTGAGTCAACGTAGCATCGTCAAGCACCTCGCCCGTGCGTTCATAGTGAGCCGCACCGAGGTCAAACTCCTGTGTTTCAAGGTTGGCACCGGCGGCTCGTGCCACCTTCACGGCCTCAGAGGTTACCTCAGGCCCTATTCCGTCACCTCCGATGACGGCGATGCGATGTTTCATCGATACTCCCGCGCCATCAACACCCCCGCTCCAGTAATGCTCAAGCGCTGCAACCTTCTCACGTGATCTGCCCCATCTCTATCTAGGTACCCGATCATTGTAGGCTGTCTCGGCTAGAATTGGAAATTGCTGAGCGCCCAAGCTTGGGAATCCCCTGGGCTGTAACCGTTGACCAGCTACTGGCGCCGTGTCGGTCCGAAACCTTTGCCAACGACGGCCCGGAGAAGACACTAGAGTATCTTCCATGACCGAAACCACGATCTCTCAGGCTACCTATGATGCTCTGGTAGCCGAGTTGCAGGAGCTGACTACCACGGGTCGAATTGAGATCGCTAAAGCGATCGAGTCGGCACGTGCACTCGGAGACCTGAGTGAAAACGGTGATTATCACGCTGCCAAGGACGCCCAAGGGAAGATGGAGGCGAGGATCCGCCAACTCGAGGCCCTTCTTGAGAGCGCTGTTGTCGTCTCGGACGAGGATTCTGTGATCGACAGCGTGCGCCCAGGCCTAATCGTTGCCTTGCGTTACGAGGATGACGATGAGTCCAGTGAGTATTTCCTGGGCTCCATCGAGGAACGGCACTCTGGAGTAGAGGTGGTATCACCGACGTCGCCCCTCGGACAAGCAGTTGTCGGAGCACGAGTTGGTGATTGGGTAGAGTATCAGGCGCCAGGAGGACTTCTCAAAGTTGAGGTGGTAGCTATTCGCAGGGCGTAGCTGAGCTGGCCTGATCGGTGACTAAGTTCTCAGGTAGGTAGGTCGGTTCTCAGGTGGACAGAGGCCGCGTGCGCGATGCTATGCGGGCGATGAGAATGTTGGTGGACGCAATTCACGAGCAGGATATGGAGGGATGATCGATGACTACTGGACGCACGCTTGCCGAGAAGGTGTGGGATTCGCATGTCGTGGAGCGCGGCGCACCGGGAGAGTCCGACCTCATCTATATCGACCTCCATCTCGTACATGAGGTCACCTCGCCGCAGGCGTTTGAGGGGCTACGTATCGCGAGTCGGCGCGTGCGCCGACCTGATCTCACTGTCGCGACCGCAGATCATAACGTTCCCACTGAGCATATCGATCGTCCAGTTGCAGATCCCATCAGCGCCAAACAACTCGAGGTGTTGGCGAGGAACTGCGAGGAGTTTGGTATTCGCTACTATCCGATGGGTTCTCAGGGTCAAGGCATCGTTCACGTGATCGGCCCGGAGCAGGGGCTGACACAGCCGGGTATGACCGTTGTCTGTGGCGACTCGCATACGGCCACGCATGGGGCCTTTGGCGCTCTCGCCTTTGGGATCGGTACGTCTGAAGTAGAACACGTCCTGGCGACCCAGACTCTGGCACAGGTGCGACCGAAGACCATGGCGATTACCGTAGATGGTGCGCTACCGGAGGGCACCTTCGCCAAGGATCTGATCCTTGCCATCATTGGCCAGATTGGCACCGGCGGGGGCATCGGGCACGTAATCGAATACCGTGGCCCGGCCATCAGCGGCCTTTCGATGGAGGCCCGAATGACGGTCTGCAACATGAGTATCGAGGCCGGGGCACGAGCGGGTATGATTGCGCCGGATGCCACCACCTTCGCATTTCTGGCAGGTCGTGAGTTCGCTCCAGCTGGCGATCTGTTCGAGGAAGCCACGAAGGAGTGGGCTGCGCTTGTGACGGACCAGGATGCGGTCTTCGATCGGGAGGTTCATCTCGATGCGGCCGCCCTGCGACCCCAGGTCAGCTGGGGGACCAACCCATCTCAGGTGATCGACATCGATGGTATCATTCCAGATCCCGAGCAGTTCGGACTCGCTCCACAACGAGAGGCAGCCGCGCGCGCGCTCCGTTATATGGGTCTCGCGACGGGCACCCCCATCCGTGATGTTCCGGTGGACGTCGTATTCATCGGGTCGTGCACGAACTCGCGAATTGAGGATCTCAGGATTGCAGCGAAGGTACTCGAGGGCCGTCACGTCGCTTCGTCAGTGCGGACGCTCGTAGTTCCTGGCTCGCGACGGGTGATGCAGCAGGCGGAGGCGGAGGGACTTGACAAGGTATTCCGGGCTGCCGGCGCGGAGTGGCGTGAACCCGGATGTTCGATGTGCCTCGGCATGAACCCCGACCAGCTAGCGCCCCAACAGCGAGCCGCGTCGACCTCAAACCGTAACTTTGAAGGTCGCCAAGGACGGGGTGGTCGCACCCATCTGGTCTCGCCTGCCATCGCGGCGGCAACGGCTGTTCGTGGCACCTTTAGCACACCCAGCGACCTGGCATAAAGAGAGCTGACCGAGAGAAAACGTTCTAATAGGGAGAGGATGGGACATGGAGCCGATTACCGAACTACGCGGGCATGCACTGCCGTTGGCAATCTCGGATGTCGATACCGATCAGATCATTCCGAGTGATTGGCTCAAGCGCGTCGAGCGTACGGGTTTTGGTCAAGGGCTGTTCTCAGAGTGGCGCCAGGATGCGGGTTTCGTCCTCAATGATCAGCGCTTTTCTGGGTCTACGATTCTGATCGCGCGGGAGAATTTTGGTGTGGGCTCTTCTCGAGAACACGCGGTCTGGGCTCTCATGGATTATGGCTTTCGTGTGGTGATATCGCCAAGGTTTGGAGACATCTTCCGAAACAACTCGCTCAAAGTTGGCCTGTTGCCCGTCGAACTGACCACTGAAGAGGTACAGCGACTCCTTGATTTGGTCACCCTTGAGCCGACGACGGAGATCCTGGTGGATCTAGGGAGCCAACGCGTGAGCGTGCCCGCACAGGAGATCGAGTTCGGCTTCGAGATTGACCCTACCGCCAAGGCTCGTCTACTCGCCGGTCTTGACGAGATTGGTATCACCTTGACCAAAGAGGCCGCAATCTCCCAGTATGAGGCTCAGCGTCCCCGGTGGGCTCCAAGGGTTGGCACCCACTGAAGAAGCGCACCTGTCATAGCTGGCGAGCGACATGGTGCCAGCGTTCTCTTTTGGCCTCGTCCTGAGAGTTCGCGCTCGGTGAGGGTGCTAGAGCCGTCCGACGATGAAGTCGATGCACTGGGTGAGCGCCTCTACGTCGTCAGGATCGATCGATGGAAACAGGGCAATTCGTAGTTGGTTGCGCCCAAGCTTGCGGTAGGGCTCAGTGTCCACGATGCCGTTGGCTCGTAGGGTCGCAGCGATGGTCTTGGCGTCGATGTTCTCGTCGAAGTCGATGGTGGCGATGACGGGGGAGCGCAACGCGGGATCGGCGACAAAGGGATGTGCATACGTCGCGGCGTCGGCCCAGCGATAGAGGATCGATGCCGAGTCGGCCGAACGTTGCGTCGCCCAGGCGAGCCCACCGTGGGAGAGTATCCACTCGAGCTGCGCGTTCATCAGGTAGAGAGTTGCGATCGCAGGGGTGTTATAGGTCTGATTTTCCCGAGAGTTTTCAATGGCAACCGACAGATCGAGCATCGTGGGAACATAGCGACCTAACGCAACGGTCTCGACCGCCCGCGAGACCGCCTGAGGGGAGAGCAGCGCAACCCAGAGCCCGCCTTCTGACGCGAAGGCCTTCTGTGGCGAGAAGTAGTAGGCGTCAAACACCTGTGGATCGACCGGGACCGCGCCGGCCGCTGAGGTAGCATCGACGAGTACCAGGGCGTCGGCTGACTGTGGGCGCGACAATGGGGCGAGCACGCCGGTAGAGGTTTCGTTGTGTGTCAACGCGTAAGTGTCGACTCCTTCGATCTCTTCGATGCTAGGGCAGGATCCATAGTCCGCCTTGACCTCCTTGACGTTGGCGATGAAGGGTGCTTGGCGTGCCGCAGAGGCAAACTTTGAAGAGAACTCGCCAAACACGAGGTGCTCACTTGACGATTTGATCAGCGAGTGCACGGCCATATCCCAAAAGAGGGTTGCTCCACCATTGCCAAGTGCGACCTCGTAACCGTCAGGAAGTTGGAAAAGTTCGGTCAGCCGTTCGCGGATCACGCGAACGAGATCCTTGACGGCTGGGCGGCGGTGTGAGGTGCCAAGGAGGGTGTCCTGCGTGTCAGCGAGACCCTCAAGAAAGAACGTTGGGATTTTTGACGGACCTGATCCAAAGCGGCCGTCGGAGGGCAACAGGTCTGGGGGTAGGGTGATGTAGGAACTCGCACTCATCGTCTCTCCAATCTGAAAGGTGAATCGCCATGGTTTTGGGCCGGATCGCTGCACGAATCGAGCAATTGAACGAATCTGCGACCCTCGCAATTGATGCAACTGCAAAGTCGATGCTAGCCCGCGGAGTCGACCTCGTGAGCTTTGCGGCAGGAGAACCTGATTTTGAGACGCCGGAATTCATCGTGGAGGCTGCGGTCGAGGCGGCACGGGATCCGCGGAATCATCATTACACGCCGGCAGCCGGACTCAGCGAACTCCGAGAGCTGATTGCACAACGCAGTGCGCACTTCAGTGGCGTGTCGGTCGAGTCGGCTCAGGTGGTCGTCACCAATGGCGGAAAGCATGCGGTCTACTCAGTGATGATGACCCTCCTTGATGAGGGCGATGAGGTATTGATTCCTGCCCCCTATTGGGTCACCTATCCAGAGGTGGTCCGTCTGGCTGGCGGCACTCCGATCGCGGTGCCAACGGATCTCACTACCGGGTTCAAAGTCACACCAGAGTTGCTCGAGCGTTACTGCACGCCACGGACGAAGATGTTGATCCACGTCTCTCCCTCCAACCCTACGGGCGCGGTCTACTCCGACGAAGAGTCCGCGGCCCTCGCGGAGTTTGCCGATGCACGGGGTCTCTTCGTGGTCAGTGATGAGATCTATCAGCAGCTCACCTACGGCATGCCGAGCGCGCCTGCTATTGGGAGTTTTGCCAGCGATGAACTGGCTCAGCGGCTGGTGCTCGTCAATGGCGTCGCCAAGTCATTCGCCATGACGGGGTGGCGAGTGGGTTGGGTAGTTGCACCAATCGACATCGCTAAAGGTGTGATCAAGCTCCAGTCGCAACTGTGCTCAAACGTAGCAAATGTCTCGCAGCGAGCCTCAATCGCTGCGCTGCGGGCTGATGCCGGGGCGACTCAATACATGCGCGACGCGTTCGCACGTCGCCGCGAGACGATGATAACGTCGCTCTCAGCGATCGACGGTGTTGATGTCATGTGGCCACAAGGAGCCTTTTACGCCTTCCCATCGGTTGCGGATATCTTGACCAAGGAGTTTGCTGGAACTCCTATCGGCTCGAGTTACCGTCTCGCCGAACTCCTGCTCGAGCATGCCAAGGTGGCAGTGATCCCGGGGGAGGCTTTCGATGCTCCGGGCTACCTGCGCCTCTCATATGCGCTCTCGGACGAGGGGATTGTTGATGGAGTTGGTCGAATTTCGGAGTTCATCGCTAAACTCTAGGGGGAACCTTGACTGATCCAGATCATCAGGGTTGTGAGGTGGACTCGAGCAATGGCGCTTGGGTGTGGAGTCGTGATAACGTCGAGCTGGTAACCGAAAGGGAGTACACGTGGCCACCATCCTGGTAAGCGAGGTCATAGCGGATCGAGGACTCGATATCCTCAGAGGCGCAGGGCACGAGGTTCGTGTGTCGCTCGATCTCTCGCCAGAGCAGCTGGTTGACGCGGTTCGTGACGTGCACGCCATCATCATCCGGTCGGCCACCAAGGTTACTGCTGAGGTGATAGCGAATGCTCCTCACCTCGTCGTTATCGGTCGGGCCGGTATTGGTCTTGACAACGTCGACGTCGAGGCCGCCACTCAAGCCGGGGTTATGGTGGTCAACGCCCCACAATCCAACATCATTTCCGCAGCGGAGCACACCCTGGCTCTGTTACTCGCGCTCGCGCGCCAGATCCCCCAAGCGCACGCCAGTCTGACGTCGGGAAGGTGGGCGCGGTCGAGCTTCGAGGGCGTTGAGCTCTACGGCAAGATTCTTGGCATCGTGGGTTTGGGCCGTATTGGGGCCTTGGTTGCCCAGCGAGCCCTCGCTTTTGGCATGACGTTGATTGCATACGATCCATACATTTCGCAGGAGCGAGCAAAGAAGATGGGTGTTGAGTTGACGTCGCTCACTGATCTTGTTCAGCGGGCCGACTTCGTGACTATTCATCTTCCCAAGTCCAAGGAGACCAAAGGTCTCATCGGTAAGGAGCTTCTCGCACAGGCGAAACCGGGAATTCGATTCGTGAACGCGGCGCGCGGGGGCATCATTGACGAGGAGGCGCTGTACTCCGCGATCGTCGAGGGCATCGTTGGGGGGGCCGCACTCGACGTGTTCGCCACTGAACCCCCGTCGGGTTCGCCGCTGCTCGAGCTCGATTCGGTCGTCGTCACTCCGCATCTTGGTGCGAGCACTGAGGAGGCGCAAAACAAAGCGGGGATCACGATCGCTGAGCAGGTACAGCTTGCACTCGCCAACGAATTCGTCCCCTTTGCTGTCAACGTCAATGCGGCAGAGGCTTCGCCCCAGGTTCGTCCTTACCTGGGACTGGTCGAGTTCCTTGGACAGTTCATATCTTCGCTGACTGGGGGCCTTCCTGGGGCGCTCGAGATCGAATACCAAGGTGAACTCGCGCACGAGGATACCCGTCTGCTCACGCTGTCCATTTTGAAGGGGATCTTCTCGGTGGGTTTGAACGAGCCCGTCTCCTATGTCAATGCGCCGCAGCTGGCGTCGGAGCGGGGTCTAGAGATTCGCGAGACGACGGTCGCCAACAGCTTGAACTTCCGCAACCTGGTCATCCTGCGCACGCCCGAGCACGTGGTTGGTGGGACTCTGGCAGGGGCAAGCGGGTCCGAGCCTCGGATCGTACTTGTTGATGGACACTGGGTCGAGGTACCCCCGGCGGCGTCGATGTTGGCGGTTCGCAACTTTGATCAGCCAGGCATGATCGGAGTGGTCGGCAAGGTTCTTGGCGATGCTGGCTATTCGATCGACTCGATGGCTGTCTCCCCACGAGTGGATGACGGCACGGCGCTCATGTTGCTGAGCGTCTCTCGCCCGGTTGAGCCTGAGGTTATCCAGATCCTCGAGGCCAACGCGGGGATTATTTATGCCAAGCCGGTTGGATCAGAGCCAGTTGTCGATTAGGTTCTAGCGCACATGGGAACTTTGGCAGTTACAGGACTTCTTCTTAGGTAGGGCGATCACCGACGGTGATCGCCCTTGACCCTCTTGATCGCTGATCGGAGGGTCTTTTTATTTCCCGGTGAAACTCGTTGTCGATGGGGTTCAGCGGGGACATGTTGAGTAGGAGCTCGCGGTGGTAAGCATCTGGCGCGAGGTGATCATAGAGATGAGGAGCAACAATGGACGAGCAGGTTATTATCTTTGACACGACATTGCGCGACGGGGAGCAGTCTCCGGGGATTTCACTCGATGTGCTCGAGAAGCTCGAGATAGCGGAGCAGTTGGCACGGCTGAACGTCGACTATATCGAGGCTGGTTTCCCGGTAGCGTCCCAAGGTGACTTCGAGGCCGTGCAGGCCATTGCGCGGCGAGTACAGGGTCCTACCATCGCGGCATTGTCAAGGACACAGCTACGCGATGTCGACCGTTGCTGGTCGGCCCTGCGCGACGCTGAACAGGCGCGTATCCATATCTTTATCTCAACCTCCCCGTCCCATCTCACTCACATGCTCAAGATGACGAACGAGACAGTGCTCGAGGAGGTGAAGGCGTCGGTGGCGCATGCTCGAAGCTTCACTGATGATGTCGAGTTCTCGCCACAGGACGCGACTCGCACCCCGTTGGACTTCCTTTACCAAGTCCTACAGGTGGCGGTTGACAATGGCGCGGGCACGCTGAATATCCCTGATACCGTCGGCTATGGGATCCCCTCCGAGTTTGGCCGTATGATCGAAGAGGTGCGTCGCAACGTCAATGGTGATTATGTGATTTCGAGCCACTGCCATAACGACCTTGGTCTGGCAACGGCTAACTCACTCGCTGCGGTAGCTAGTGGGGCTCGCCAGGTAGAGTGCTGCATCAATGGCATTGGAGAGCGCGCGGGCAACGCCGCACTCGAGGAGATTGTGATGGCCCTACGCGTGAGGGCTGACCTTTTCAAGGGCCTGGGAACCCAGATCCACACCGAGGAGCTTGCCAAGGCATCGCGCCTGGTGGCGCGCTTGACTGGTTACCCAGTGCAGTACAACAAGTCTGTCGTTGGACGGAATGCCTTTGCGCACGAGTCCGGCATCCACCAGCATGGAGTACTTGCCGACCGCAGCACGTACGAGGTCATCGATGCCACGAGCGTCGGCCAGCAGGGTTCTCAGATCATCCTTGGGAAGCATTCGGGACGTCACGCCTTCACATCCACCCTCAAGGACATGGGATTTGATCTTGCCGGCGATGCGCTCAACGCCGCGTTCGAGCGATTCAAAGAGATGGCTGACCGCAAAACGGAGATCACGGCGGCTGATCTCGAGGCTATCGTCGCCGACGAGCTCGGGGTTACCGTTGCCGAGCGGTTTGAGTTGCAGGCATTATCGGTCCAAGCGACATCGGGCGAGCCCGCCCGCGCCAAGGTGTCCATCGCAATCGATGGCAAACCCGTTACCGCAGAGTCGACTGGGAACGGTATGGTCGATGCTATCGGCAGGGCTCTTCAGGATGCGACCGGCATGATGGCACAGCTGACGGGCTTTACGGTAGCATCCGTCACCGGTGGCGTGGACGCGCTCGGAGATGTGGTGGTGACGCTGCGCACCGAGGATGCCGAGGTATCGGGTCGTGGCATCTCAACCGACATCGTTGAAGCATCGGCGAAGGCCTATCTCAACGCCCTCAATCGGCTGCTACGCGCCAGCGAGAAGGCGTCGAATACGGAGACGCCATGAGTCATGTCGACCGACTACCCGAGGGGTGCGGGTCACCGCGTCGCTGGCATTGAGCTCGGGGGGGAGGACTCGAACCCCCAATGGCAGAGCCAGAATCTGCAGTGTTGCCAATTACACCACCCCCGAAGGTCCTTTCGATCCTAGCAGTCAAATGCCCGATCGCTGCCATTGAAGCTAGGGTAAGGGTGGTTCGGGGGCGGGAGTACGTTGATGGAGAGCCTCAAGCAGTGCTTGGATCCTGCGAAGGCATTCATCACGTCCCAGGATCGCCATTGAGTGAAAGAGGGGCGGACCGATCGGTGCTCCAGTGATGGCGATACGCACGGGAGCCTGTAGCTTGCGCAGACTGGTACCGAGCTCTTCGGCCGCGGTGCGCAGGCTCGTCTCGATGGTAGGTGAATCGAAGGGATCGGTCACGGCCAGCACATCAGCGACGGCCTTCAGATAGTGATCGTCGCCGGCTCGGAGTCTGTCAGCGAGTTCGTCGTAGTCGGGTGAGAAGTGGAAAAGGAAGCCGATCATCGCAGGTAGCTCAGAGAGGGTCCCAATCCGAGTCTGCACCTCTGGTAGGATTTGCGCAAGGCGCTCGTCGCCGTCAGTGCTGCCCGTCATCATTGGGTCGACGAAAGGTCGAGCGATCCGTGCGAACTCCTGTGCTGAGAGCGACGCGATATATGTTTTGTTGAAGTGCAGTAGGCGTTGTTCGTCGAAGTATGCGGGTGAGTGGCCGACTCGTTCCAGTGAGAAGGCGTGGATCAACTCATCGAGCGTGAAGAACTCGCGATCGTCGCCAGGGTTCCATCCAAGGAGGGCGAGATAGTTGATCATCGGCTCCGGCAGATAGCCAAGTTGACGGTAGTCTTCGACTGCGACACGATCTCTGCGTTTGGAGAGCTTGCGACGCTGCTCGTTGACGAGGACCGGGAGGTGTCCAAATCGAGGCAGCGGGCCACCGAGCGCCTCGTGAAGAAGGACCGCCTTGGGAGTGGTCGGTAGGTGCTCTTCAGCACGGAGTACCGTAGTGATGGAGAAGTCGATGTCGTCGATGACGTTTGCCAAGACGTAGAGGGGAGCAAGGGACGACTTCAAGATGACGAAGTCTTCGACCGCACCAGCCGGGAAAATAACCTGACTTCGAATCAGGTCGTTGACGACGATCTCTCCCTCGCGGACTCTGAAGCGTAGTGCCCGGCCCGGCCCTTGCGAGAGCTTTCGGTCGCGACAGAAGCCATCATAGCCTGGTGGCGTTCCGGGAGGCTTGCGGGCATCAAGCGTTTCGCGCGTACAGTCGCACCAGTAGGCCAGACCGCGTTCGAAGAGGTCAAAGGCGATCGCTTGGTAGTGGTCGATGCGGGTGGACTGACGTACTGGCCCCTCATCCCAGTCGAGACCAAGCCAACGAATTGCACGATAGATACCATCGACCCATTCTTCCCGGTTGCGCTCCGTATCGGTGTCGTCGATCCTGAGCAGCATCGCCCCATTCGATTGCCGGGCGAGCAGCCAGTTATACAGGATCGTGCGAGCACTACCGACGTGGAAGAATCCCGTCGGTGACGGGGCGAAACGGACCCTCTCTGGGTGCGACGGACTCAATGACTCCTCCTTCGGGCGTGCGCTAGGACGCCTATCCTAGCCTTGGTGTCCAGGTTGAGGTGCGAGGCCCGTTAGCTGTACTGGTAGAACCCCCGACCGACCTTGCGTCCCAGAAGACCGGCCTCGCACATTCTCGAAAGGAGAGGTGGCGGGGCATAGAGTGGTTCCTTGAACTCCTCATAGAGAGATTGGGCGACGGCCATGGTCGTGTCGAGACCGATGAGATCAGCAAGGGCGAGTGGTCCCATGGGATGAGCACAACCATCCACCATGCCGGTGTCGATATCCTCCGCGGTCGCAAAGCCTGACTCGAACATCCGGATGGCGGAGAGGAGATACGGGATGAGTAAGGCGTTCACGATGAAACCGGCTCGGTCCTTCGACTTGATCACGTGTTTGCCGAGCTGCCCGCCAGCAAACTCGTGGGCAGCCTGCTCTACCTTGGGATCGGTCATCAGCGAGGTGACGACCTCCACGAGTGGCATCACCGGTACTGGATTGAAGAAGTGAATACCCACGACCTGTTCCGGTCGTTTCGTCGCCATTGCGAGCTTCATGATCGGGATGGAGGAGGTGTTCGATGCCAGGACGGCCCCCTGGTCCTCGACGATGGGATCGAGACGTCGAAAGACGTCGAGCTTGGTGGACTCGTCCTCGATCACCGCCTCAACGATCATCTCACGGTCGGTGAATCTCTCAAAGGAGGTGGTGACCTCGATATGGCCCAGGGCATCCGTGCGCGCATCTTCGGTCAGCTTGCCCGAGCGCATGCCTCGGTCCAGGGATTTAGTGATGCGGGCGAGACCTGCCTGAGCCGCAGCCTCGTTGGCCTCCACGACGATCACGTCGATGCCTTGGCGCGCGGCAACCTCGGCGATGCCGGATCCCATGAGGCCGGCTCCAACTACTCCAAGACGATGTATCACTATTTCTGACCTCCGAGCACTTGACGCGAGATGACGATCCTCTGGATCTGGTTCGTCCCCTCGTAAATCTGGGTTATCTTGGCATCGCGCATCATACGCTCGAGCGGGAAGTCCTTGGTATAGCCGTAGCCTCCCAGGAGCTGGAGTGCGTCGACGGTCGTCGCCATCGCGACATCTGAGGCAAACATCTTGGCCATAGCCCCGTACTTGGTGAGCTGTCCATCTGGGTCGTCATCGATGAGCTGGCAGGCCTGGTAAACGAGCCCACGAGCTGCCTCGACCTTGGTTGCCATGTCGGCCAGCATGAACTGAATTCCCTGGTTGTCAGCGATTGAGCGGCCAAACTGGCGTCGACTCTTGATGTAGCTGGCAGCGTAGTCGAGTGCACCCGTAGCGATGCCTACAGCCTGGGCCCCGATCGTTGGTCGTGAGCGATCCAACGTACCCATAGCGATGTAGAAGCCCTGTCCCTCCTCGCCGATCCGGTTCGCTATCGGAACACGTACCTCGTCAAAAGTCACCTCGCCGGTGGGAGAGCCGCGCACACCGAGCTTCTTCTCGAGCTTGGTGACCTTGACACCCCAGTCAGCCTCGACGATAAAGGCGCTGATCCCCCGGTGGCCAGCTTGCGGGTCGGTCTTGGCGAAGACGGTGTAGGTATCCGAGATCCCGGCGTTCGTGACCCAGTACTTGGTTCCACTCAAGACGTACGAGTCGCCATCACGGACCGCGCGTGTGGTCATCGCGGCAACGTCGCTCCCCGCATCTGGCTCCGAGAGACAGTAGGATGCCTGCGCCTCCCCGGAGGCCACTCGCGGCAGATACTTTTTCTTGAGCTCCTCTGATGCCCAATAGATCACCGGCGTCATACCGAGTTTTGAGATCAACATCGTGAGCGATGTCGAGGCGCAGACCCGTGCAAGCTCCTCCACCATGATGGCACTCGTGATCGCGTCGGCGCCTGCGCCTCCGTAGGCCTCCGGTACGCCAAGCGCGGGAAGCTCCATCTCCCTACAGGCCTCGAAGCTCTTCCAAGGGAAACTCTCGTTTTGATCGACCTCTTGTGCATAAGGAGCGATGCGACTCTCTGCGAAGGAGCGCAGTACCGCGCGAAATTGTTTCTGCTCGTCACTGAGTGCGAAGTGTGTCATTCCTCCATTGTGCACCCTCCCTGCGAGTTCCGCCACTTTGCGGCGGTGCCTTAGGTTCGAGTCGCAGGTGCCGATACAATAGGGAGGAGTTTTGGTCGGGTTGTCTATGGTGTAAAAGGGTAGTGTGCGCTGCCGAGGAGCTGAGGTATGGAGCTAAATTCGGGATTTGGCCCAGAACCTGGCGCTCGGCGCCCTCTCTCGGGAGCGCCGGCCTCACCGCCTCGTCGTCCTCCCGCGCAGGTGATCAAGGCGCTGCGTCGACTGGTACCTCAGCTCTGTGAGCTCATCAGGGTGGAGCTGAGTGGGTTTCAAGAGAGTGACCCGACGGAGGTGGAACGTATCGCGCGGCTCATCACTGCGGAGTTCATCCGGCTGTTTTCCGAGCATCGCGTCGACTATAGGGTCATCGCGCGCGTTGGGGATGTCCACATGCGGATGAACATACGCCCCACCTGGATCGACCGGATTTATACGCTGTACCGTTCGGAGCTTGCGGGGGTGCTTGACGCCGATGAACAAGGTTTGCTCCTTCTCCATGAGAAGGAGCTGCTCGCTACCACGGCTGAGGCGAGTCTGCGCCTGTGGAGTGCACGAGAGGCACTGCAACAGACCATCGTGGAGGTGGCGAATCTGTTCGGCCGTTACGTTCAGATGCCCGAGTCCCAACTCGGTGAGCAGCTTGTCGAGATGATCCAGCGAGCGACCCAGGCACCGTTGGTCTATCTCGCAACGGTCCTTGGCACCCCAGAGACTGGTCTTGGCGACCAGGTGACGATCGCGGTCGCCGCTGGCCCTGCGCGTACCTATGCGATGCAGCTTGATCTTCGGACCGACCCCAACGATCTGCGCGGGCAGGGGCCGGTTGGTATCGCTTTGCGCAGCGGTCACGTCACGCTGGGCACCAGGGAGATGGATAGCCGTTTTGAGACCTGGATCAACGAGTTGAAGCGTTACGACTTGGCCTCGGCGATCGTGGTGCCATTTCCTATTTCGCTCAACCGCAGCGGGGCGCTCGCGCTGTATCGGAGGGAGTCAGACCCTATCCCGATCGACATCGAGGATATGATGGGTGCGCTCGGCTCGGAGCTGGGGAGACTGTTCCAGGCGCGGACCGCCTATGCGCATGGACGCCTGCTCGAACGGATCCTCGAGAGCAAGGCAGGGCTCCAGATGTCGACGGCGACCGACTGGGTGGTCGCAATGCGTGATTTGGCCGAGGCGCTCATCGGGGAGGTGTCGATCCGACAGATCTGCCTGTTGCGCGCAGACCCCAGCGCTGGGGTCCTGCGGTGTGCCGGCATCTGGGGCGATCTCAGTCCTGAGGCTCGGCAAGAGCTCCTTGATCTGGAGGTAACGATCGTTGGGGAGATGGATGGGTTGAGTGCGACCGCACGCTGTTTTCGATTCCAGCAGGATCTGGTGACCAATGGTCTCATCCAGCGTGTGGATCACCATGATCTCCCGGAGATGACGGCACTCCTGGCTCATGGGAGCGCCATCTTGCGGATCCCGATCGTAATTGCTGGCCAGAGCCACGGCGTCTTGGTCCTTGCAATCGACGATCAGGCAGATCAGGGGATTGGTGATGATGTCGTCTCGGCCATGGATGAGTTGGTTCATCAGGCGATCGCCCGGGTGGAACATAATCGTTCTGAGTGGGAGAATCGTTGGCTGAACAACCTCACGTTGACGGTGCTCCAGAGCGCGTCGATCATGGTGTCCGCCCAATCTGAGGTCGAACTCCTCCAGTCCTTTTGTGAGGTACTGGTGACCGAGAGCGTGTTCACCTCCTCGTGGGTTGCGGCTCCGAACGCGGCGATGAATCGTCTGGTCCCGATGGCGAGCGCCGGAAGGGGTGCTGACGAGGTGGGTACCTTGCTCGTCCCGTTGGACCTGGTGGGTGAAGGACCGCTGGTGTTGAGGGCAATTCGCTCTGACGCGGTCGTGTGGAATCAGGATGAACTCGCCGATGACGCGGTGAGTCCGTGGCTCGACTTCCTTCGGACCTTTGGCTGGAACTGCGGCGTGGCGGTGCCTATCCATAAAAATGGACGGGTCTTTGCCGCATTGACCGTCATGTCCCAGGTCACGAATACCATCACCCCCGCGGTGATCTCCTTGCTCGAGACGGTTGTCAAGATGATCGAGCAGGGCATCGCCGATCTCAATCTCAAGCAGGCGCTCGAACGGGAACGAAATATCCAGCGTCTCGCGGCCCGCACTGATATGTTGACTGGTTTGGACAATCGGCTGGCGTTTGAGGAGAAGGTCCGCCACCTCTTGGTCTCTGGTCGTGAGGTGGCGGTCGGGATCCTTGACCTCGATGGCTTCAAGGAGCTCAACGACACGGCTGGACACTGGGCAGGCGATAAGTTCCTGGAGTCGCTCGGCTCGGGCCTGCGCAGCCTCGTTGACGGTGATGATTTTGTCTCTCGTCTCGGGGGAGATGAGTTTGGTTTCTGTGTCGCCGATGGCGACTACCGGAAGATAGACGAGCTGGTTGAGCATGTGATGCGTCTCGTCGCCGAGGTGGGCCAGGAGTTTCGTATTACTGGCTCGCTAGGCTGGTCGATGTCGGTGACGGACGGTCGGGATTATCCGAGCCTTTTGGCTCACGCCGACGAGGCGCTGTACGCCGCCAAGGATGCAGGAAAAGCTCGCTCGTATCTCTTTGGTGGCATGGTAGCGCGCTCCATTGAACTGCGTCGACAGGTTCGTGACCGGCTGCCGACGGCGATCGAAACAGGAGAGCTCTACTTTGCGCTCCAGCCCAAGGTCAACGGAACGACCGGCGCAGTTGTTGGAGTCGAACTCCTGATGCGATGGGATGGCGTTCCCTTGGAGTCGGTCCTCAAGGAGGTCCAGAGCGATCCTGAGCTTGCTCGGATGCTTGGCAACCACGCCATTCGATCGGCCCTTACGACCCACCACCAGTTGACGGAGGCTGGGTATCCTGATCTCAACGTGTCGCTCAATGTTACTCCGTCTCACTTTCTCTCGACTCATTTTCCGAGCGATGTTGCCTTGTTTGCATCCGAGGATCCTTGGCACTTTACGGTTGAGATCACCGAGGACGTAGCCCTCGATGACCTGGCCGCAGCTCGATCGATGATTGGCATGCTGCACTCGGTTGGCGTTGCCGTATCCGTTGACGATTTCGGAACTGGCTATGCGTCGCTGAGTAATGTTGCGCTCCTTGACGTTGATGAGCTCAAGATCGACCGCTCGTTCATCTCCCGTTTCGGTATGGACGTCAACTCCTTTGCCGTGGTGAGCTCTTTGAGTTTTCTTGCCCGTATAGCGGGTATCAAGGTCGTTGCCGAAGGAGTCGAGACGGTCGATGAGCTGTCTCGATGGATCCGATTGGGTGGCCAGCTCGTTCAAGGCTATCTTTATTCGCGCCCCATCGATTTTGAGGCGCTGCTGGGAGTTCTCGCGAGAGCTGAGCTGTTGCACTTGCCTGCAACTGCGTTCGCCGTAGAGGACTTTTTGCTGCTCAACGATGCACTCGTCGTGGGTCGCCATCTCGATAGCATGTACAAGGAGTCATTCCAGGAGTGCCCATTTTTTGACTGGTTCACCACTCGTGGGTCCTCGTGGGGTAACCTGGCAAGCTTTGACGCCGCCGCGTCGGTGCATGAGCAGCTACATCAACGATCGATGGGCCGCAGCGTCCACCCCGCGCTGGCGGCTCACTGGGTGCGACACATCCAGGCGTTGCGAGAGGACATTTCGAGTCGATTGCGCTGATGGGCTCGGGTGGTCTGCGCTGACGATATCGGTTTGCTAGGATTGCTCCGCAGAGGAGGACAGATGCCAGACCAGGTTCAAGTGGTGCAAGCGGCGACGTCGCGTCTCATCGATGAGGTCGACCACCAGGCAGTTGGCGGGGCGACATTTCGTGGAGAGCAGTACGACCGGGGCCTCGCGTTCGTGCATCACCCGGTTGGATTGGGGGGTCTTGGCCTGTCGCCGAATCTCCAGGGTGTCATCGATGAGATGCTCGCGGAGGCAAAGGTGCCACCCGCATTCGCGAGCAATCCGATCGGGGTCGGCATGGCGGCGCCGACTGTCATGACCTATGGCTCGGCAACGCTGCAAGAACGGCTGTTGCGTCCGCTCTTTACCGGGGAAGAGATCTGGTGTCAGCTGTTCTCCGAGCCAGGTGCTGGCTCTGATGTAGCGTCCCTGGCTACGCGGGCGATTCAAGATGGTGATGAGTGGACGATTACCGGGCAGAAGGTTTGGACCACGCTAGCTCATGTGGCGCGTTGGGGGATGCTATTGACCAGAAGCGATCCCGATGCGCCCAAGCATCGGGGTCTGACGTACTTCATACTCGATATGCAGGCTCCCGGCGTTGAAGTTCGCCCGCTTCGCCAGATTACCGGTGAGGCTGAGTTCAATGAGGTCTATCTCAGTGATGTTCAAGTGCCGGATACCATGAGGCTCGGCGATATCGGTAAGGGCTGGTCCGTCGCGATTACCACGCTGATGAACGAGCGTGCATCGATAGGTGGCCTTGTGCTGCCTCGCGGTGGTGGTGCCATCGGGGAGGCGATCGAGAGCTATCGGTCCTTTGGCGCTCCTCAGGAGTCGCTTGATCAACTGATGCAACTGTGGTGCAGTGCTGAGGCACTGCGACTGACTTCGTTGCGCGCCGCAGCACAGCGTATTCAAGGCAACCCAGGCCCAGAGGGTTCGGTCGTCAAGCTGGCGAGCGCCGAACTCAACCAGAGAATATACGAATATTGTGTCGACATACAACGCGACCTGGGACTCCTGTATCCTGACTATACCATGCGACGTCCTGCGTTGGCAGGCGTCCATGCTGAGTCGCTGGAGCGAACGACAACCCAGGCGTTCTTACGCTCCCGCGCCAACACCATCGAAGGGGGGACCTCCGAGGTGATGCGCAACATTCTTGGTGAGCGCGTTCTCGGTCTGCCCGCAGAACCGCGAGCTGACAAGGATCTTCCCTGGTCACAGATCCCCAAGGGCTGATCGTAGGCCATTCTTGTGCACTTGCCTTGGGACAGCCGACTATCTGGCCAGGCTTCGATCTCAGCATCAATGGACAATGCTTCTCGGGTTTGTGTGACGAAAGTCCCTAACGATGTCGAGTGCTTCTCCGTAGGATAGTTGTTGGGGCTGGTCGAGAGAGAAGGTTCCGTGTTGGGTGTGTCAGCTACGCGCGAGCGTTAGGAAGGGTACCGCGATGGACGGTCATCTGGGTGTCGGAGCGATTGTCAACCTCAATCAGCCCGATCAGTACATTCACTGGGGTTTCATTCTGATCTCTTTGGCGAACTTCATCGTCATCGTCGTGCTCATCGTGCTATTCGTCCTTGCGATCAGCCTTCCGTTCCTGAAAGGGAAGCCGATCAAGCGCAAGGTCTATCAGCAGGCTACGGCCGATGAGGGGAGCGAGGCTCCAGACAGCTGGACCGGCCGTAGTCGACATATTGGTCTGAAGTATCTCCCGCCAGATAAGTTGTTGCCTGATGGTCAACCCTCGTACGTGTCGTCGTGGGTGTACGTTTTTGGGGTGCTGACGATTGGTGCTCTCGCAATGGCCATCCTCAGTGGTATGGTGCTCGCCATTGAAGGGCCAACCTGGTGGCACGTGAGCGATGTTGGTCACTTCGTCAACTCCTTGCACCTGTGGTCAGTCGAGCTGTTCATGGGCTTCATGACGGTCCACCTTTGGGCGAAGTTCTGGATGGCAGCATGGCGAGGCAAGCGATGGCTGACCTGGATGACTGGCGTGGTAGCCTTCCTGGTCTCTATCATCGAGGCCTTCACAGGATATCTGTCGCAGACAAACTTTGACTCGCAGTGGATTGCCTTTGAATCCAAGGATGCATTCAACTCTGGAGGCATCGGTGCCTTCTTCAACGCCATGAACTTTGGTCAGGCGCTGATGCTCCATATCGTGCTGGTCCCGATCATCTTGGTGTTCATCGTCGGGATCCATGTGCTCATGGTGCGTATCCGTGGCGTCGTTCCGCCGATAGGAGCGGAGCCAACGCATCTCGGAGAGGTTGGTGAGGCTGCCCAGGCCAAGACGAGTACTACGGAGATGGAGGTAGGGCAATGAGTCGCTGGAGCGAAAGTGAGCGCACCTACAGTCGGCCTTGGCATGGCCCGTTGCGCCATTACGACATCTTGAAGGAGGCGACAATCGGCTTTGTGGTGGTGCTGGTCTTGACCTTCCTTCTCGCCATCACGTTCTCCTCGCCCGACGTTCCTCCGGTGACGATCCAATCCTGGGCTAAGGCTCAGCCCGCAGGCTTTGTGGATGTTGCGCTTACCGAATTGAACAGGACGAGTACCACCGCGACCTACGGACCACCGTACAACAACCAGACGGGTTCGCTGCAGTCACTTGGACCGGTCTCGATTCAGAAGTTCTTCGGAGTGAAGTATCCGATCAATACCGCGAGGGACTTCGTGCTCAACCCACTGGCGACCCTGCCGCATTTCCCCGCCTTGACCCGTGCAATCAGCACCTATGAGCACGCTTCGACGGCGACACAGGACCATTGGGTTGGCATCTATCTGTCCAAGATGAACAAGCTCCCCCTTAGCAGTGCGACGATCGTTGCGCACCTGCCGTCGGCGGGTCCAGTGCCAGAGCTCATGACGCACCTGCTCGCCATGGCGCAATCCGGTGCTCTCGATGCTCAGCTCTTGACCCAGTCAAGCTTCTATACCACGAACTACACCAACCCCTTGATGTTCATCGGCGACTCGGTGGTGGCGCAACCAAACAGCTACTGGAACAAGCTTGTGACCACCGACCATCTGCAGGGCGATCAGTGGGGGGTGATGAACGAGACAGGGTCGTGGCCGGGTCAGCCGTGGATGTGGCTCTACACCATGTGGTATCAGGTGCCGCCGATGTCCAACTCAAGCGATGTAGATGTCGAGGTCTTGGCGATCATGACGGTCTTGAGCGTTGCGCTACTCCTCGTTCCGGTCATCCCTGGGCTCCGTAACATACCGGAGAAGTTACCGTTGTATCGACTAATCTGGCGCCGCTACTATCGTGATCCAGAATTCACCGATGTGCAGCGGACTTAGCGAGATAATTGAGCCCGTAGCGAGTGTTGGTGGCCTGGCCTGTAGAGGCGACCGTTCGAGGTGAGAAGTGGCGACTTCTCAATGGCGAGCCATTAGAGTGGATCGAGTCTCCTAGAGGCCCCATCGTCTAGAGGCCTAGGACACCACCCTCTCAAGGTGGAGACACGGGTTCGAATCCCGTTGGGGCTGCCAGAATAACCCACGACTCGTGGGTTGTTGGGGCAGGCGGTCCTCGCTCGCAGGTAGAGGGCTTCGTCGCAGTCGTGGGCGTTGTCGGGCTCGCTGATCAGCCGAGCGCTGGTTTCCACCTAGCCGGTGGCGCCGCGCGACTACTGGCAATCGTCGGCTTCGCTTTGCAACGCAAGCAGTTATGTATCGTGTTGGAGGTTGGTTCGCAGGGCGCTGGCGCGCGGATGGGTTCCCCAGAGGACGACCAAGGCAGCAACGACAAAGGTCGTCGCCATCACGGCGAATGCGATGCGGAACCCAGCGTCGGTGACGACGATTCCGATCACCGCAATCCACACGGCACCGATCGACTGTGAGACGGTGAAGAATATTCCAAAGGCTGCCCGCGATAGACCGGGTGGAAGATAGTCGGCGAAAACCGTCTGTCGCAAAGACAGCTCCGAATACGAGAATATACCGATCGCGATTCCAACAAGCGCAAGTCCGACGAGTCCGTGTCCGATGAGGACGAACAAGACGAGTGCGAGCGCTCCGAGTCCATAGTTCGCCACGAGGATTGCTCGATGGTTTGTCCGATCAGCGATCGATCCCATGAGGATTGGTCCAACGACTGCGCCAGCGTAGAGTGGCGTCAACACCGCGGTAAGAGCGAGAGCGGAAAGATGCAACGAGCTGTGGAGATAACCTGGCGTATAGACGCCGACGATGCCGATCCCTTGCCCACCAGCAGCAATCGCGCCTGCGAGCAGTAGAGCAAAAATCGGACGCTGTCGCGTCAGGGTTCCGAGACGACGCCAGAAACTCGCCTCGATGGGAGCGGTCGTGGTGTCGTTGGGTGCCGCGAGACGATGCCAGGGCGATGGCAGCCAGAATACCACGACCACGATCGTGGTTGCGAGCAGGATAGAGAGTGCCCAGAACGCCGCACGCCAACCGTAAGCGACGATGATTGACGGCATGATCACCGGCGCAAGCAGGGTGCCGAGGTTCCCTGCAGTGACATGCCAGCTGAGTGTCGTAGCTCGGGTGCTTGCGTATCGATTGGCTAGGTATGCACCTCCGACGGGGTGTTGAGGCCATCCGGACCCTGACTGTATCAGGCGTCCGGCCATGAAGACAGAGATCCCGGGGGCAAGTGCAGCGATCACCGCACCGATGAGGGACCCAACGTTCTGGATCGTGATCAGCACTCTGATCGAGGTTCGTCTGACGATCATCGAAAGTGCTTGGAGGCCACTGCCGATGATCGCCGCGACTGAGAGCATTATGCCCACCGTCGCATAGTTTGTATGAAAGGCGACGAGCACATAAGGAATGGCGATGCCCAGGGAGGCCACATAGGCGTGTTGGCCAGCGTGGGACCACCCTAGCACCATCAGGTCTCGGACACGATTTCGGTCATCATGGTGAGTCGACGGGTTCATGTCGCGAACCAGGCGTACTCTCGGGCGTTGCGACTCCCAGTTTGCCCTAAGACCAGCGGATCTCGGCCACCTTGATCGGCGGGCTGTCTCAATCGACGACTCGAGTTCGGTGGGGAGTGATCTCCAGGATCACCCGTTCGGACTCGATGGTCCCGGCAAACGCCTGTCCAGTGTACTTGAGCGCGAGATCTTCGAGCTGTTCGCGTGCGGTAGGTCCAGTAATGGCGGTGTTGACCGTGCCGCGTACCTCGCAATAATGGTATGGATTGTTGCGATCCCAAACGAGCAGCGTCACGGTTGGATTTTGGACGATATTGCGATATTTTGCTCGTCCTACCTCCGTGTTGATGAGCAGATGATCATGATCGCAGTCGATCCACATGACCGAAGATTGTGCTGTGCCATGGGGTGTGAGGGTAGTCAATACGGCAAAGTTGGGTCCGTGGACGAGGTCTTCGAGAGCGGGGTCGAGCATACCACTAGGATATCTCGGGGAGGTTGGAGCTGTGGCAGTTGTATGGATTGATGGATGTTTTCACGATGCCGAAACCGCGGGTGTTCCTGTAGTCGACCATGGTCTGGTGTGCGGTGATGGCGCGTTCGAGACCCTTGTGGCCGTGGATGGCCGGCCCTTTGCACTCTCGCGCCATCTTGATCGGCTTGCCCGAACTGCGGCCGGGATGGGGCTTCCTGTACCCGCGCTCGACCGGATCCGAGAGGGTGTCATCGAGCTTATTGACCGCAACCGACTGTCGATGGCTAAGATTCGCATCACCTATACTGCGGGGGACGCGAGCTTGGGCTCTGGTCGACCGCAGCCGATGGTGTCGAGGTCGGTGATCGCGGCCGAACCCGTCTCGCTCGAGCCTGCCAGCACGACGCTCGCTCTAGCTCCGTGGCCGCGCAACGAGCGTGGAGTGCTCGCTGGATTGAAAACGACCTCATATGCAGAGAACGTGGTCGCGCTCGCCTGGGCCGTGCAACAGGGGGCAAACGAGGTGCTTTTTAGCAATACCGTCGGCAACCTGTGTGAGGGTTCGGGATCGAATGTGTTCGTTGTTCGCGATGGTAGTGTCACGACACCACCGCTGAGTGCAGGCTGTTTGGCGGGCGTTACTCGCGATCTCGTCATTGAAGGCATTGGAGCCATCGAAGAGGATATTGCAGTCTCAGCGCTGAGGGAGAGTTCTGTCTCGGAGGTCTTTGTGACCTCGACACTGCGGATGGTCCAGGGTGTCTCGAGGATCGACGAGCGTGTCTTTAGCGGCGCCCCTGGTCCTGTCACGGTGAAGGCGCAGCGTTACTTCGCCGAGTTGATGCGTGATCGAATGGATCCTTAGGAGGGAGACGTCATGACGTTTGACGAGCTGAGTTCGCTGTTAGATGCCACCTTGTCCCCTGAGGCGCCGGTGGTTCGCCTCTTTGAGATTACGGGCTTTGGCGGCGGGGATCGGGCGAGTGACTTCATGGTCATCGCGGGTTCACGGCCCATTGGATCGGTGCTTACACCACAACTTGGCCTCCAGATCGTCGCCCAGGACACCTCGACACTCCCACGGAGTCTGGTCGGTGAGATTGGCGACCCGGAGGCGGTTGCCAATGGACTCGCCTGTGGTGGCACCGTGAGGGTCATCGTGCACCCATGGAGTTGGGTGAGCAAGATGACTGAACATCTCCGGGCGCGTCGGCCCTTCGCATTGGTGACCGAGGTTGATGCCGAGGCGCGACCAACATCGGTGACGGTCATCGGACTTGGCGATCGAGGTGGGAGTCGAGCAGTTGATACCGCGCTCGAACTACTCGAGCACGGTAGGGCGGGTGTGACTGTTGTTGAGCTCGAGGGGCAGCGGGTCCACGTGCAATGTTTTGTGCCAAGCTCGAGAGTTGTGGTCATCGGCGGTGGCGCACTCGCGAGTGCGCTGCGCCATCAGGGCGAGATGTTGGGGTTTGAGGTAGTGGAGTTCCAAGGCGACGTTCCGCAATTGGGTCGAGCGGATGCGGTCGTGGTGCTCGACCACGACCACGATCGCGTTACTCCGTTGCTGTGCCACCTGCTCGGTAACACCGAGGTGGCTTATATTGGATCCTTGGGATCGCGCGGAACGCAACAGGAGCGGCGGCGAAGGCTGATCGATGGCGGTGTCGGGGACCATGTCGAGCGTGTCTATGGGCCAGCGGGTCTCGATATCGGGTCTCGGACGACGGCCGAGACCGCGATGGCGATTATCGCCGAGTTTGTGAGCGTTGTGCGCGGACGCTCTGGGCGCAGTCTCCGAGCCGTGGACGGGCCGATCAACGGGTGATGTTCGGTTGGCCGCCGGCCGGGCAACGCCTAGGTAACTCGGAACTGCAGAGACTCAGGAAGATGCCAGATCGGGAGGGTGCCGGTTGCATGGTATCTCCAACGCAGGTTTGCTACATCGGCCAGCTCGGGCACGAACGTGGCGAATCGACCGAGTGCCGCGATCTCGAGGCAATGCCCGAGCTCAGCGAGCGCCTCCTTGGCGTACCAAGCCTCGCCCTTGAGGTCGTGGAGAGCCTTGTCTGCTTGTGCGACGACTGCCGGTCGAAGCGAGTCTGGGACCCACTGCTGGATGAGGTCGCAAATCCCCTGCGCAGCCTCGGGATGGCGGGCAACCTCTGCCGCATCGAGCGCGTGAATGTTGGTACTTCCCTCCCAGATCGGCAGGACCAGCGCCTCGCGATGCCATCGCGCGATTGCGTAGTCTTCTAAGAAGCCCAAGCCGCCGAAGCATTCGAGTGCCTGCTGGGTAATAGCGATGGACGTCGTCGCGGTGTGGGTTTTCGTCGCGTGGCTGAGCAGCCTGAGGACCAGATACTCGGAATCGTTGTGGTCGACAAAATCGTAGTTCGAGGCGAAGGTTTCAGCGCACAAGAGTGCCAGAGCGGTGATGCCGAGATGCGCAAGCCGCATCGTGACGAGGTCGCGGGCAAAGAGTGGATGTTGAGCCAGCGATGTTCCGAACGCGCTCCTGCGGTCGCCGCGTAGCGTAGCTTCGAGTATCGCGATCCTAGCAACACCGGCGCTGGCCACTGCGTTGGCGGTACGAGCAAGGGTGAGACTCTGGAGAATTCGATAGATGCCGTCGTTGGCTCCGGCGAGGAGCACTGCGTGACTTCTATCGAGCTCTACCTCGCCCGTGGGGATAGCCCTGGTCCCAAGTTTCGACTTGAGCCGACGCACGATGAAGTTCAGCTCTTGGTCTTGAGCGTAACGCTCGACCAAGAAGAGATGGAGATCCCGCAGGGAGATCGCATTCTCGGGGTAGGCGCTCACCAGTGCGAGATCGGTCATTCCTGCGCCACTGGCGAAGTACTTGTCGCCGCTTGAGAGCGACCAACCGGCCGCTTCGGATATCGCTCTCGTACGGTTCGCCCCGAGGTCACTGCCGGCATGGATCTCAGTGAACCATGTTCCTCCCCAGCTGGAACCTTGGGTAAGTCGTCGGAGCAGATCCTCGGGGGAGGGATGAAGGAGATGCAGGGCGGTCGCTACCTGGGTCGAGAGCGTGATGAGACAGTAGAAACCAGGATCAGCGATTAGATAGCCCTCCAGGAAGTGGCCGGCGAATCCGGCGCTAGTCTGGGGCGTAGCTATCACGGGGCGGAGAAGCTCGTAGGTACTCCGATGAGCTTGGGTGAGCCTTGCTTGATCGACGCGGCGGCCATCGATATCGTGGCTGATCAGTTCGATCGGAGGTTGGTGATCGATTTCGTTGCCAACAGGCACCACGTGGTTGCCGACGAGATGACCGAGGTCGGCGAGCTGTGAGAGAAAGGGATCTGGAACGAGGCCCTGTGCAATCGCCATGACTACTGGGTCGACGCTGAAGTGGTTGATCCCAACGGTGTAGCCCAGGGGGCTCGAACTGATTTCCATGAAGCCAACAGTACACGCGGCAGCGCCGCTCCAAGGTACATATACATTTATATGCACCTCTTTTGTTTTCGCTCTCCAGCCGCCTTTGCGTGTTCTGCCCTATCCACAGGGACAAAACTAGGGCGAGTCGATGGTTGTTTACCTCCCACGTCCAACTTTCGTTGTCGTGGTTTGCTTAGAGTCCTGCCGTGAGCGGTAGCTCCGTCTTCAACACACGTATCTCGGACACCGTTGTCAGTGGTCCCCAAAGGGACGATACGTGCTCCAACTCGGCTTTCCTTTCGGCGTAGGAACCTCTCATCAAGGATCTTCTTCACCTCCGTATAGGGAGTGAACCGGCTGATCTGGCGATCTTTGATCCTTGACTTGATGTTCATAGCGGCCACGTGATCCACATCGCCCTGCCAGTTGCACTCCCAATAAGGATTGCGACAGTGAAACACATCCCCGTGTCGGTTGTCCCTATGGACATACCCACACGTTGGATCAGGACATGTTTGGCTGGTGTAGGCCGCGTTGACCGTTTGGATGCCGGAACCTCCGACATAGGCATGTACCGTAATGCGTTCTTTGTTCTCGTCCCTTGCCCATGACGAGCAGAGCCGAGATATCTTCTTGGACCTGGCCTTGCC
>JAJZXI010000065.1 GCA_021806545.1 Actinomycetes bacterium | reverse complement strand
ACACCAGATGTATCAGTGCCACGTCGCGGGATCAGCCAGACGGCACCCTGAGCGTAGTTCACTCCTCGTATGTGAGAAGGCCAGACCCATAGCGCATAGTATTCTCGGCCTCACCTATCGCTGTTGAGCTTTCTCGGGTCTTCGGATTTGAGTGGGGAATTTAGCCTGCCGAGTGGCCGGAGGGTGAGACTCCCCCCGGCCACTCGGCGGGTTAGCGCCGATCGTCCCAGTCCGGCAGCAAGCACCCAGAGTCGGTGACTACTGGATCAGGAGCCGAGGTGCCTCGTCGACGCCCACCGTGTAGTGGTAAAAGCTATCCACCGAGCCCTCGGCCTTGAGCTCCTCTGCGGCGAGGGCAATCCGCTTCATGGGCGAACGGGCCCCGCTGTGGTGGGCTAGAAGCGTGACCAGGAACCCCTCTCGGCGAAAGTGTCGCGCCTTGTTGAGCGCCTCCGCGGTCTGGTGATCAGGTTCGAAGATCACAGTCAACCTCCGAGAACCGGTCTCCCGCAGGAGGCCAAGCTCCTCGACAAGTCCGACGACCCGTTCGAAGCCGAGCGAGACGCCGCAGGCCGGTGTGTCGGTTCCAAAACGCGCCAACATCAGGTCATAGCGTCCACCGCCACCGATCGAGCCTGACCACTTTGGATGAACGATCTCATAGACGGTCGAGGTGTAATACCCGATCCCACGGACGATCAGCGGGTCGAATACTATCGGGACATCACGAACTGACGTACCTACATGTTGTTGGATTGCCCCAAGGTTGACCGTCAACTCCTTCGGAACGCCCAGCTCGGTGAGGGCACTGAGACTTGATGCATCGCTCAACTGCCCCAACAGGTTGACCAATCGTGTGGCGCGCTCGCCCGGAATCCCCTTGGTCTCGAGCTCAGCGATGACATCAGCCACGGTGAGCTTGTCGAGCTTGTCGAGCGCGATCATTGCAGCCATGTGCTGCTCCTTGGGGATCTCGAGCTTGGCGAGGATGAACTCGAGAATCCTGCGATCATTCAGGCGAATCTCAAAACCTTCAAGCCCGATCCTGTGCAAGGCGGAGGTTGCGGCGATCAGCAACTGAACCTCAGCGAGGTAGCTAGGATCACCGAGCACATCGATGTCGGTCTGCATGAACTGGCGGAAACGGCCACGCTGGGGCCGCTCCGCTCGGAACACCGGTCCGAGCTGCATCGCATAGAACGGCTTTGGCAGCTTCGACTGATTGATTGAATAGAAGCGTGCTAGCGGAACCGTCAGATCAAAACGTAGCGCGGCATCGACCAGCTCCTCTTCGGCTCCTCCCATAGCAGCGTCGAGTCGCTCCCCCCGCTTTAAGATCTTGAACATCAGCTTTTCGTTCTCGCCGGCACCTGAACTCGTGAGCGTCTCCATCGTCTCGACAATGGGTGTCTCGATCTCGTAAAATCCATGTTGGCGGTAGGACTCGCGGATTACCTGCAGCGTGTGCAGCCTGGCGCCAGCCTCGCCGGGCAGGATATCTCTCATTCCCCTCATAGGGCGAGGAGCTTGCATATTTACCTCCTACCACTCAAATCCTAAGGCACCTCTGAGGATTCGCGTCCGCCTATGGCGTTTCACAAGGAATAGAAGCCCCTAGGTCTTGTTGTTGTTCAGTCGACGTTAATGCGATGAAGATCGCGGAACGTGAGGGGAGGAGACAATCATGAACATCCGACTCGCGGTGCTGAGTCTGGGTCTTGCGGGACTGACGCTCGCGGCTTGTGGTTCGAGTAGCTCATCATCGAAACCGGTATCGTCGAGCAGCCCGGCCAAGAGTTCCAGTCTGACGGCAACGGTGGCGACATCGAGCTCATCGGGTTACGGCACGATCGTCACCTCGAAGGCGGGTCAAACGTACTACGTCTTTAGTGCTGACGGCAAGAACAAGTCAAACTGCACCGGGGCCTGTGCAAAGACATGGCCGCCCGTCCTCGGCTCGCCTTCGGTCCTTGGTGGTGCCTCATCCAAGCTCGTCGGTACCATCGCTCGGTCCAACGGCCAAAAGCAGGTGACCTACGATGGACACCCGCTGTACACCTTCTCTGGTGACAGCGGTCCACACCAGGTTGCCGGCGAAGGGATCCATGCCTTCGGCGGTTACTGGTACGTGATCAGCCCATCTGGTAAGCCAATCACCTCTTCAGGTGGTGGTGGCTCCTCCTATGCTTCGACGAGTTCGGCGAGTTCGGGCTCCTCATCGAAGTCATCGAGTGGTTGGTAGCGTCGACGAACAAGCACCCCGTCCCGCTCGTACCCAGCGGCTCAGCCCTGAGGACGTTACCACGCTGTGAGCTAGCCGTGTTTTGCGATCCGGATGATTCGGCTCAGGCTCGTGCCGCGTCGCTGTCGAGTTCGTGCGCACGCACCGAGTGGTGAGCCAACAACCAGTAGGCGACCCCGGCGACGATGATGCCGGTGAACACCGAGAAGTCCGCTCCGCCGCTGGCCTGTGAAAGCGGCCCCACGAAGATCGTGGTGTTGATGGCTGAGAGCGAGGCAAGCATACCGAGAACCTGCGCAATGATTGCTGGCCAGTGGACGCCATTTCTGGACCAGTACAGTCCTCCCTTGTCCTGGTGTAAGGCCTCTGCATGGTACCGGCGGCGCCGCAGCTGCCAATCAACAAGATAGATGGCGGTCCAAGGGGCAACCCAGACGATGATGAAGAGGACGAAGTCACCGAGCAACGTGTTAAAGCTGTTCGAGAAGGTGGCATAGGCCGTAAGAGCCGCGCAAATTACCGTATCGAGCACCACCGCTTGCAACCGGGTAAGTCTGAAGCCAAGTGCCTGGAGTGTAACCCCAGACGAATAGAGATCCAGGCTGTTGATGGCGAACAGTTGCAAAATAGCAATCAACAGGTACGGGGTCAAGAACCACGCCGGGAACGCATGGGGCAAGCCGCTGATCGGGTTGGTCGCGCTCGGTACAAATGTGAATATCGCGGCCCCCAGGACCATCAAGAGGACCGAAGGGATTGCGGTCCCAAGGAAAACCCAGACAACAGTCCTGACTTTGGACGCCGATCTGGGCAGGTAACGCGAGAAGTCGTTGCCGTTTTCGGTCCAACCCAGCCCAGAGGTCGATATGATCACCGCCAGGGCGGCGAACAGCACCTGCCAGCTTGCGCCATGGGCGACTGAGTGCACGTTGAGCTTGCCAAGCGATAGTCCGGCCATCATGGCAAAGAGGATCAGGAATGGCACCGACAGGATGCGCAACGTACGAAGGATTGCCCCGTGTCCAAAGAGTGGGAGGGTGAGCTGGATCAAAGCGGCGACCAGGATAAAGATGATCTTTAGCCCAATACCAGCTTGGATGCCACCCTGATGAAACAGCGCAATGGCCGCCAGGACGATCAGTGCAAGACCCTCGGTCTCAAAGCCTACCTGTGTCAACCAGTTGAAGAACGAGAGCAATTTTGAACCATTTGGCCCGAAGGCTGCTCGATTGATCGTAAACGTCGTCGTCCCAGCGTCTGGCCCCTGCAGGCTGGTAAGACCGAGCAGGAAGAACGAAAGGTTGCCGACCAAAATGATCCCCACAGCCTGGGCAAATGAAAGACCAAAACTCATTATTAGCGCGCCATAAACGACGTACTCGACGTTGAAAAGCGCACCTGCCCACATCCAGAACAGGTCGCGAGGTCGCGCCCATCGTTCAGACTCAGGAATAAAGTCGATGCCCCTGGTCTCGATGAGTGTCCCCGCCTCAGCTACGGGCACCTCCAAAGCCTTCTTCACAACTACCCTCCCCAGCAGCAATGCAATAACGCCGTCACCAGCGTACCGGAAGATATGGTGGTCGTCTGTGACAACTCGGTGAAATGCAGTGTCTTCCTATAGCCTTTGAACGGCAACTAAACTAAAGCAGTGTTTGAACGTTACCGCCGCCACTCCTCAGAGCTGATAGCGAAGGCTCGGGGCGACCTCCCCGCGGATCTGCTCCTACGTGGGCTCCATCTCTTCGTTCCAACGACCAAAGAGTGGATCATGACCGATGTCGCCATCGCTGATGGAGTCGTCATTGGTTGGGGAGAGCGGGACGCCATCGAGGTACTCGACCTCGATGGCGCTTGGGCAACACCGAGCTTCATCGACGCTCACATGCATATCGAGTCCACCAAACTTTGGATCCCCGACTTTGTCGCCGCGGTACTGCCGTGGGGAACGACCGCAATCGCCAACGACCCCCACGAAATGGCCAATGTGCTCGGACTCGAAGGAGTTATCGAGATGATCAAGGCGGCACGAGGGTTGCCCTTCACCTTCGGATTTTCGGCCTCGTCGTGTGTGCCAGCCTCCCGTTACGAGAGCCCGGGTGCCACGTTCGACCTTGACGACATTCGCTCCGTACTCGCCGACCCGAACGGCATCGGCCTGGCAGAGGTGATGAACTTCCCAGGGGTGATCGCAGGCGATCCAGAGCTGCTCAACAAGATCGCCGCGGCGGGCAGCTTACGGGTCGATGGACACGCGCCGGGCCTCATTGGACCCCCACTCGACGCTTACTTGTGTGCTGGGATCGAATCGGACCATGAGATGCTCAGCTACGCAGAGGTGACGGAGAAGCGTCGCAAGGGCATGTGGGTCTTCTTACGTCATGGATCTGCAAGCCAGAATCTCGCTACGCTAGCGAGGACCGTCACCGAGCTTGGGACGAGTCGCGTCGCACTCTGCAGCGACGATCGCGAACCCGATCTCATCGTCTCGCGGGGCCACATCAACCACTGCATCGAGATCGCCCGCGAAGCCGGGATTACGCTCGAAGATGCCCTGGTGATGGCGACGGTGAACGCTGCCGAGTACCATGGCTTTCGCCACCTCGGCATGGTCGCGCCAGGTTATCAGGCTGACCTCAACATCTATCACTCGATGGAGCATCTGGTGCCTGACATGGTGCTGCAACGAGGTGTGGTCGTGGCTCGCCAAGGCTCACTGATAACGCCCATTGAACGAACCCCACCCTCCGAACGGTTGCGTAACACCGTTCACCTCAAGGAAGCGCTCACTGCTCGCTCGTTTGTGACCTCGGTGCAGCCCGGCCAGACGGTCAGAGTCATCGTGGTCGTCGAGCACTCCTTGATGACCAAGTCGCTGGTGACCACGCTTGATCAAGACGACGCGACGCTCAACCAGATTACAGTCATTGAGCGACATCTAGCAACCGGACGTCTCGGCCACGGTTACCTCCAAGGTTTTGGGCTTGTGCACGGTGCGATTGCATCAACAGTAGCTCACGATGCTCATAACCTCATGGTTGTTGGGGCCAACTCCGAGCAAGGTCGCAACGATATGGCCACCGCCGCCAACCATGTTGCCGCAATCGGCGGAGGCCAAGCGGTATGCCTCAACGGCGAGATCCTCGCAGCGGTCCCACTGCCCATCGCCGGTCTCATGAATGACGTCCCAGCTACTACCCTCGGCCCCCAGGTCGCATTCGCGCAAGAGATGGTTCGCACCGCCCTCGGCTCGCGCCTCGAGGCACCCTTCATGACGCTCTCATTCCTCGGTCTCTCGGTTATACCGTCCCTGAAGCTAACCGACCAAGGGTTGATCGATGTCGAGCGCTTCGAGGTGACCCCACTCGTCATCACTTGATGTCGTGCAGGTAAGCAGCGTGTGAACTACAGTAGGAGAGAGTAACGAAAGGATCAGCCATGCGAGATGCAGTTATTGTCGACGTCGTCCGGACACCGGGAGGCAAGCGCAACGGCAGCCTGGCCGGTTGGCACGCCGTTGACCTCGCTGCCTTTGCGATCGAGGGTCTACTCGAACGCAACTCCGTCGATCCAGCCGCGATCGACGATGTCATATTTGGCTGTGTGAGCCAGGTCGGTGAGCAGTCGGCCAATATCGCCCGCAACGCCGCACTCGCTGCCCACCTCCCCGAGTCGGTTCCTGGCACCACCGTCGATCGTCAGTGTGGCTCGTCTCAACAGGCAGCGGCCTTCGCCGCTCAGGCCATTCTTGCGGGAGCGGCAGACATCGTCGTCGCAGGTGGCGTCGAGTCGATGAGCCGAGTGCCAATGGGTTCTTCCATGGGGCAAGGACCTGGAGCCCCGTTTGGCCCAACGTTGGCATCGCGTTACCTAGAGCGGGGAGGGCTCATCCACCAGGGCCTATCCGCTGAACTCATCGCCAACAAGTGGGGGCTCAGCCGCGACGAACTCGATAGCTACGCCCTTCGCAGCCAACGTCGAGCAGCACAGGCGACGGACGAAGGGCGCTTCAAGAACGAACTCCTCGCCGTCGAAGTCAAGGACGCCGATGGGAAACCGACCGGGAGGCTCCTCGATACCGACGAAGGGATCCGTCCAGGCACCACGATGGAGGCGCTCGCGGGACTCAGGCCCGCCTTCAAGGAGGATGGCCTCATCACCGCTGGCAACTCGTCCCAGATCACCGACGGTGCCTCCGCGGCGCTCATCATGAGCGATCAACGCGCGAATGAACTCGGACTGACACCTCGCGCACGCTTTGTCTCCTTCACTGTGGTTGGTGACGACCCTATCATGATGCTCACCGCACCGATCCCCGCCACCGAACGGGTCCTCGCGAAGGCTCACCTCACGATGAATCAGATTGACCTGGTCGAGATCAACGAAGCCTTTGCATCGGTTGTACTCGCATGGGCACACGAGCTGCATCCCGACCTCGACCGAGTCAACGTCAACGGCGGCGCTATTGCACTTGGACATCCCCTGGGTGCCTCAGGCACCCGGCTGCTCGCAACGCTGGTGAACGAGCTCGAGCGTACCGGCGGCCGGTACGGACTCCAGACCATGTGTGAAGGTGGCGGCATGGCCAACGCCTACGTGATCGAGCGGCTTGGTTGAGGCCTTCGCCGCTCACCACGCCAAAGGCGCCCAACCCACTAGGCTGGTCCGGTAGCTAGGCCCCTGTTGTCGCCAATGATCCCTGCTGTCGTCAGCGGTATTGTGTCGCAGCGTAGAAGGCACCGGCGAGCAGCGCGAGCCCACCGATGGTGTACCATCCGCTTTGTGATCCCGGGAGGACAAGCAGGAAGTTCAAGATGATCATCAAAGCGCCGCAGGTCCCCAGCAGCACAAACAAAACGAGGTACACTCGATTGCCTGCCGGTGCAGTCGGTCGGGGCTTAGGAGGCGTATAACGCCCCCCTTTGGGGTGCTTCGGACGTTTTTGGTTGCCCACGACTTCAGTGTAGCTACGATAGTTGGGGTGCTTCACAACGTCCTCGTTATCGATAACTATGATTCATTCGTGTATAACCTCGCTCAATACGTTGGCACGCTGGGCGCAGAGCCAACGGTCGTGCGCGAGGACGTCATCGCAGATGATCCGGGGCTGATCGGCTCACCGGACGCGATCATCATCTCCCCTGGACCCGGTCAACCCTCCTCCTCGAGAGGCGGCATCGCGGTGCTGACCTATCGACCTGAAACACCAATACTCGGGGTCTGCCTGGGTCACCAACTCATCGGCGAGTTCTTCGGCGCCAAGATCACCAGAGCGCAAACCGTCATGCACGGACGCACCTCGACCATCACCCACGACGCACTCGGTATCTTCCGGGGGCTCGCACCGGAACTCACCGTGACGCGATACCACTCGTTAGTCGTAGAACCAGCAACGGTACCAGAGGACCTGATCGTCACGAGCACAACCGCCGACGGAGTCATCATGGGACTCCGACATCGCCACCTCCCGATCGAAGGTGTCCAGTTCCATCCAGAGTCGATCCTCTCAGACGAAGGGCTTGAGATGATCGACAACTTTTTGAACCCCTGACAGAGCTCCAACCCACCAGCAGAACGGGTCTCTCAGCCCGCGGCCGGCGGGGATCCTGGGTTCGATGAGCCAGGAGCAGTCGATGACGGTCCAGTTGAGACGGTCAAGGTGATCGATGTGCCGGCTGGCTCCTGCGTCCCGGCAGCCGGGGTCGTCGATATCACGTCGCCACTCGGTACGCTCGAGCTTGATTGATATTGGTCCTGGGAGGCGACGGTAAAGCCGGCGTTTTGCAGCGTCGTCGTTGCCTTTGACACGGTGTCGCCGGCTACATTTGGAACTGCGGTCGTGTTCCCCGACGAGACCGTGAGATTCACAGCGCTGTTCGGGGCGACCTGTGCCCCCGACGCCGGAGAGGTCGATATCACGTCGCCACTCGGTACGCTCGAGCTTGATTGATAGCTAACGGTACCGACCTGGAGCCCATCGGATCCAAGCTTGTTCGAAGCAGTGGCGAGGCTCTCCCCGGTGACGTTGGGGACCGTCAGCTGCGACGGACCACTGGAGACCGTCAAGATAACCGTAGAACCCTTCGCCACTGACTGCCCTGCTCCTGGAGACTCGCTGATCACCGTACCCTGAGCGGCAGAGGCATGCTTGTAATTGGTCGATACATTGAAGCTCTTGGCGAGCAAGGTTGATTCGGCGTTCGAGGAGGACTGGCCAACCACGTTCGGAACGGTTACTGCCGCAGGACCACTCGAGACGACCAAGCTCACCGTTGAGCCCTTCTTGACGCGCGATCCGCCGCGAGGAGATTCACCGATGACGGTACCCGAAGACTGCGACGAGTTCTTGAACTCAATATTTGGCTGAAAGCCGGCACGTCGGAGGGCTGAGGTAGCCCCCTGCTCACCTGCGCCCGTCACATTTGGCACAATCGCGGTCGTGACCGTCGGCTTAGGTTTTGCATGCGATGCCAACAGGCGCTTGCCAAAGAACAAACCGGCGGCCCCAAGGAGTAGGATCACGATCACCAGCAACACCCACGGCCACACACGGTGACGCCGCTCGTTCTGATTGGGCGAATCGCTGATCACAGGAATCGATGAAGTCGACTCGATCGCGGTGATGAACTGCGTGCGCGAACCAGTATTGGTCACCGCCGCACCCGCGAGCATCGTCGCATCGGCCACACTCGCCATCTCAACCGTTCCCGCGCGAATAGGACGATCATCGAGAAAGCGGAGCAGATCAGAGCGCAACTCGCTCGCATCGGTATAGCGGTTCGCTCTGTCCTTTTGCAGGCACTTGAGTACAATCGTTTCGAGAGCAGGTGGGATCGATGCATTGATCGATCGTGGAGCTGCAGGGCGCTCAGTGACATGCTTGTAGGCGACAGCGATAGGCGTCTCCGCCAGGAAGGGAGCCGTACCGGTGAGCATCTCATACATGACGATGCCGAGCGAATAGACATCGCTACGTCCATCGAGATCCTCACCTCGAGCCTGCTCCGGCGAGATATAGGTCGCCGTCCCCAACACCGCACCAGTCTGGGTAAGATCCTCATCGTTGGTGACCGCGCGCGCGATACCGAAGTCGGCCACCTTGACCATGCCATCCTCAGTGAGCAGGACATTTGAAGGCTTGATATCGCGATGAACGACGCCGTGACGGTGGGCAAAGGCGAGTGCCAAGGCGACGTCAGCCCCAATGACCGCCGCCCGACCCGGTGCCACCACTCCCGACTCGCGAATGACGTCGGCAAGCGTGGAGCCGGTCACCAACTCCATCGCAATGAAGTACGTCGAGTTGGCGGGACCCCAGTCATACACCGACACGATATTCGGGTGCGACAATGCCGCAGCAGACTGCGCCTCTCGGCGAAAACGCTCGACAAAGGTCGGATTCGTTGAGAGCTCTGGAAACAGAACCTTCAGCGCGACTAGGCGATCGAGCAGTAGGTCCCGGGCCTCATAGACATCTGCCATACCACCGCGTGCGATAAGGCGTTCTGGTCGATAACGGGTTCCAAAGATTTGACCCTGTTGGTTTTCAGTCATCTCGGCCAACTTTCACGGTTTGACTCCTAACGCTGCTGCAATCATCGCCTTCACGATTGGACCTGCGTACTGTGCGCCCGTTGGGTTGGCCGACAGACCTGCCTGCTTGGGCACAACGACAGCAATAGCGATTTTCGGGTGTCCGACCGGTGCGAACGCCACCATCCAGTTGTCGGACTGTCCCACGATGTTCGAGTGTCGTGTCAGTGTCGTCTGCGCGGTTCCCGTCTTCGCCGCGATCTCGATACCTGGCAGAGCAATGCCCGCGGCGGTCCCACTCTTGACCACACCCACCATGAGCTGAGCCACCTTCTGGGCCGTCGATGGTGACGTGGCAACCTTCCACACTTTGGGTTGATAGGACAAGATCGTGGAGTCCTGGCCAGAGATGATCCGTGACAAGAGGTGCGGAGCCATGATGGTGCCGTTGTTGGCGATACCGGCTCCTACTAACGCCATCTGGAGTGCCGTAGCCTGATCATCACCTTGGCCAATCGCCGAGAAAGCAAGCTGGGGCAGATTTTGAGAAAAAAATGAGACCGGCGGGAAAGTGGATGCGGCCGCACCAGGCAAATCAATTGGTGGAACTTGGTTGAAGCCGAAGTTTTCGGCCTCCGCGTGGAGATTGGATGCTCCAAGGCGCAGGCCAATCTGGGCAAAGCCGGTGTCACAGGAGACCGCCAGAAGTACTGGAAGTTCGCCACCACATACCTCGTAGGCGTAGTTGTGGAGATGGTGCGTCGTCTGCGGAAGCGCGATGGATGATACCGGCGGGAAGTTGACCCTCGCCAGCCTCGGATCATGATCAAAGATCGCCGAGGTCGTGACGATCTTGAACGTTGAGCCAGGAGGATACGCACGAGAGATAGCTCGGTTCAGCAGCGGTTGCTGCGGATTGGCATTGTAGCTCTTCCATGCGTTCTGCTCAGTCGTCCCGCTGGGCGAAGCCAACGGGGCCGGATTATAGGTAGGATTCGACGCCATTGCGAGGACCGCTCCTGTGCTCGGGTTGAGGGCAACGACGGCACCTTTGAGTGACCCAAGCGCCTGGTAGGCGGTCTGCTGGAGCTTAGAGCTAATCGTCGTCACCAACGAGTCCGTCGAGTAGCTCTTCGAGAAGAGCTGGGAGAGCGAACTGGGCACAGCGATCTTTCCCTGGAGGTATTGGTTGTATTCGTACTCGAGGCCAGAGGTTCCATAGATCAGCGAGTAGTAACCGGTCACATCGGAGTACAGGGAGCCATGGGGATACACCCGCTGGTACTTGTACTGTGACTTCGACGGCACCGTCATGGCCATCACCTGGCCGTTAGCGGTCAGAATCTCGCCACGTGGAGTTGAAAACGCCTTGATGACGGCCGAGTAGTTTCCCGGTGCGTCAGACAAACTGCTCGCCTTCACAATCTGGAGATCGTTGAGTTGGAGGAAAAGAATCGCAAAGATCAACAAAAAAAGCGCACCAACAAACGTGATTCTTCGTCTCATCCCAAACCTCCAAAGGCGAGCGTCGTCGCATGAAATTGCTGGGTCGCATTCTGGACAAACTGCTTGGCCTGAGCAAGCGAGCCCTCCGCAATGCCGTGTGTAATCTGGGAGCGGACCCCTTCGGCGAGCTGACTCAGCCGAACACTCGTGAGATCAACGACGTGGGGGTTGAACCACAGGACTCCTCCCGGTCTCCCCTGATAGATCGCCACCCGGTTCCCCAGCGCTGCCACAAAATAGGAGTGCTGGACATAGATATCGATGGCCAACACCACGACGCCGGCAAAGGCGAGGAGGAGAACCAGAAAGAGGGTGGCCCGTACCAACGGACGCGAGATCCCTGACCGTTGCGTCATGCTATTCGGGAGTGGCGAGGGGATCCGATGGCTTTGGAGTGCTCGCTCTGATGGAGGGACGACCTGAGGTAGCGGGGCTGGCTCCTCTGCGTAGTCGGCCAACTGAATCGCCCCGCGCCCAGCGTTTTCTACCTTGGCTACGACGACGGTGATGTTGTCGTTGCCTCCGTGGTTGTTGGCAGATCGAACGAGTGCATCGACGGCATCGTCAGGTGTCTGACTCGCGAGAATCCTTGCAATTTCGTCGTTCGAGACCTCGTTGATGAGACCGTCCGAGCACAAGAGTACGACATCGCCCGGCTGCAAGGGAACGCGAAAATGATCAGGTTCCACCTCCGTCGCAACACCGAGCACTCTGGTCAGGACATGTCGGGCGCGGTGGGTCGTCGCCTGCTCACGGGTGATCGAGCCTGCATCAACCAGCTCTTGGACGAAGGTATGATCGTTTGTCAGTTGGGTAAGATCACCAGCCCGAAGTAGGTACGCTCGTGAATCCCCCACGTTGTAGACGTCCGCCAGCGACTCCTCGGTGTCGATCAGTGCCATCGTCAGCGTCGTGCCCATACCCTCCAGCGCTAGCTCGCTCGAGGCTCGATCGAGAATCGATCGGTTCGCGTTTTCGATCGCGATCTCTGGCCGATGCCCAGCCTTGAGTGAAGCCACAGTTTCAGAAACGGCTACCTCGGCTGCAACGTTACCCCCAGCATGACCTCCCATGCCATCGGCCACGATAAAGACGGTACCATCAGCAAATAACCTATCCTGATTTTGAGACCGGACCCTCCCTGGGTCTGTAGCTGCTGCATAGGTAATGTTCACTTGGCGACGACCTTCATCGCTGTCTTGCCGAGCTGGATCACGTCCCCCTTGGTCACCCGCATCGGCGCCTCGAGCTGGTCACCGTTGACAAAAGTGCCATTTCGAGAGCCCAGATCAGCGACCACGAGGTGCCGTCGATCCAGGTAGATCTCTGCGTGGCGCTGAGAGACGAAACTGTCCTCAGCCAGGACGATCGAGCACCCCGGATCCCGGCCGATCAGCGAGGGGGTCTCAAAGGTAAACGATCGGCCGGAGTAGGGCCCCTCGAGCACGAGAAGTTTACCTGAAGCCTTTTGCGTGTGATTGCCAACGCTGGCTGGCCTCGCGGCTGGCTCATTCGTCGGTACCGATACGAGATTCGTCGCCACGGTGGTGCGTACCTGTCGCCTGGTCTCGCGCCATACGGCCCGCATCGCAAACAGAAAGAACAGCCAGATCAAAGCGATCAGCACGTACTTCAACGCGCTCAATAACAGAAGCGGCATCGACTAACCCTTGCGTACCGTGAGATCCGTGGTCCCAACCGTCACAACGTCGCCCTGGTTGAGCTCGGTTGGTCTGGAGATCTTCGTCCCATTGACATAGGTACCATTCGTCGATCCAAGATCAAAGGCGGTCACATGGCCTTCCGTCACCACGAGCTCCGCGTGCCGTCTCGAGACTCTCGGATCGTCGACAAAGATGTCCGAACCGGCAAGCCGCCCGATGACGTGAGTCCCGAGCGCGAGTTTGACCGGTGTGCCGTCTGGCATGACTATCGCCCATCGATCGGAATAACCCTGCTCCTCACGGAAGGCACAATCGATATAGAAGGTCCCTGACTTGAGTTCAGGATCCTCGATCAGTTGGAGATCGATAGGGCCTAAGAGCTCGTAATCACCACCCTCCACCGTCTCTTCGGCGAGCACTCGAAGTTCACTCTCAACTCGGTTGCGCAATGGGCTCAACTCTCGCAGGTCATCGACGGACAGTGCGACCGTGAGAACATTGGGCGCGACGCTCGAACGCACGCCGACTCGACTCGAGCGTTCAATCTCGCGCACGAGCCTACGACCCAGCTCCGCTGGTTCAATACCTCGCGGGCTTCCCTTGGCGAAGATTGACTCCACCACAGCCGCGATCTTACGTTCGAACGATTCGAGACCCACTCCACTAGCACTATAACCAGGAATCGATGAAACCAGCCTTCTTTTGCTCCTGATAAATCAAGGAGTATAGCAGATCGGCATAATTCAGGATAGGATGGATGCTCCGGGCGAGTGGCGGAATTGGTAGACGCGCAGGATTCAGGTTCCTGTGAGGGCAACCTCGTGGGGGTTCAAGTCCCCCCTCGCCCACGTCCCTGAGTCCGAAAGCCTCGGAACTTACCGCCCAGGTCAGCCCTTTCCCCGAGCGAGACGTTTCAACTGGTCCTGACTACGGGTCGCTCAATTGACTTTTCAAGAATCTGCAGCCTCCGCGTCCAGCCCAGCATCAGACCGGATCTTACTGCGACCCAATACCCTGAGTAGCAACCACAGCAGGACCCGGGTCAGCGGTAGATGCCTGATGACGACGAGCAAGCGACCATCTCATCTCCAGCCCTCGCCAACAAGGCTGATCGTACGTCCTGGTTAGGTTAGCTTCGCACGTGTGACTCACCTGGTCACACGGCTAACACCGCAACGCGCCTAGCGTTCTCGCAGGGTCATGCAGAACAGACACCTTGCTTTCTCGTCACGCCGTGGCAATCTCTGTGCTATCACGCCTCCATCAACTACCCCTGATAACCCACCCCTAATCGACCGCTGGCGCCGCTTCCGTTCACCATCTTGGGTTCAATCGCGTGCACCTCGCTCGCGAGCGAGCGTC
>JAJZXI010000064.1 GCA_021806545.1 Actinomycetes bacterium | reverse complement strand
GACTGCAAGGTACCACACCCCTACGATCTCGACGGCTGCCAGGAGAAACGGTGCCCAGCTCGGGGGCGAGGGCCAGATCGCCAGGCTCTGCAGGAGCGCCGTCAAGAAAATCGCCGAGGCCATTGCGGTCAAGAGACCATAGAAGATGTAAGTCCCCATCAGCGACCACCCAGCGATCACGCCAGCGCGGGGACCAAGGGTAGCACCCACAAAGCCATAGACCGAGCCAGAGTGATGGAAGCGCTGTGTGAGGCGTGCGAAAACGTAGGCGATAAAGAGCACCCCTACCAGCGCAATGACGAACGTCAGGGGTACGGCACGTCCCACCGTCCCAACTGAGCCCTGCGGATTGATATTCGCCGCCATCGAGGGTGCCATCAGCGCAACTGAGACACCGACGACCTGCCACAGTGATAGGCTCTTGGCGAGTTTTGGCCCTGCCGACTCGGTCATATCCCCCTCCTTCTCACCCATGCCGACCACCAAACCAAGCCACCAATGGATAGGATGCCTTGGGAAGGTCGATGCGTTCGATGACTATGTTCTAGCAGATTCAGTTGATACAGGTAACGTATTTTTGTTAACATTTAAGTGCGAGCGTCAGAAAGGGAAGTACCACTATGACCGAGGGAACGTTGCCGGCGCTCGATGAGGGCAAGCTGCACGCCGCTGAGACGCGACTGAGCAAGCACCAAATCGACGCTATCGCGGCAACCTACATCGACAATGCCGGCATCGCGCGTGTCAAGGCAATACCGGTCGAGCGCCTTGATGCTGCGCTGCGCTCCGGGATCGGGATGTCGCCGGTCTTTGACGCCTTTCTGTTCAACGACCACATCACCGAGTCTCGATACTCCGGGGGTCCGATGGGCGATCTCCGCCTCTTTCTCGACCTCGATTCACTCACCCCAATCCCCTCCATGCCCGGTTGGGCGTTAGGAGTCGTCGACCGGTTCGACCAATATCTGCGTCCACACCCCAACTGTTCCCGAGGATTCCTTCGTCGTCAGCTCGCCCAGCTCGCAGATAACTCAGTCGCCATCAAGATGGGATTTGAGATCGAATGGGTGGTCTCTCGAGGAGACGACACCAGCTTCGTGCCCGCGACCGATGGCTCTGCCTACGGGCTCACCCGCATCGTCGATCTCGCTGAGTATGCCCGGGTGCTCCTCGTCAATCTCCGCAACGCAGAGCTGATCGTCGAACAGCTCCATCCCGAGTATGCCCCCGGACAGTTCGAGATCTCCCTACCAGCGATGGCTCCCCTTGCCGCTGTAGACCGCGTGGTGCTTGCCAAGACGATCATCCGGTCGACCGGTCGTGCCTTCGGCTTGGCTACCTCCTTCGCCCCCGTCGTCGAGGTCAATGGCGTCGGCAACGGAGGGCATGTACACCTCAGCGCGACTCGCAATAACGTCCCAATCTTCGGCGGAGGCGATGGGCCAGGCGGGCTGACTGCGGTCGGGGCGGACGTCATCGCCACCCTGCTCGACTGGCTGCCCGGCCTCCTCGCCGTCGGTGCCCCGTCGCCAGCGAGCTATCTGCGACTCGTGCCAAGCCACTGGGCGGGAGCCTTCCAGTGCTGGGGGATCGAGAATCGGGAGGCGGCGCTACGGCTGGTCGCCCAGTCAAGCCTGGTTGCGTCCTCCAACGCGAACCTCGAAGTCAAGTGTTTCGACCAGAGCGCCAACCCATATCTGGTGGCCGGTGCACTGCTCGCAGGGGTCCATAACGCCCTCGACGGTGGACCGCCGCTACCGGACCCTGTAGCCTGTGATCCTGCGCGCCTTCCTGATGCGCCTCGACTTCCTCAGTCGCTCGAGGAGTCGATCGCCAAGTTGTGGACCATCGCCCCCTTGCTTGACGCGATGGGTCCCGAGCTCGCCGAGGCGTTCATCGCCGTGCGCAAGGCAGAACTCGTTCACTTCGCGTCGGCGAGCGCCGATACGATCGTTGCTGAAACACGATGGGTGTATTGAACATGGATACCACTGTTGCCGAGATCATCCGAGCCCAACTGGACTCGCTCACCAAATCCGAGCGAAAGATCGCCAAACTGCTCCTCGAGGACTATCCAGTCTCGGGCCTCGCCGGGATCCCTTCGATCGCCGAGGCGGCGGGAGTGAGTGCGCCCACGATCGTTCGCTTCGTCGCTAAGCTTGGTTTCAAAAATATCGCTGAGATGCGAGAGCGACTCCAGGCCGAGATCAGCACACGACTCGCCTCTCCACTGGAGCGCATCGGGCCGGCTGACAGCCATGCCCCCATCACGCTGCTGGGCAGCTCGGAGGCGGAACTCCTCGACGCCGTCACCCGAAGCTTCGTCTCGGTGAACCCCAACGAACTCGAACAGTTCATCAGGCTCCTCTGTGACCTCGACCGTGAGATCATTCCGATTGGGGGCCGCATCTCCCACGTGCTCGCCCAGCACCTCTCATGGTCTCTCCAGGTCCTTCGACCCCATGTACGCGTGGCACGACCCTCGGTCGGCGAGCGTATCAACCTCCTTCTCGATGTCGATGACCACTCGGTCGTCGTCGCTTTCGACTACCGACGCTATCAGCCTGACACGATTCGCTTCGTCGAGGTCGCCAAGGCTGAGGGCGCGACCGTTCTCCTCGTCACCGACCCCTACCTCTCGCCAGCCGCCAAGAACGCTGACGTCGTTTTGACCTCGGCGATCGGATCTTCAGGAGTTTTCGACGCACTGACGCCGTCCTTCGCACTCATCGAAGCGCTGCTCACCTTGGTGGCCAAACGGCTCGGTGGCCCAGCCACCGATCGGCTGGTCAAGTACGAAAAGCTCACCGCAAAGATCCTCGAAGACGATCAGCGGGTCATCGGCTCCTACCGCGGCCAGGGATAACCATTGACCACCAGCGATCTGGAACCGACTCAGGATCTTCGTACCGCGATCGCTGAGATGCCCCTCGTCGACCACCACTGCCACAGCTTTTTCTCGAGCGCGCTCGACGATCAACAAGTTGAAAACAGCCTCACTGAGTCGCCAAACGCGCGAGCTGCGCGCACCTCGACCTTTGATTCGAACCTCGGTTTGGCCATGCTTCGCTGGGTAGGTCCCGCCATCTTTGGACTCGAACCACCAGTCTCGCGCGAGGACTACCTCAAGGCCAGACGATCCATCGCCCCTCACGAGCTCATCACCCGCGCACTCGCGATCGCTGGTGTCAGTGATCTGCTGGTGGATACCGGCTTTCAGCCTGATGAACTGGTCACCACCGCTGAGCTTGCCGGGCTCGGTCCGGCTCGAGTCCATGAGATCCTTCGGATCGAATACGAGGCTGAGCGTCTGCTTACAACCATCGACTCCCCCGAGCAATTCCTCTCGATGTGGCCATCGCTGCTCGCTGAACTTGGCCCCCAGGTCGTAGGTCTCAAGTCGGTTGCCGCCTATCGATGTGGGCTAGGCCTCCTCGGCGAAACCCCGTTGACCTCCGAGGTGCTCTTCGGTCTGGGACACGAACTCGAGCGGCGGCCGCTGCGTCTCACCGACCCGACCGTTATCAGCTACCTCGTCACCACCGCTATTGAAATCACCCATCTGCCGGTGCAGTTCCACGTCGGCATCGGCGACCCCGACGTCCGTCTCGAGACCGGCCGGCCCGGCCACCTCCAGCGGTTGATCGAGTTCGCACTCTCCCGCCACACCGCAATCTGCCTGCTCCACTGCTATCCCTATCATCGCGAAGCAGCCCTGCTTGCTCATGACTATCCAAACGTCTTCCTCGATCTCGGGCTCACGCTCAACTTCGTCGGCGCCAACGCAACCCACGTGCTCGCCGAGACGTTGGAGTTAGCGCCGTACGCAAAACTGCTCTACTCCTCCGACGCCTTTGGTTTAGCTGAGCTCAACTACCTGGGGGCCTTGCAGTTTCGCCGGGCCCTCACCGAACACCTGACCGGGCTGGTCCAGGAGCGCTATCTCTCCCAGACCACTGCAATTCGGTTGGCGAAAATGATGGGTCATGAGACGGCCAATGCTCTCTACCGCCTGCCACGTGATGCCTGAGGCAGAGCCGCTCGTCGTCGCATGACGCCACACAACGATCGCCAGACCACTGATCGCGTCATGTCAGTCAACGAGCTTGACACCAGCAACTATTGATGACTGTCACGCTCGAGTACTGCTGATCCAGCAGTTGACCACGTCACGTACTATTGGCTACTCACATCAACGGATCTCACAACGCTCGTGGTATGGGCAACCTGACAGTGAGAATGCTGGTGACCACCCGCGACAACCAATACCTCCTGTCTGTCTATGGCGACTGCAGTTCGAAATACTGATCACGGGTTGGCGCGAACATTCCCGAGTTGTCATTGGCAACAGTAGTGGCCTCATTTTTCACCGACGGCGCATTATCGGAAGGTAGCCACAATTTCTTTAGCAAAATAAGTAAATTTTCTCTGAGAAGATGTAATATGAATACTTTCAGTGTTAACTTGCAACTCTGAGGGTTTATTAATTCGTCCTACCGCTCTGATCTGAACCGGGGTACACAATATGAACAAGACTGGGTTACGCACCACCAGCGTGGTTGCCGCGTTAGTCGGTACTCTTGCACTTGCAGCGACGATGCTCAGCACCGCCTCTCCCTCCTCAGCACTCACCAGTGTGACGTTGGCACCAACGTTTGGACTCAGTTCGGCTTCGCCATTTCCCTTCGGCCTCTACGTTGCCGGCAACGCAACGCTGGCGGGGGATACGACCGGCGCAGCGGCTATCGGCGGAACGCTGACAGCGAACAACTTTACCGTTGAGGGCGCGTGCGGACAACTTTGCCCCATCTCATTGATTGCACCACACATCGCCAATGGGTCCCGCCTCTTTGTCGGAGCCGGCACCATCTATGCCAGCCCCGCCTCGTCGACAGCTTCCTATAAGCTTTACAACAATGGCCAGGGTTCCGTGTATCCGGCGACCGCCAACTCGCCGCTCTCATTCTCGGCGGTGACCAGCGCATTACAGTCCGACGCTGCCAACTGGTCAACACTGCCATCAACCGGTGAGGCGAAATATTCCTCAGGTGGATCGATCCTCACGTTAACCGGCTCAAGTTCCACGTTGAACGTCTTTGATCTCTCGGTGGCCGACTCCGTGAACCTGCCCACAACACAGACGACCGTCGATATCAAAACCCCTGCGGGCAGCACGGTACTCATCAACGTGGGTCCCAAATGGGCGGCGCACATCGCCCAGGTCACCTCAATTGGAATGTCTGGTCCGTCTGCGTCGACGATCCTTTGGAACTTTGGCACCGCCACACAGCTAGCCTTTGCGACTCCACAGTGGGAGGGCACCGTCTTTGCCCCTTCGGCGGTCTTCTCAGGCGGTGGCCAGTTCGATGGGGATCTCATCGTCGGTTCGATTGTGCCGGATCCAGCTGGGGCCAATCCAGAGGTGCACACAAGCTCCAACTTGTTCGTTGGAGTCTTGCCTCCTACTCCTCCTACTCCTCCTACTCCTCCTACTCCTCCTACTCCTCCTACTCCTCCTACTCCTCCTACTCCTCCTACTCCTCCTACTCCTCCTACTCCTCCTACTCCTCCTACCTTTAGCGTCTCCAAAACATTCGATGGCTCAACCGGTCCGACATCGATAGCCCTGCCTCCCGTCCCACCGACGGGCGGCTACTCGTATGCGATCTCGGTCGAAGGAACCGGTAGGATCGCTGATCCACTTGTGGTGTCGGATCAGCTACCGTTCTACGCTGGCCTCACCTATGGATCTGCGACGATAGTCACCAGCTCTGACTTTCAAGGATCGTGTCATACCGTCACCGAGTCCAACTCTCACCAATCGGTGAGTTGCACGATCACGCCTTTGTCGGCCAACACCCCCGTCACGTTCACTGGTCAGGCATCCGTGGGAACCATCACTATTCCAGTGTTCCTCGCCTCTTCGATTCCTGCGGGTTCTTTCGCGAACACAGCGACGTTGAGCTATGACGGCACACAGGTAGCAAGCTCGAACACCGTCACCACCACGCTCACCGCCGCCCCTACACCGACGACTAGCTCGAGCCATACAACCCCTCCGTCCACCACCAGGGTCGTTGTTCATCCGGTGACGAGCCCGACGCCAGTTCACAAGGCACCCATCACCGCTTCCAAGACCGTTGCCAGTCAAGTCCCATTACCCGTCAAACTGGTGACTGGACCGCCAGCCGCCCCCACAACAAGTACACCCGCACTTGACTATGGTCTCGCGTTGATGGGTCTTGGCAGCACAGCATTCGGTTTGCAAACGATTCTCAGGAAAAGGCGAGGGCATCTCCGCTCACAGTGAGAGCACCAGCCCGATGCGTGGACTCTGCCGACAAAGGGTGGTTCGGTTACCCCCGAGTCGTGACCTTCGATCCGATGTTCGCGACCGGCGACCGAAAGCAAGCTAAGTGGATCGCCCGCTCGAGACGGCAAAGGCCGGGACACGACAGAGTGCAGCCGCGTGCCTTACCCGTGAACACCTGACACCCAGGCTCGAACCATTGCCGTGCCGATACTTGGCGTCTGCACTCGGACGCGAGATCTTGATCCAGTGGGTGATGCTGCGGTGACCACCGAACCCCTATGACTCTCAGGACTACGACGGCCCCAGCCTACCTGTGTGTCTACGCCGTAGCAACCGATACCGGCATCTATAACGAGGTCGCGCATGCGCGCAATCGTTGTTAGGCCGCGTCTGTTGAATCCTTGCCCCGGCCGGCAGGATCAGGCTCGGGTTTGGATGGTGCAACTAGCTCATCCAGGGGAATAGGCTTCGCCAAAAGGTATCCCTGTCCATACCGCACGCCCAGGCTCCGCAATGTCTCGAGCTCCCGATCCGTCTCGATCCCCTCTGCGATCACGATCGCGGCCTTCTGGGCAGCAAACCGTACCGTCACTTCAGTGAGCGACTGATGCACCCTGGTACGGTCAATGTCTTGAATCCAGGATCGATCGATCTTGATCATCTGAGGTCGAATATTCGAGAACAGCTGCAGCGAGTTGTACTCGGGAATGGTATCGTCGATTGCAACCTGCAGCCCAACGGGAAAATGCCGCATCAGCTGGGCAAGTGATGCCATTGAATCCGACTCCGCACCACCGCGGCCCGAGATCTCGAAGAACACGTCAGCGTGTCGACTCTTGAGTCGGATCAGCTGGTTCGGGTCACCCTTGAGGAGGAAGCGGTGGCTCACATTGACGCTAATCCAGAGCTCAGGCGGCAGCACCTCGACCGCAGCCAAGGAGTGTGCCAGCATTGCCCCTTCTACAACCAGCGCCGTTGCGACGTCAAGGCCCGCCAGATACGGCGTTGGAGATGCGTCATTGATACGATTCAGAATCTCGTAACCGACAATAGCGGAGCTCGTCAGATCCAGGACTGGCTGCACAAAGGTACGGATCTTGTGCTCTCCTGCTGGATGTTGAATACCCTCGGAGCGCCGCAGACGGCGTCTGATCTGTCGCGGAGAGCCCGACACCAGTCTCGGAGGGGGTTCCTTCTCGTGACCCTTGCCCGAGGGTGCCTGGGTATCGAGCAGATACTCAGAGGGGCCGTAATAGAGTACTGACTGCCAATCGGCAACCCGTGGCTCGATTATTAGTTCAGACGGCACGACGGCAACTCGTTCCTTCCTGCGACGCTGGCGTCTCGCTAACAGCGGTCGAATCTGAACGAGAATGTCTTGGATACTATGGCGGACACCGATATAGGCAATAACGGCATAGGTCGCCAACACAAGATTGATGACCGCAAAGATCGCATTGTTCCAGAGGGCACTGTAGTAGTCATGGACGAGGGTATAGATGGTCAGCGCAATCAGCGCGTACGGAGCGACCACGAATAACAATGGAGCTACCGTTCGGCTCTTTACCTTCGGGGTTCTCGCAAAAGTGCCATGCTCGCCGGTTAGAGCCTGTACGAGCGAGCTCGCCGTGCCTGCAAGATTGACCGGGATGAGGATCAAGTTGAACCCGTAGATGCGTAGTATGTCGACCCTGCGATACCCGCTAGCCTTCAGGTCGGTCGACATGGCCCAGAAGTACGGCAGCGCCAAGAGTGCGAGGTAAGGGCTCACAAGCTGATTGGCAAATGGAAAGATCAACAGAATCACGAGGGCAAGTGAGGTCCAAGTGATCGACGCAAGATAGTTCGTGCGCAAGGCGAACTCGCCAAAGCGGTGGTCGAGGTTCTTCCTGGTGGAACCCTTGAAACGCCGGCGCAGCTTAGGTAGAATGAGCAACCCGCCGTCAGCCCAACGCCTACGTTGAATAGCCAGCGAGCCAAAATCAGGGGGCGTGGCCGAATAGCTGAGTCGCTCAGGATAGTTATAGATCTTCCAACCCGCAGCGACCAGGTCGATCGATGACTCGGTGTCCTCGATCGCGGTTCGGTCACTGACGTAACGGCGGACCGGGTGGCCACCTTCGTAGGTAATACTCTCGACGGCCTCGAGTGCCGCCTTTCGAATAACTGCGTTCGCTCCAACCCAAAATGACGCCGAGTAGTTTGTCAACCCCTGGTGAACGATGTGTTGGATATCGGTTGTGGCGCCAGCGATACGCTCCAGCCGGGTACCCGCACCCGGATAGGCACTGTAAGGGGTCTGCATGACGCCGACATCTCCGAATTCGTCCTGCTCGAGAAGATAAACGAGACGAAGGCAATATTCGGGCAACAAAGTACTGTCGGCGTCCAGAGTCAGGACATAGTCAGGGTCGCGCACAATCAAGTCCGCAAGCTCAGGATCGGTTGGGATCAGAGTTCTCCCTGATAATGTCTCGACGTCGGCGTAGGCACCCCCCATGAGCCCAAGGTATGAGTTCAGGTTCATGGCCTTGTTTGACTCCTGTGACAGTGACACGTAACGCTTGCGTTCGAAGCTCGTCAGCCTCGCAGTAAAAGTGTTGATCAGGCGGGCATAGAGCTGGCGCGCTCGCTCGGTACTCAAGAACTCCCCACCCGTATTGACGGATTCGCGGAGGGCAACAGCCATCATCGAGAAGTCGGCAGCGAGTCGCTCAAATACCTGTTGCTTGAGAAAGACATCGGTATGATCTTCGATCGGTAGCGATCCTGCCTGCAACTCGAGCCAGGAAACGGCGAAATCGTAATTCTCGCCCAACCGGATCATCCCCAATGCATCGAGCTGGGCACGGTCCGCGAAGTCACGCTCAAACTCCGCGCGAGCAGCGATCAAGTGTTCCCGCGGATAAGCGAGAAGTCTCTCCAGGTCCCCCGGAAGATCTCGCGCACCTTGGAGTAATGCGATATTGCGGGCCTCAACCGGCTCTGGAGGATCGTCGATGAGCAGGACTATATCGATGTCGGGATACTCCTGGAGCGCAACGGACAACAAAGTAGAGCGAATAACTCGCGTCTCCTCTCGATACGACGGGACGATCGCCGTCAATGTCGGCTGGCGAGTGCCGAAGAACTCATCAATTACTGCTCGCGGTACTCGCCGGTGTTGGCGAGCTCGATACAGGTAACCCAACCGACTCGTGAGATAAGCAACAGAGGCGAAAATCAACAAGGTCACCATTGCGAGGTACAAGATGGCGAGGAATTTTTGCTGCAGGGTGTAAGCCTCTTGGTTGAGGAACTGAGAGCTAAACCAGTAAATCAAGTACGCGATCCAACCGACAATGGTGATCACGATCGCCAGACGCGCAAGGAGGACCCTGCGTTCTGTGATACCGCGCGGAACCGGAGGTAGCGGCTGACGCATCCGATCCGATCCGATCTGCCGCTTCATCTGAGGCTTGTTAGGTGTTCGAGACATCAGCGTCCTACTCTTCCCTGTGCTGTGGCCCAACCTGGTTGGAAAAACTGGTCACGCCACACACCGACAGCAGACAGCCTGAACTGAATGCGCGTCTGCGTACCAATATCCCGCGTGGGCCTCGTCCGTCTCCTCTCGGTGAGATCGGAACAAATCATTTGCTGGTGAAGTCGATTTTTGTGGAGGGCGCCATCACGTTCCTATATCTTTCGCTCGAGACTAAGCTGGGAAGGCCGACATTCTAATCGATCTCCATTCTAGTAGACGGGACTCGAGATGACCGATGAAGAAACACCAGACCTTCCCTCCACGCCACTTATCACTTTGGCTGATCTTATCAAGCCACACGAGGTCGATGGTGAAGACGATCGAGAGACTCGAGTGCGGCGCTCCCTCAGGGCACGGTTGTCGTACTACTCTCCCCTTCGAATCTTCATGGCCATCGTGATTCTCGCTGGCATCGGTTACTTCGGCACCAAGCAGGTACAGAACGTCATTGCGAGCTCTGTCAAAGTCAAGTCGGAGTTTTTCGCTCCCTACGTCGACACGACACTGACCCCAACGTATCAGTTCCAAGATGCGAACCAGAACGTGGCGAAGCAGACCATTCTTGGCTTCATTACTGCGCCGCCGTCTGGCACTTGTACGCCAAGTTGGGGGGGCTACTATTCGATCGCCTCTGCGGAATCGCAGATCAACCTCACGAGAAGACTGGTTGAGTATCAAAATCTCGGGGGAACCGCGATCATCTCTTTCGGTGGTCAACGCGGTCGTCACCTCTCAACCGTGTGCACCAGTCCAAGCGCCCTCGCCTCCGTCTATTCCCAGGTAATCTCGACGTATCACACTCCAGCCATCGACCTCGACACCGAAGGCAGTGCTCTCAACGATTTTGCCGCGATGAATCGCAGAGCACAGGCGCTTCGTCTGCTCGAATCCCAATACCCCAAACTCCAGGTCTGGCTCACCTTGCCGGTGGCTACCAATGGATTGCAAGAAAATGCTCTTGGGGTGGTGCGAACCATGCTCACCCATAGGGTGCGTCTCGCAGGCATCAACGTCATGACTATGGACTACGGTGTTCCCACCTCCAATATGGCCGCGACGATCGAGTCATCCCTGAAAGCGACGGAACTACAACTTGCCAACGAGTTCACCCACCACGGACTTCATCTCACCGCGAAGCAGATCTTCAACAGAATGGGTGCTACGGTCGAAATTGGGCAAAACAGCGACTACGGCGAGATATTTACCACATCCGATGCACGGTCTCTGGCCGCGTTTGTGCTCAGAAACTCGCTGCGTCGACTCTCAATGTGGTCGCTTAATCGTGACGCCCCGTGCCCAACTGCCTTTGGCAACCAAGAGATCTACTCGAACACCTGCAGCGGGACGCAACAGTCAAGTCTCCAATTCTCTAACATCTTCAATCATGCCCTGACTGGCTCGATAACCAACCGTCACCAGGTAATCCTGGCACCGAATGACATCTCAACCAATCCAGCCAATGCCCCATACCCGATCTGGCAACCGAACTTCCCGTATCCGGAGCATTACAAGGTGGTTTGGAATGGCTATGTCTATCAAGCAAAGTATTACAACCAAGGCACTCAGCCAACACAGACGTACCAGTACAGCTTCCAAACACCATGGCTGCTCATCGGGCCAGTCCTCAAAACCGATCACGCACCGTCAATACCGAAACTACCGCCCGGAACTTACCCCGCATGGAACGCCAAGCAAGCGTACAGTACCGGAGCTAATGTCGAAATTGGCGGAGAGGGTTACCAGGCCAAATACTATAATCAAGGCGACAACCCAACGGCGGCGTTGATAAACCCGAGTACATCACCCTGGAAGCCACTTTTCACACTCCCTGGCGAACCTGCGCTGAACTGACGGAGATGATCCCTCAACAAACCCCAGCGACGAACAGTCATCTGGGCAGCCGAAGGAGCCGCTAACGTCCACCTCGTTGCGTCGCCCATGGGGATGTCACACGAAGGCGAACCGGAACCCCATGTCGTTGAGGCCAAGGATCGCAATGCGGCTGACATCTTGAGCGCTATCGTAAGGGGTGCATCGCAAGCGACCTGAGCATGTCTCGGTAGACCTCCGAGTTCACCTGACGGCGAGGGAACAGCCCCAACCGATGTGTTTGTCCATCCCGCCGGAGCCGACGGTTGTCCATCAGGCCTTGCCAAGGTGGGTACCTCGACCTTCCCTGAGCGTGGTCACGACAGTAGCGATGAAGGAGGCTCGTGCAGGGAATCTGTCTCTGGTCAACAGCACAAGCGAGCTGATTACCGCACTCCATGCAAACGAGGCAGATCCCGCACAACCCGTCAGCGACGAGTTCTGATTCGTGCAGCTGGAGAGAATCCGGCGCTGCACCGGCTAATTCCACTGCATTGCCATGAAATAACTTCTGGACTCCATAGGCCGAGTGGGTTCACATCGGCCTGCCGTATGGCAGTACGGCAGCTGACACAGTTTTGAACTTCCTGCAGCAGGTTGCCAACTCGAAATCCAAATCTCAGAGACTGCGCACGTTCCTCGTGTTGTCACTTATGTTCCAAGCAGTTCAACCGCACTTACATTATGGGCCGAATCAAGACGCCTGGGTATCTAAATGAATGCCGATAGAGCCTGTTCGATTAATCGCCAATTCATCGAGCACATCACTGGTTCGAGGTCAAGGCCTCATCCGTAGCGATTTCCGACGACTCATACTCACCGATCGGCAACTTGCGACGCTTAGCAGCAATTCCGGCTACCGCACCTCCTAACATCAACACAACAACGACAAGCCACCACCAGTTCAACGGAGCGGCCTGGTTTGGTTTGATCGTCTCCCAAAATGGATAGGCCAGTAGCGCTATGGCCAGCAAAGGAGCTACCGCGTGCCTCCACCATGAGAACAGCTCGGGCGCCTGACGACGGTAAAAGAACGGCAAGCCAATATTTGCCACGATATATACCAGAATGACTAGGTCGGTCCCCAGTGTTGCGATCTGACCGTACCCGGTATATCCCCCCGTATAACTAAGGCCGCCAGCGACCAACGTATAGACGATCATCGTAAGTACCGCCAGTCCGGTGGCAGCAGCGATTGCCATCCACGGCGTCTTGCGAATCCGCCCAACTGCTCCAACTATCGCGGGAAGAAGTCGCTCACGACTCATATTGTAATACAACCGACTTGCCGCGTTCAGGGTCGCCACCGTAACACCCAGGCCACTCGTTATACCTGAAAAGTAGATTAGGTATGTAACCCAGTGTGCTGATTGACTCGTCGCTGTAATGAACGGAAAGTTTGTTTTGAGCATTGGGCCCACATGACCATCGAATCCGATCACCTGTGCCCACGCAGCCGCCACGAACACAATCCCCGCTACGGCAAGCGCAGAGTAGAGTGCTATCGGGATATTGCGCTTCGGATGTTCCATCTCATCGGACATCGGCGCCGATGCACTGCAGCCGCTGAACATCAAAATACACAATACGAATGCAACTCCAAACCCTGTGGCACCATCGCGAATATTTGCAGGATTAAACGCACTGCCGCTAAGCGCTATGTACGATGCATGAGTCACGAGGATAGCGATGATACCGCCAGCCACCGTCAGCAGCTCTAGGGTAAACAGAGCGGCTATCACTCGCACTGAAAATACGACACCCAAGAGCACCACAATAGTGCCGATTCCACCTTGGATGATCAGCAACAACCACCATCCCGGAGTGTAGCCAGTCAACAGGCGGATCACTTCTTGATCCCACAAGGCAGGACCAAAGATTGCTGCACCTAGCAAGATTAACTCGCCCACTCCGTATAAGATCGCGGTCAGCGTACCGGTAGTGACACCAAGTGCCTTAGCGACATACGACACATAGAAACCCGGACTTGGTGCTATTCTGTTGTATTCCGCCACTGTATTTATGTGGAATCCAAATGCAATTACCGCTATGAGTAACACGAGTGGCGAAGCCAAACCGGCGGCAGCAAAGATAGCCCCAAATACTGTCAACACGCTGATTGCGGGTGCAATCGCCGCTACGCTGGATGTAAACGCTTCTACACGGTTCATCGCTCCCCGTCGTAGTTGGGCCGTATCTCTCAACCCGGGGCTGGCAGATTCGGTTGATGTTGCACTAACAGACATGGCGAGTTCCTCCAAGTTCAACGGACAACCGGCCGCCGAGGGTCGGCCGCCCGATTTCGGATATTCATACCAACCCTGAGAGCGCGGACTTCAGGCCCGCGACAACCTTGAACTATGGTTGAACGAGCCAGGCTATGAGCTGCGGTCAGCCCCTAGGGTAGGGTCAACTATGATGCAGAATAGTCTTGATACTGCTATAGATAAATTCTTAATAAAAGTAGCAACAATTGTTCTAACTTGCTGGGCCAATAGTATCTACAGTTTCCAGTACTCTTTTCAATCCATATAGGCACCTCCATTTACTGCTATCGCTTCCCCGGTAATGAATCGAGCGTCCTCTGATATAAGAAACGCTACAACCCTGGCAACGTCTTCTGGTTTTTCCAATCTACGAAGCGGCGTATCATTGAT
>JAJZXI010000063.1 GCA_021806545.1 Actinomycetes bacterium | reverse complement strand
TGTCGATCTCGGTTGCCCATATCAGGACTCTCGCTGCCTGTCGATCCAGGTCTGACTTCTGCTCAGATGAGGATACTCGTGCATATATCACGGTCGAGCCTTGCTTGGGTTGTGTGGATTCCAGGTCTCTGACAAGAACGAGTTTGTTACCTACGCGATGAGTCGGAACTGGCATCTTGCCTGCCCTATACCACCAATATGTCGTCTGCGGGTGTATATCTTGAGACAGCGCCAACTCGCGTAAGGTCATCAGTGTCTGATATAGTACATATGTTCGTCAACTGTTGTAACCCTTGTAGCCCAGCTCGGTGCAAAAGATGGGCCACGCGATCATCGACACACCCGTTGCGCGGAATGCGCCAGTAAATACGACAGAGCTCGGTATTGACCCTGACGTATCGAGGAGCAACGCAGCTCCCCAGTGACACGCCCTCATCGTCTACCTTCTCACACCAAATACGCACGCAACGTGCTCACGCACGCGACCTATCACGTAGCTGTGAGATCGCCGACTCAACGCCATCGGTAAAAGAGATGGAAGCCTGGAAACCCAACGCCGTCTGCTTGGCAATGTCACCACCGCGGGCAAAGACCCCGACCGGTCGGTCGTCTCGACCGCGCACCTGGGTCTCATAGCCACAAGCCCTGACAGCGAGTGCCCCAAACTCAAGAAAGCTGGTCAAAACCCCAGTGGAGAGGTTGATAGCGCCTCCGTCGTCGACCGAGTCCATCGTGGTGATCACGCCGCGAACACAGTCGTCGATATGGATAAAATCTCGCATCTGGCGACCACTCCCCCACACGACGAGCGGCTCATCCGGGGATCCGGCGAGTGCGCGCTTACAGATCGATGGAAACGGGTACGTATCGTCTTGATCGACGCCATAGCCAGAGAAGGGACGATAACAGACTGAAGCCAATCCATGACGCTCGTTGGCGAGTCGTGCAAGATACTCACAGGTGAGCTTCGCCCACCCGTAGGACATATCCGGCATGCCGATATCATCGCCAAAGTCGATCATATCCTCGGAAAGCAGGACATAATTCTCTTCGCGTTGGAGCCGAATCGGATAGGCGGCGCTCGACGAGAAGCAGATGGTCTTGGCCGGGCGTGCCTGTGTCGCCCATTGCCAGTACTCAGCGTCGATCGAAAGGTCATCTGCGATCGCCAACGGGTTGTGCTCAATCATCAGACGCCCGCCCACCATTGCCGCCAGATGCAGGACCAGATCGAAGTGTTCATGGGGATTGCGGTGAAAATACTCACGACAGTCCTGACGCAGATAGTGGAACCGCTCGTACTCACGGGGATCGAACAATGGCCAACCCACATCTGGATCGACACCGCCGGTCGCAGCGGCGACAGGGTCAACGACGACCACGTCATCGCCTGCCTCGAGAAAATGTCGGGTGAAGTGGCGCCCTACAAAACCTGCACCACCGGTGATGAGAACTCTACGCACGGTCAAAATGCCTTCGGTAGAGATCCCAGGCTCGAATCGAAGGTCCTGGCAGATAGCTGACGATCGACTCGGGATCTCGTTTGAGATCACGAATCAACGAGAGATTGTTAGTGTAACCGATGATCTCAGCCTTCAGATCACGGATGAGATCGTGATCATTGCGATCCTGGAAGACCGATGGCTCACTGAAGACGGCGTTGAACCCATGCGCTTGCACATAGTAGGCCGCCCAGATATCATCCATCCTCCCAATGTGGGGATAGAGGAAGTAGTACGGCACAACCCGACGCGCCAGCATCGTGTTTTGCGAATTAAACGGGGCCATGACGGAACCAGCAAGTGGAAACAATGACCGATCGAAATCACACTCTGGTGCATGTTCGAGGCGGCATATCGCATCGATGTCAGGGTCACCGTTCCAGAACCCAGCGTCGATGTCAACCTGGACTCGTCGAGTAACCGGCTCTGGGTACCGACGCTGCGCCAGAAGCTCGAGTGGATAGCCGCGATGCCAGAGCTGGCGATGGTTGGTCGCCCCGACGGGATCGAAGGCATCGAGCGAGGTCTCGTAGAGGTTAACCTCGATCTCCGTGCCAACCCTGAGCTCCTTGCCCCAGCTCGGCTCCGGGATATTATCGTCGTCGATCAAAGCGATGATATCTGAGCCCATCTCGTAGGCGATCAGGATCCCAAAGTTGCGACGCTGGATACAGTTCCACCCGATCGCCTCAGAGAGCAGAGGGTCGTACTCCTCCTGCTCGGCTGGCGATACGTAGTGGCCGTGCTCTAGGCGATAATCGGACGGAGTCTTGAGGTCACCGATGACGATGAGGTCCCAGCCCTCCATCGAGTCGTAGCGACGAATCGCCTCGGTCGGATGGTTGATGGTGGTTGTGACGATGGTCTTACGCATAACCACGTTGAGTGTAGCTAATTGGATGCTGCGAACAGGCTTGCACGCGGACGCAATCTCGTCCGCACACCAATCCGGAAGTACACGAAGTTTCGAAAGAAGCTGTTAGAGGACTCCCCTTCAGTTCGTGCCTGCCAGCGAGAGGGAATTTCATAGACCGCAACACCTAGACGCAGCGGTTTGACGATGGTTTCAAGAAGGAACGGGTGTCGCACTTCCTCCCACTCGATCGCCTGCACCACGGCAGTTGGGAAGAGGCGGTAGCCGTACGTCATGTCAGAGAGTGGGCTCTGGTACAGCAAGGCGAAACTCGACTGAAACACCTTGTTCAGTGCCAGCTTGACCGGGGAATAACCACTAAAGGATCCGCCTCGAATCCAGCGCGAAGCGGTAATGATCGCCGCTGGCAATCGTTTGGCGCGTTCGATCATGACCGCCACGTCATGGGGATCGGTTTCGAGATCACTCGCCATCATCACCACATGAGATCCTTCAGCGAGGGCAAAGCCCTCTCGCAAAGCACCCCCCAAGAAGGGCAATGACTGTTCGTGGACCCGGATCCGCTCGCCATAAACACCTTGCAGACTGGCGATCATCGCTCGACTCGCTGTCGTCGTTCGCGGCGACACGAGAATGAGGTATTCGCCGACATCGACTCCGGCCTCGCGCTCGACGATATCAATCGTCTCCCGTAGCGAGTCGGTCTCATTCATCACGGGCAGCAGCACCGTCGCTAACTTGAATTCTTCAACGTGCGGCAACTCTCTCAACAGTGATCGCTCCTCGGGCTCTCAAACCTACGCAGCAATGGTACTCGGGTCAGCGGCCCACGCGATCAAGACGAGGCGTCCGCGCGAAGCCGACTCACCCCATTGCGGACCTCCTTACCCGAGCCATCGCCGTGACAAGGCATCCGCTGGTGCACCAACGAACTAACAAGCACCTTAGCGCGAACTCACCAGCCGCCGTGGCAATGCAGCGACACGGCAGGCGTGATGAACGACTTGAACACGAAGATGCGTGACCGGCTTGCAAGGTTCACCGTCCAGAGAGACCACAAACGGGCTCGTCGAATGCATTTCGACACGACCGACCTCTTCGACAAACGCATACCTGGGTGCAGACCGAGCTCGTTGTCGCAGGACCCCTGCGATCTCTCCAAGCACGACACGCCAGGCAGAGCGCGCGACCGTCACCAACTGGGCAACTCCGTCATCAGGACTCGCCCCTGGCAGCGTCACACCGATGCGACCCCCGATCCTCGGGGCGTTGAGAACAGCGACATTCAGATAGGGTTGGGCTTCACGAGCCATCACCTCACCATCGACTCGGATCTTCAACGCAACAGAACGATGATGATGCCAGGTTCCGAGGGCCACGAGTGGATAGACCAGTGGCCGCCTCCAACCACGTACATCGCGAACTCTTCTGGCGAAGTCGGCCACCAAGCCGACATTCACCGCGTGTGCCGCCATACCCAGGTCCGTTGCGAGCACATCTATTCCGCGCACACTCCTGCCCAGCGCCACCATCGCGGCCTCCTCTGGGTACAGCGAAATTCCGATCGAGCGTGCAAGATCATTGCCGGTGCCATTGGGGACGATACCGAGAATGCCATCGCCTTGTGACATGATCGAGATAGCCGTCCCAGCCGTTCCGTCACCACCGGCCACGACGACTCTCCCACCTTCGCCTGTGCAATACTGGGCGGCGTGAAGCGCCCCAGAGAGCTCCTTGGATCCGACATAGATCAGCTCCAACCCCTTGCCTGCGCATCGGCTGATGGCACGAGCGGCTCGGCGGCTCAATCGCGACGAGCCCGAATCGGCATTGACGACAAGAACGGCCAGACCTTCGGCTACACACAACCCACGCATGACTGCCGCCTCACCAACCTGTACTGCGATCGCCGCCGATGCGACACCGAGCAGCAACTGCATCACGTGAGAACTCGCACGGTCCCTCAACGAGGCAACCACGACATAAAGGCTAAGAGCGAAGCCGAATAAGAGCCTGCGCGCGGGGGCAATTCTGGACAAGGCATAACCAAGACTTGCACCCAGAGCCTCGGCACCTGGAAACAGCGCCCCGACAATCGTTGCGACACCAACGCTCTGGGCAGCCAACGGCTGGTTGCGGCGCAGCAACCGAACGATTAGCCCCAAGGCCAACCCACGCAAAGCGAAACCGCTAATGCCATCGCCTCCCGGAAAAACCTCATCGAACGTTCGTCGCAACGAATCTACGCCCCTCTCGTGACTAGCGCATGAACCCACCGTGCCTCCACTCTAGCCCTGCCATCGGGTGCAGGCCCTGCGCACGAACGTACGCCGACGAAGCCGTTCATCGAACTTTGGACTGCCAGCCGACACTATCTCAATCCCGCCATACGCAATCTCATCCGCACAAGCGTTGTGGTCCAATGATCGCTATGGATCCCGACCAAGGACAAACGGGCTCAAACCGTCGCTGTGCTCCGACTTACCACACTGAGACATCAAGAGGTCAACATGGCTGCGATTAGCCTGGATACCGCATCACATGGTTCTATACACAGACGGGAGTTCAATTGGACCAACGGCCAGCCATCGTCCTCCTCAGCGGGGGGCTCGACTCGACAACTACGTTGGCGATCGCCCTCGACCAAGGGTATGACGTGCACGCACTCAGCTTCGACTATGGACAGCGCCACAGCGTTGAACTCGAGTCTGCCCGCCGTGTTGCCAAGACAATGGGTGTCACCAAACACTTCGTCGCCACGATCGACCTACGCATGTTTGGCGGATCAGCACTCACTGACTCGATTACGGTACCACATCACGATCGCGTAGAGGAGCTCCAAAGCGCAATCCCCGTTACCTATGTTCCAGCGCGCAACACCATCTTCTTGTCGTTCGCGTTAGCCTGGGCGGAGACCCTAGCCGCCAGCGATATCTTTATAGGAGTCAACGCACTCGACTACTCCGGGTATCCCGACTGTCGCCCGGAGTACATCAAGGCCTATGAGATTATGGCAAACCTGGCGACAAAGGCGGGCGTCGAGGGCAAGCAACGGCTCCAGATCCATACGCCTCTCATGGAAATGACCAAGGCACAGATCATCACGCGCGGAGCGAGCTTGGGCGTAGATTACCGTCTTACGCATAGCTGCTACGACCCCGACAAAGACGGTAAACCCTGTGGTACCTGCGACTCTTGCCTGCTACGCCAGAAGGGTTTTCAAGAGGCTGGACTCAGTGATCCAACAGCTACCAACGGAGTTTTGTAATGGCGTACTTCGTCAAAGAAATCTACTACACCCTCCAGGGTGAGGGAACCCAAGTCGGTAGACCAGCCGTTTTCTGTCGCTTCTCACGATGTAACCTCTGGAGTGGCAGGGAGTCCCAACGCAGCCAAGCCGTCTGCCAGTTCTGTGACACTGACTTCGTCGGCACCGATGGACCCGGTGGTGGCCGATTCCCGACCGCCAAAGCTCTGGCAGAGGCGGTTCGTACAGCCTGGGGCGGCGATACTGATGAGCACAGCAAACCGTACGTGGTCTGCACCGGGGGTGAGCCGTTGCTCCAACTCGACGAGCCAGCAATCATCGCACTCCACGAACAGGGGTTTGCTATTGGAGTTGAGACCAACGGAACACAAAAGGCCCCTGAGGGGCTCGACTGGATCTGCGTTAGCCCCAAAGCGGCTGCCCCACTGATGCTGACTCGTGGCGATGAGCTCAAGCTCGTCTACCCACAGCCCCTCGCACCCCCGGAACGCTTCCAGGACCTCGCATTCGATCACTTTCTTCTCCAACCTCTGGATGGACCCGACCGCGATACCAATACCGCCCTCACCGTAGACTATTGCCTTGCTCATCCGCAATGGAGACTCAGTCTCCAAACGCACAAGTACATAGGAATTCGCTAATGGAGATCTACAAGGAATTCACGTTCGAAGCTGCCCATCGCCTACCGAATGTTGAGGAAGGACACAAGTGTGCTCGGCTCCACGGACACTCCTATCGAGTCGAAGTGCACGTTGAAGGTCGAATAGATCCTCACACCGGCTGGGTTATGGACTTTGCGGACATCACCAGCGCCTTCGCTCCTGTGCGCAGCGAGCTTGATCATCACCTGTTGAATGATATCGAAGGACTGGCTAATCCAACCAGTGAACACCTCTCAATGTGGATATGGCAGCGCCTAGAGAACGCACTGCCGCTTGCAGCGATTGTCGTCAAAGAGACTCCAACCTCGGGATCTATCTATCGCGGCCGCTGAACGACCACTGCTCCAGCAGTTAGTCCCGCGCAATAAAAGCTTACCAGCCCGAGTTCAGTTCGTGGCCCAATGCCGCCGTTACGAGCGACGCTGCCGGCGTCGAATGCTCTGACTTTAATCGACTCAGACCGCTAGCGAGCGCCTCACTCTTGCGCTTTAGCCAATAGGCCCCGCAGCAGTCCTAACAGGAAAGCACCCGGCTCGAGTCCCGTCCGGTACCATGTCAGAACCTGCGTCACATGAGGACCGATGCCTCGACCGCGGAACGCGATCTGAATCCGGACTCTCAGGATGCAAAACCCAAACCGAAACGCACCTCTTCCCCTGAGCGTGGTGACACTACAACCTGCCAGGATCGGCGCCGCGTGGCCACAAGGACGATCCTCTGCATGTTCTAATGTACAATTGATTATTAGTGGAAGGAGGTCGCCCCTCATGAATTCAGTTCGACCGCCGTCGGACCCAGTGCAGGTTGTCCTCCTTCAGCGGCACATGAGATCCGCCACCCTCATCGGTGCAGAACCCAGAGCTGGCCAAATGTTCGATGCCTCAGGTACTGGGCCAACCAAACTATCGCAACTGCGACGTGCCCTTCGACGCACTGAGCATGGGTTGACAGTGTCGATCCAAGTCTCCCGGCCCATCACAAATTGTGCTCCTTGCCCTCTGGCCAGGACACGCGTCTCACTCGCCAACAAACGCCTCGTCCCGTACGCCCACGTCCTAATGCGGGCGCTGCCACGCAGGGCTCTTCCCTCCCCTGGCACCGTAGCTAGCAAGCTGGACTACCGGCCCACATGCCACGCGACCGCGGTAATCGCCAAACCGATCAACAGTGGCTCCCCCACACTTGACGCCTGCCAAGCTTTGCAAACAGCGCCAAATCTCACACGCCTTGACTATGCAAAAGAGAGCAAGACGCTCCATTGCGACGGCAAAACCTGCAACACGCGACAACGTGCCCACGCTCAACATAAGCTCATCACCAACACCAAAGGTGCACCATCATCTCGAACCGAAACGCATACGAGGCGCTGGGTCCGAAGCGTAGCTGGATCCGCAAGCCGAAAGACCTCTCCACCGCCACAGCGACATGGAAGTACCACCCGAATCCTGTACAACAGCTACGGTCGGATTGGTGGGCGACAACGCGCTGGCATGCCAGCCTGGAGTGTACCGCAGTGCTCAAGGTCGAAGTCATCGACACCCGCCACTACTGGCCCATCACGCCAAAGCGAACTCGCCAAGAGTCACCGATCAGTCTCCAACATGGGCCAGGTCCTCAGCAGGTCTCCGAGATATATTCCTCCGCACAACACCGAGCCCGTCCGCTCGTTACCAGCCCAGACGTCACGGTGTCCTCACGGCAAACGTGAGCTGACATGCAACCTCTTTCGTGAACGTACCGTCCTCATGACGAGACCACTAGGTGCAGTGCCGTTTTCGCAGTGTACCAAAATCATCAGTCACCACAATCACCAGGCTAGATCTGAGGAGCACGAGCAATGAACCAATCCCAACCCGTCCCCGCCGAGGACCAAGGCTCGTCATCGTACGGTACCAGCCAGCCCAAACCCCACAGGCTCGGCCTGCGGGAGAACTGGCGCCAGTTCGCACTCTACACCCTCATCACCTTACTCATAGGCATGACGATCGGAGTAGAACGAGTCGCCCTACCACCGCTAGCACACCAAGCCTTTGGGATCACCTCTGTCCTCTATGTCGTCAGTTTTCTCTCCGCATTTGGTCTCGTCAAATCGATGATGAACCTCGTAGCTGGGCGGCTCTCGGATCGCCGCGGGCGCAAAGGCATTTTGCTCGTTGGCTGGGCATTTGCCATCCCTTATGCACTCATCATAATCTTTGCAACCGCTTGGTGGCAGGTCATTGTTGCCAATTTGTTTCTCGGCGTGAATCAGGCTCTGACCTGGACAATGTCCGTCACTGCGAAGATCGACCTTGTCGGGCCAATCAATCGGGGCCTCGCAGTAGGCGTCGATGAGTCCGCAGGCTACGTTGGTGTCGGGATCGGCGGATTCTTGGCAGGTCTGCTCGTAACCGACTACGGGCTACGCCCAACTCCATATCTACTCGCCATCGCAGTCGTCGTACTTGGCATGCTGGTGACACTCGGGCCGGCAAAGGAGACGCTCCATTTCGCTCGGACCGAATCCACCAACCAAGCACACCATACTGGCAACACCGCACGCCAGGAAATTCCTAAGCTGACACGACTTGGCGCCTACATGAGCTGGCACGATCGATCGATGTTTGCAGTCTGTCAGGCAGGCTTTCTCAACAAGTTTGCCGATAGCCTGGTAGCGGCATTCTTTCCGCTCTATATGCTGGCCCGAGGTATTTCGCTCGCGCAAATCGGCCTTTTGGTCGGCATCTATGCCTGGGTGTGGGGAGTTGGACAGGTTGCGACGGGGGCCTTAGCCGATCGAATCGGACGTAAAGCACCAATCACCCTAGGAACATTCTTCATCGCCGCTGGACTCGCATTGTTCGTTGGAACAAATATCCATACCCTCTGGCTCGTCGCGATGATACTCATGGGGGCCGGCATGGCGCTCGCCTATCCAAACCTTATCACGACCATCGGGGATACCGCGGATCCCGTATGGCGTGGAGGAGCACTTGGGGTGTACCGCCTGTGGAGAGACGGCGGTTATGCAGTGGGGCCACTCGTACTCGGCGCCATTGCGGTCGTTGGAGGCGTAACCGCCGCCATATGGACCGGTGCCGCGCTGTTGGCCGTCTCTGGGCTCGTCTTGCTCACCCTGTTCCGCGAGACTGATCCTCACCGGCGCAAGCACGAACCAGCATGGAAAACACATCCTGAGTGGGTTGCTCCACAAACCCATAGTGCGAACCCCGACCCTTAGAGACGGGGCTTGCGCTCCCGGTTGGTCAAAAGCGCCAGAATTCGGGCTACTCATCACATCGTTGCTTTGCGTTGCGCGCCTACAGCACAGACACACCGCCGAAGGGTGGCCCTCTCCGATCGCCCGTGCGCATCTGCCAGGTAACTGTGGTCGTGGATTCTGATCTGATTCATCTGAACTTGCCGTATCACCTCAACTCAACTAGAGATCAAGTCGACCAGCCATTGTCCGGCTATCGCACCATTAACAAGCCGATCCTTCCCAGCATTGTTCCAAGAGGTCCTGCCATTGCCGTGACTCGCGCAAGACGATTGCCATCACTACGCCGTCGCACCAGAATGTGGTGACAGTAGCGATCCGTCGTGCGACAAACTACCGAATGGCACGCTAGGATCGAACCGAGTAGCACGCAAATCTCGCCAACATCGGCTCTGATATAGCGATGCCGCAACCGCAATACCTCAGGTCAAAGTTACCGACTGGAACCCGAGTTAGCTTGGTTATTTCTCTTTTGTCCCTCAACCTACGTGGCCGTCACGGTCTTCCGCCGAACATCCCACGGTCCTCAATGGTCGGGCTGGGGAGATTTGAACTCCCGACCTCTTGACCCCCAGGGCAAGAGTACGGTTATGGTGCTCTGGCAAGTCTCGTCAGCGCTCAGCTGCGACCTTGGACTCAAAGGTTGCACCGTCGTGGGCAAAGACCACCCGTGCGGGATCGAACTGCTCGATACGTTCGAGCCACTCGGGCCAGGGTGCTACGCGCCGGTCAAGCTCACGAGACACACGGTGGGCTAGGTGTGCGCTCGCATATGCCGATGCGTCTCCGACCACCGGTGCAGAGGTCGTCATTGAGAAGTCCATCGCCTGCCCCGCCACGAGGAGAGTGCCGTCATCGGCGCACACGACAACGGACTGATGGCCTCGACTATGACCGGGGGTGGGGAGCGCGACGATACCGTCTGCGATCTCAGCCTCCCCAGTGATGGGGTCATAGTGTGCGCGGTCGAAGTCGATGAGCTCTGGAAAGGTGTAGTTAACGCCCCTTGCGTCCTCAAGCTCCGCCGACTGGACGATGATACGCCGGCCCGCCAGGCGAGGGTTTGCACCGCAATGGTCAAAGTGCAAGTGGCTATTGACGATGACATCGATATCATCTACGTTGCATCCTGCCTCTCGACAGGCGAGATCGAGGGACCTGCGCTGTGGTTGGTAGTATGCCTCGGTCTCGGGGTCCGCTGCACCGATCCCGGTGTCGAACACCACAGTCATCTCGGGGTGCATGATAAGGTAACCGTATACCGGTTCCACCCGGGGTTGACCGGTGCCGGTCTCGGTGGCCGGACGCACAAAGAAGCCAAAGTCGAGGCGGCGGACGTCGTCGATGCGAGCGAGCTTGGTCATGACGATTGGTCCTCAGCGTGGAGCATCTCGATGACCGGAGCGAAGCCTTCGATATCGCGCACCACGTAATAAGAGATCCCCCAGCGTTCTCTACAGGCGAGGAGGTGCGCCGCAATCTCGTCGTGAGTGCCGAGTGCTAGGAATGGAGTCGAGAGTGCGTGATCGACCTCGAGACCGGGAGCCTCGGCGGCCAACTCTTCGGCAGCCTTGCGGCGATCGTCGGTAACGACCACAGCCTGGACGAGCGCATTCAATTCGAGGTGCCCGGCTCGCTCACCGGCCTGCTCGGCGATCCAGGCGACGGTGGTGTCGAGACGCTCTGGATCCCAACGTACGGCGTGGGCATTGCCGTCGGGGAGGGTGACCCCGAGCATGGTGAGCCCAATGATGTCGGCCGTGCTTGCGGCATGAGCGAGACCGGCTCGTCCGTTTACTCCAACAAGAATCGGGACGTGATCTTGTAGCGGCTCGATAGAGGTAAAACCACTCAAGTCGTAGTATTCGCCATGATGGTTCACCTGCTCACCGTCGAGGAGGCGACGAAGGATGTCGACAGACTCGGCGAGGCGACGCTTACGCCGTTGGGGTGGATCGAAGCTGATAGACGTCGCGTGGTACTCGGGAAAGGCGTGCCCAGCTCCTATACCAACCTCAAGACGTCCGGCTGAGAGCCGATCCAAGGTCGCGAGACGTTGGGCCAAGATCCCTGGGTGATGGAAGTCGTTATTCAGCACCAGTGGGCAGAGTCGGAGCCGTTCGCTCCAGGCCGCAGCGAACGCGAGGGGTTCAAGAACTGATAGGTGTCGTCCAAGGTGGTCGAAGGTGCAGAACACATCGAAGCCGGCCGCCTCTGCCGCCTGCACCTGTTTGCGAAGTATAACGGGGTCATCGGTTGTCGTCTGATAGCCAAAGCGAAACGGGTTCATCCTGGGTATGCTATCAGGTTGATATCCAGATAGCAACCAGCTAGGCTTTAGTGCTATGCCCGAAAATCGCACCGCGCTGTTTGTCCGCATCCCGGTATCCCGGGCTCGCCAACTCGACTCCCGGGCGCATGCTCTTGGGCGTACCAAGCAGGACCTCGTCAACGATCTACTCGAGTCGGCGCTGGTACCTGGCGAGGTTTCAGCAGCTGAGGACGGACCAAGGGACACTCCTGATGAGGTGCTCACTCTCGCCGAGCTCGCTGAACTGTTAAAGCTTGACGACGATGCCGTCTTGGTACGTGTCCACTCGGGAGAGCTACCCGGCCGACGATTCGGTAGCGAGTGGCGCTTCTCACGTCGCGCCGTTCTCGACTGGCTCGACGGCCATGACGCTCCAGAGCGCAGACCGCCGGGCTTCGCCGGGTCACCCTCACATATCGTCGGACACAGCGCTGAAGGTGTCTAGGGGGATGACGCTTCACCTCCAGGTGCATGGGGATGGGGGCGATCCGCTCGTCGTGCTGCCCTCTTTCGGTTTTGATCACACGGCCATGGCCGCTGCGATCGAGCCTGCTTTCGCCGAAGTATCCGGTTGGCGTCGCCTCTATGTCGATCTACCGGGAACCGGTGACTCGCCGGCGCACTGCCCACCGCGATCCGAGGCAGTCCTCGACGCAGTTGTCGCTACCGTCCAAACCGAGCTCCGCTACAGGCCCTTCGCTGTGCTCGGCTGGTCATACGGGGGCTATCTCGCGGCGGGTGTTACACGTCGACTCCCCGACCTGGTAGGTGGTCTCATGCTGGTCTGCACTGGTTTTAAGATCCGACCTCAGGACCGTGATCTCTCCGGTGTGCTCGCATCGAACCCCCAGCTTGGGTGGTTGGATCATGTGCCTTCTCATCTTCGCGGACATTTCACACACGCCGTTGGCCTACAGACTGGCGAGGTTGCCAATAGGATTGTCGCGGCACTAGACGTTAACGAGCCCAGCGACGATGTCTATCTCGCATCACTACGAGCAGATGGCTTCGCTCTCTCTGATGAGGACGCAGCTACTGTGTGCAACGCCCCGGTCTGCTTCGTAGCCGGCAAACGAGACCGCGTCGTCGGCTACGCCAGTCTCTTCGATGCTCTGGGGAACTACGACTACGCCAGCTACACCTGTATCAGCAGTGCTGGTCACTATCTCCCCCTCGAACAACCTGCCGTCTTTGCAGCAATCACCAGAGACTGGCTCGAACAGTGCAAGGCATTCCTTGGCCTCTACGACAAGTGATCTGTGGTGCTCTCGCTTGATCATCTTGTCGGTTGCCTATCCGGCCCCTCTCCATTCAAGCAAGCCATTCGATCCAGCTACCGTGAGGGTCACTTTGTGCAAGGAGTTCCGTACCACCCCTCACAAGCATGAAACCTCGGGATGGACTGGAAGGTGCAGCATCTCGGACGACCCCAGGGGCCTCGTTGGAGATCCATATCGCTCCTAACGAACGAGTGAGGGCCGCGAACGCACACCGCTTTGCCTCGTCAACGTAGGCGAGCACGGCGGTGTGGTAGATAACCAAGGTGAGTCCGGCGGGTACCTTGGCAGCCAACTCTGCCAAGTCATCGAGGAGGTCACCACGATATATCTTCACCGGATGGCGCCGGGCGGTAGCTGCCGCTGCATTGAGCCTCTCTGCTCTCCCTTCCTCTCCCGGCCAGATCAGGCACGACAACCACTCGACATCGGTCGGATTACTTGGATCAAGCGGGTTAAGATCGAGCCCGGCTCGCCAGCCAACTTCTGGCACACGTCGAGGGATAGGGACCGGTCCCATTGGTTGACAGGTCAGTACCGGTGCATCCGCGTCAAGACCCTTTAACACATGGCCGTGATAGTCGTAGTTGTAGAAGTCGACAAGGAGGGTGAGCCCGGCCGCAGCACCGACCTCGATGAGCGCGAGCGGGCCAGGGATGAAAGCTAGGGCGGGCAACAATATAGCACAGCGGGCAGCCTCGTTGGTTTGTGTCCGTCGCTCAGACATTATCGCCACCAACTCGGCACTACGTTCATCGATGAGCCTGGTGAGAGAGTCCGGATTGGCTGGCTCTCCCAGAATGTAGCGTGCTGCGGCAAAGAGAAGGTTGGGTTGGCGCTTTTCCGGTGCTAACCGCCCGAGGAATTCAAGGACCGTTGTCTCCTCGGCGACAAACTCGGCAAGCTCCTGGTAAGCCCGAGAGTGACCAGCAGCCTCGAGGTGAGCAAAGCGCCGATAGTTCTCGCTAATACTAAGGTCGCTCTCGTGTCCGATCATGTCACCCATCGTTCGTGATCTTAACACTGCAGGCTTGTCTGTGAAGTGATTAGAAATTAGTGCCAGACCACGAAGGTGCCGGGCCCACGAAGGTGATGCGGTACACAACCAGATTCCGTGCTCGCTGGACTCAATGCGACTAGGGACTCTCCAAGGGGCGAAGTACGCCTCGATCGACTCCGTCGTAGAGGCGTGGCTTGCGCGGCGTTCAGAGGTCTAGATGCGGCCCGGATTAAGGGGATCTACTCAGCATAGGCAGCTGGGCGAAACTTGCTTAGTGTCCTCGGTAATGGCTTACCATTCTGGACTGCACTTATATAGTCGGGCTGAGGAGATTTGAACTCCCGACCTCTTGACCCCCAGTTCCGCAAAGTAGGGTTTATAGGGTCTCATTGAGTCCAACAAAGTGCATCTGAGCTGGCATTA
>JAJZXI010000062.1 GCA_021806545.1 Actinomycetes bacterium | reverse complement strand
TATCGAGGCGCGATTTTGCCGTTTCTCGTGGTGGTCGTTATGTATCTCGGATTTGCGGTCGCGGGCGGCCTGGTTGCCGGGCCCGCCCTCGCGGACTGGTTGGGTATCTCGCGCGATCTTGGCATCGTCGTTTTCAATGTCGTCGTCTTGGTGGTGGCACTCTTTGGGTATCGTCTGATTCACGCGGTCTCTCGTGTCATCTCCGTGTTGAGTGCCATCGGCTTTGTGATCATCTTCATCGAGCTGATCCAACATGTGCCGGCCAACTACCATGGTTCGGCCAACAACCTCGCCACCTTCATGCTGGCGGTTTCGATCTTCGTCTCGTGGCAGATCACCTGGGCGCCCTATGTGTCTGACTATTCGCGCTATCTCCCTACCAAGACCAAGGGGACGGTGACCTTTCTCTTCACCTTCGTTGGCTCCGGGTTTGGTGCCATTTTGATCATGGCAGTAGGCGCCCTTGGCGCCGCCATCAACGGCGCCGCCATCAACGCCGATCCCATCGGCTTTCTCGGGCATCGGGTGCCGGCGGTGGCGGGACTGCTGATTTTCGTGCTGTTGCTCAGTCTGATCCCTGCAAGTGCTGAGAGCCCGTATGGAGCCTTTCTGACTTCACTTTCTGCGATCTCGCCGGGCAACGTGTTGCATTCAGCGAAGCGGTCTCGCGTTATCTATGTTTGTGGCTTCACCGTCGTTTCGTTGCTGGTCACCATCGTGTTTCCAAACAACATCTTGAATAACTTCGAAAATGTCATTCTCTTCCTGCTCTACCTGCTGGTCCCGTGGACGGCGATCAACCTCACCGACTATTACCTGGTGCGTCACGGCAATTACGACGTCATGGGTCTGCTGCGCAAGGACGGTCCTTACGGTCAATGGAACATCAAGACGTTGGTGATCTACGTCGTGACCATCCTGCTCGAGATTCCCTTCGTGAACTCCAGTCTCTACGAGGGGCCGATTGCCAAGAGTTTAGGAGGAGCCGATATCTCCTGGATCGTCGGCCTGGTCTTTGCGTCCGTCGCCTACTACTTCTATGCTAGAGGTCAAGCCGTTATCGGTGAGCCTATGCCAAGTGGAGAGTAACTTTGGCCAAATCAGCGCCGATCGAGTCCCAGTTTGCGTCGTTCAAGGCTCTCCTTGCAGGCCATAGGCTGACGCCGGTGCAGCGTCGCATCGCTCAGACTCTAGCGGCCAACGTTGCGCAAGCCGACTACCTGACGACCTCGGAGCTGGCCCAGCTCGCTGGAGTGTCACAGCCCTCGGTGGTGCGTTTTGCAATTGCACTCGGGTTCTCAGGTTACGGAGAATTACGCCGAGCACTTCGCGACCTCGGCACGCCGGCGTCGCCAGAGGCGGGCCCAGTCGAGCGCAACAAATTTCAACTTGCGGTAGCCGAGGAGATCGCGAATCTGACGTGGCTTGAGACCTGGCTGCGTGATCCGTCAGACCTCAACCACATCGGAGCGATACTGGCCGACAGCCGACCTCTGATCGTCGTTGGTCTTCGCGCATCGCAGGCGCTGGCACGCTACTTCGCCTTCTATGCCCGCAAGGTGCACCCAGGGGTTGTGCAGATCGGTGAGGCTGGCTCCTCGGCGATGGACGCCTTGCACGAAGCGAGCCAACTCGGTGCGAGGGCAATGCTGGCCATCGCGATGCCCCGTTGGCCCCGAGAGCTTCCTGTGATCCTCAAGGCAGGTAGGGACCTGGGTCTTAGCGTCGTTGGCGTGACTGACCAGACCAGCTCACCCATTCTGGACTACGTCGATCGCTCGATCACGATCCCGGTAGGCACGACCCTGCTCTATGACACCCACGCCTCGGCGCTGGTGGTGTTGTCCTTGATCGTGGAGGCGATCGCCGACAGCGATCCCTTTACAGCGGAACCTTCGATGGAGTCCTTCGAGACTCGTGCTCATGCTTATCGGTATTTTTTGAGTTCGTGAGATCGCCCATGATCCATGACGACGAAGGGAGCCTATGAATTCATCGATTCGCCTCGCTGAGCTCTTGACCAGGATCGCCGATATCGGTCGGGATCCAACGTCGGGTGGCTACCGGCGTTTTGCCTACACCCAAGAGGATGCCCAGCTCCGCGAGTTCTTCGCAGCGACGGCGAGCCGACTGGGTCTGGCGGTGAGCGTCGATGCGGCCTACAACCAGTGGGCATGGTGGGGAGATCCAGATCGTGATCCAGCTCAGAATCTCGTACTTGGATCGCACCTGGACTCTGTTCCTTCAGGAGGCGCCCTCGACGGACCCCTCGGGGTGCTCAGCGCGTTGGTCGCGGTTGAATCCCTCTTGGACCAGGGTTTCCAGCCAAAGGCAGCCATCGGGATCGTCAACTTTAGTGACGAAGAAGGGGCTCGATTCGGGGTCGCGTGCCTAGGTTCAAGGGTGTTAACTGGTGAGACGAGTTCGGAGCAGCTAGCACAGTTGCGCGACTATGACGGTGTCCCCTTTGATGAGGTGATCGCTCGAGCCGGCGTCGCCCCACTCGGCCGTGACGACCAGACCCTGGCGCGGATAGGCAGGTTTGTCGAACTTCACATCGAGCAAGGCCATCAGCTGATCGAGTTGGGCGCGCCACTCGGCTTGGCGAGCTTCATCTGGCCCCATGGCCGCTGGTCAACGGTCATTACGGGCGTTCCCAACCATGCTGGTACTACCAGACTCGCTGAGCGCGATGACCCTTTGTGCAAAGCTGCCCGGTTCATCCTCGAACTCACTGATCTAGCTATCACCCACGATGCTATCGCGACGTGTGGTAAGGTGGTCGTCGACCCAAACGCGGTCAACGCTATCGCCGCCGCCGTGCATCTCTGGGTTGACGCGAGGGCTGCCGATCCTGGGGTTCTTGACCGCCTCGCAGGCGATATCACAGAACTCGCTGTTGGCTACGGCGCGCACCTGGTCAACGAGTCGCTGACCCCGAAGACGACCTTTTCGAGTTCGCTCAACGCCGCCATCGGATCGTTACTCGGTCATCCGCCGGTGATCAGCACCGGGGCTGGTCACGACGCAGGAATCCTTGCTAGCCATGGCGTGCCGGCGGCGATGCTCTTTGTCCGGAACCCAACGGGGGTTTCGCACGCTCCCAACGAGGCGGCGACAAGGGAGGACATGGGCTTGGGTGTCGAGGCGCTGATCACTACCGTTCGGGGACTGACGACGTGAGGATCTTCGCTCGGTGGGCACTGACGACCCCGGAGAGGTTGCGCTCTGACGTGGTCGTCACGGTGGAGGGTGACAGAATCTCTGATGTCACGGAGGGAAGACCCCAAGACGCTGATCGGGTCGTTGACCTACTCACGCCAGGCTATGCCAACTGCCACAGCCACGCCTTTCATCGCGGGCTGAGAGGACGAGTCAACGGAGTTCGTGATGATTTCTGGTCGTGGCGCGACGCGATGTATGCCCTGGCGGCTCGGCTCGACCCCGATCGATATCGCTCCTTGGCTACCCTCGTGTTTCGCGAGATGCTCCTCGCGGGATTCACCAGCGTTGGGGAGTTTCATTACCTTCATCGAGATCGTCGCGGGGTGGGCTATGCCGATTCGAATGCGATGGGAAACGCCCTGATCGAGGCGGCAGGTGAGGCCGGGATTCGTCTTGGCCTGATCGACGTCTGCTACCTCTACGGAGGCCTCGATGGGGCGGGTTATCGCCCACTCGAAGGAGTTCAACGGCGCTTTGGTGATCGCGACGTCGAGGCGTACCTCGCGCGGGTTAGCGAACTACCTGAATCGGAGAGGGTTTGTATTCTTCGTGGAGTACATTCGCTGCGCGCTGTCTCCTTCGACGAACTCGCCAGATTGGTCGCCGCGAGTGGCGCCAGCCCGTGGCACATGCATCTCATGGAGCAACCAAAGGAGCTGGAGGCTATCGTTGGGTACTATGGCGAGCGGCCGCTCAAGCTCCTCGCTGCGAGCGGGCTGCTCTCGCCCACGGCAACCCTGGTCCACCTCAACCAGCTCGCAGAGGACGAGGTCGCGGCCGTCGCTCGTTCCGGTGCCGTCACCTGTGCATGCCCAACAACCGAGGAGGATCTTGGGGACGGTCTCACCCCAGCGGCAAGGCTGCTCTCAGCGCGGGGACGAGTCTCCGTTGGAACGGACCAACATGTTCGCATCGATCCCTTTGCGGAGACGGGGCGCATCGATGCCCATGAGCGGTTGCGCAGCGGGGTCCGAACCTCGGCGACCACCTCAGCACTGTGGAGCACGTTGTTCGCCCATGACACGGTGGGCTTCGAAGGGGTGGGGCGACTCGAGGTTGGTGCACTGGCTGACATGGTGGCAATCGACCTCAATGAGCTTGGCATCGCGGGTGCCGCACCCGAAGAGATCCCCCGTTTTGGAACGCGGTCGAGCGTCGTCGGCGTCTGGGTGGCTGGAGAGCTCGCGGCGAACGACATCCAGGAGGAGCGGCGGGCTCTGGGTAGGCGGTTACGCGAGCTAATCGAGCATATAGAGGAGGAGCACTAACCATGGGTAATCGTCATGACGCAGGTCGGTCGATCAGGTCACCGAGGGGAGTTGAACTTAACTGTCGCAGCTGGTTGACGGAGGCACCGTACCGGATGATCCAAAACAATCTCGATATCGAGGTCGCGGAGCACCCTGAGGACCTGGTAGTCTACGGTGGGATCGGGCGCGCTGCGCGTGACTGGGAGTCCTTCGATCGTATCCTTGCGACGCTTCGCGAACTCGGTGACGACGAGACACTGTTGGTGCAAAGCGGCAAGCCGGTTGGCGTTTTCCCGACGCATCCGGACGCGCCGCGTGTGCTGATCGCCAACTCCAATCTGGTTCCACACTGGGCCACCTGGGAACACTTCGATGAGCTCGATGCCAAGGGGCTGATGATGTTCGGACAGATGACGGCTGGGAGTTGGATCTATATTGGCTCCCAGGGCATCGTGCAAGGGACCTATGAAACCTTCGTTGCGGCCGCGCGAACTCATTTTCAAGGGGATCCGTTTGGCCGATGGATCCTCACGGCTGGCCTTGGCGGCATGGGGGGTGCCCAGCCGCTCGCGGCGACGATGGCTGGCTTCTCGCTCCTGGCTATCGAATGCGACCCGAGTCGCATCGAACTCCGAATTCAGACCGGGTATCTCGAGCAGCGCGCGCTCTCCCTCGACGAGGCGATGGAGCTCCTCGATCATGCGAAGCAGACGGGGAGGCCGACCTCGATCGGACTCTTGGGCAATGCGGCCGAGGTTCTCGAGGAGATGGTGCGTCGCGACCTTGTTCCGGACCTGGTGACCGACCAGACGAGTGCTCATGACCCTTTGCGCGGCTATCTGCCGGTGGGTTATCACCTCGATGAATGGCGTAACCCCACCGATCCGGTCCGACTCGTTGGTGACGCGAAGCAGTCGATGGCCCGTCATGTTCGCGCAATGCTCGCCATGGTCGATCGAGGAGCAATCGCCTTCGACTATGGGAACAACATTCGCCAGGGAGCCTTCGAAGCCGGGGTCGAGCGAGCCTTTGAGATTCCCGGTTTCGTACCTGCCTATATTCGGCCACTGTTTTGTCGTGGCTATGGTCCGTTTCGTTGGGTGGCGCTCTCCGGTGACCCGGAGGACATCTACGCAACCGATGCCAAGGTAAAGGAGCTTGTCGACGACGACCCGCATCTGCACCACTGGCTCGATATGGCGAGAGAGCGGATCAAGTTTCAGGGGCTGCCGGCGCGTATCTGTTGGCTCGGGCTGCGCGATCGGGCCCGAGTGGGACGGGCCTTCAATGCGATGGTGGCCGGTGGCGAGCTGCGAGCCCCTGTCGTTATTGGGCGTGACCATCTCGATACGGGATCCGTAGCCAGCCCTCACCGGGAGACGGAGTCCATGTTGGACGGCTCAGACGCGGTTTCGGACTGGCCGCTACTCAATGCGATGCTCAACGTCGCGAGCGGCGCCACCTGGGTATCGTTGCACCACGGCGGCGGCGTCGGGATGGGCTACTCTCAGCACGCCGGGCAGGTGATCGTCTGTGATGGATCCGAGGCGGCGGATCGACGACTTGCCCGCGTGCTCTACAACGATCCTGGCACTGGGGTGATGCGGCATGCCGATGCCGGATACCCACAGGCGATCGATGAGGCAAGAGCACAAGGCCTCAAACTGCCGTCGGTGCCGATCTAGATGCGCGCGCTCGCCCTTACGGACTGTGCGTTGGCCGATGTCGATCAGCACGGTCACCTGCGTTACGTCCCAGATGGGGTGGTTTACGTCGACGGTGGCAGGATCGTGTTCGCTGGCCCGCGCGCTGAAGCGCCACGGCCTCCAGGCACCTATCGTGCCATTGTACTTGATGGAAGGTTGGTGACTCCGAGTCTGGTTGACTGTCACACCCACCTGATTTATGCGGGCAATCGCCTTGGAGATTTTCTGGCTCAGCGCGACGGACACGACGAGCGGTTTCAGTTCGGCGGCATCTTGGAGACCGTAGAGGCAACGACCCGCGCGTCGGCTGACGTACTGGAGGCGCTCGCACGTCGCCGTCTCGATGAGATGGCTGACCATGGGGTCGGTGCCGTCGAGGTCAAGTCAGGATATGGGCTCTCCCTCGATGGCGAACGTCGCATCCTCGAAATCGCCCGAGGCCTATCGGGCTATCGTGGGGTCGAGGTCGTCACTACCTTCTTAGGGGCGCACGCATTGCCGCGCGAGTACGCAGGTCGACCCGGAGCCTATATCAAGCTATTAACCGACACCGTGATGCCGGTACTGGCGAGCGAAGGTCTGATCGATATGGTCGACTGCTTTATCGATCCCCAGGGCTTCTCTTCGGAGGTCATTGCGCCATATCTCGCTCGCGCCAAGGAGCTCGGATTGCCGGTACGTGCTCATGTCGATCAGTTTGGTCCCGCTCAGGGCGCTGAGCTTGCGATCGACTATGGAGCACGCTCGATCGACCACTTGGAGTACCTCTCTGCGACGGCACTGGCCCGCGCCCAGGGTGCGGGAACGATTGCCGTCCTGCTTCCGTTTGCGTACCTCCACAAAAGCCTCCCAGCCATGCCGCCAGTTGAGGGTCTGCGAACTCACCGGATCTCAATGGCGGTAGCGACCGACCTCAACCCCGGAACCTCTCCAACAGCGAGCCTGTTGCTGGCTGCCTACCTTTCGATCACGTTGTACGGCCTGCGTCCAGCCGAGGCTTTTGGTGGCATCACAAGACGTGCAGCGGAGTCCCTTGGTCTCGTGGATCGTGGTTCGCTCGATGTCGGCAACCGAGCCGATCTTGCCATTTGGGAGGTAGATCATCCCTATGAGCTGGTCAGTACCGTCTTTGATCGGCATTCGGATCGTCTCAGTCAGATGGTTGAGCGCGTCGATGGTGCGCAGGCGAGCCTCACTTGAACATGAGAGGGTGGCAAGGCCTGATCTCGAACTCGTGGTTGAGAACGATTTGCCCAGCGCCACATCGGGTTAGGCTAGCTACAAAGCTACACGAATGACCCGAGGAGTGCCTCATGCCAACTACTACCAAGCGAAGCCGAGGACCGTTGGCCGTCGGTCTCGTGGTGGTCGTCATCGCGGCGATCGTCGTCGCGTTCCTCTTCACCCGCAAGTCCAACCAAGCGGCTTCGACGCCCACATCCGCGGTGCTCGGATCTGCAGTGCCCCAGAATGTGCTCGCTCGGGTTACGAATATCCCCGAAAGCGTCCTGACCAAAGTCGGCGTCAATCCGTCGCTGGTATCGCCGCCTCAAGTTGTCAAGGGCGGAAAGCCGCTGGTACAAAATGGGAAGCCTGAGTTGCTCTACGTGGGGGCGGAGTTCTGCCCGTACTGTGCCGCCGAGCGCTGGGCGATCGTCGGCGCCCTCTCGAAGTTTGGAACCTTCAAGGGTCTTGAGCTCATGGAGTCGAGCAGCACCGATGTGTACCCGAACACCAACACGTTCTCGTTTGTCCATGCCAGTTACACCTCCAAATATCTGACCCTCGTCACGCGCGAGATCGAGACACGGACGCATGCGCCGTTGCAGACGTTGACCACGCAGGAGAATGACCTGCTCAACCTCTATGACGTACCGCCCTATGTTCCCACCACAGCAGACAGCGGCTCGATCCCGTTCGTGGATTTCGCAAATAAGTACGTGATCGACGGCGCGAGTTACTCGCCGCAGGTACTGGCAGGGTTGAACTGGCAGACCATCGCCGCGACCCTCTCGGATCCGACATCGCCCGTCGCGCAGGCGGTCGGAGGAGCAGTCAATGAGGTAACGGCTACCGTGTGTGCCATTACACATGATCACCCAGGATCGGTATGCAAGACACCACTCATTCAGGGTCTACAGAAGAAGCTGTAGCCGGCTACCCGCAGTGGGTGACCTGGCTGGTACGAGTCTTGGCGCTCGGCGGCTTGGGCGTGGCGATCTATCTGACGGTCGCCCACTACGACACCAAGGTCGCGCTGTTATGTCCGAATAGTTCGACGATCAACTGCCAGGAGGTGACCACCTCGCCTGAGTCTGAGATCGTCGGGATTCCGGTGGCGGTTCTCGGGCTCGTCTACTATGTGGTGGTATCGATCCTCGCCTGGTGGCCGCGGGCCCGAGCGACGGTGTCGTTCGAGGGGCTGCGCCTGGTCGTTGCCCTCGGTGGTGTGGGCTTTGTCCTTTATCTTGTCTATGCCGAGATCGTCGAGATCGGAGCGATCTGCCTATGGTGCACCAGCGTTCACGTCATCACCATCATCATCTTCCTGACGCTCCTCTATGCCTGGATGACCTACCGCGATCGCCTACCAGCTCCTCGGTAATCTCCGTTCGCGCTATGGTGACCTTGGCGTACGGACGGCGCTGGATCGGTCAACGCGTCGGCCGGGGCCTGAGAGCGATCGCCTGTGGGCCCGGATGCAACCGCTGGGTGTCGGGCCGTGGATGAAGCACCCGCGTGTTATGTCCTCCAAAGCGCCTCGCACCCCTTCGGCACTACCAGGCGTGGTTCTGAACCGACGCGGAGCCAGGCAATGATCCTTGGCTCCGATGCCCGTGGCCGTGTCGAAGCGGCAACCAGCATGTCGAGCGGACTACCACCGGCGCACCTGTTGGAGGATGGCGCCTCTACCCTGATCGTCCGTTGGGAGCTGCCAATTGCGGTCGGTGCCAGGTGTCAGGTACGAGAGACATCGTCGACCACGAGAATGGTTCGAGCGACGACAACCCTTGGTTCATGGGTGAAGGCTGAACCTAACACGAGGTTGAGCTGATTGTGAAGGAGGCGATGGCGCAACTTGCGCGGCTCGAGTACTGGTATGAGGAGCAAGATCCGATCATGGTGTTCGAGCTGACGTTGCACGAACTCTTTGATCGGATGGGTAATTGACTGGTAGTCGGTTTTGAGTATCTCGAGATCTACCCCTGGGTCCCAACGCTCCCACTGTGCTTGAAACGCCTCCGCTTGGTCGTGGTCCTCGGGAAGGAGTACGCGGAGCGCGATCTGCGTGGAGGCGAGCTCCTTGGCCATTGAGAGCGCGCTGGCACTGAGTTGCGAAATATTGGTCACTGGAACGACGACCAGCAGCGACGTGTCTGGCGTCAGCGAGGGCTGCGCGCCAACATCGAGTGTGCGATTGACCCGACGGTAGTAGGCGTGGATGCGGCGAAACATGACAATCAGCAGAGGAACCACGATGACGACGATCCAGGCACCCTCGACAAACTTGGTAGTGATAAAGATCAAGGTTGCCAGAGCAGTCATGACCGCACCGATGCCGTTGAGGGTAGCTCGCCTGCGCCAACCCCTGGGTCGAGTCCGGCGCCAGTGAACGACCATGCCGCCCTGGGCGAGGGTGAACCCGGTGAACACTCCGATCGCGAACATAGGTATCAGGGTGTTGGTGTTGCCATTGACCCCGATCAGGAGCAGGCCCGATAGGACGGCGAGCACGATGATACCGCGTGCGAGTACCATGCGTTCACTGCGCAGGCTGAAAAAATGCGGTAGGAAGTCGTCCTTGGCGAGCAGACTTGCCAAGAGTGGGAGGCCTCCGAAGGAGGTGTTGGCTGCGAGCGCAAGTTCGAGGACGATTGCGAGCGCGACGATGTAGTAAAGAACGCCATGGGCGATGGCGATGACCATGATCTGATTGAGCACGGTGTTGTTGGTTCTTGGGCCAACGTGAAAGTGTCCCGCCAGGATGGCCAGTCCGATCAGCATGACCCCCAGAATGATGCCGAGCAGCAGCTCGGTCCGCTTTGCATGACGCACGCGTGGTTCACGAAAAGTGGGAACCCCGTTGGCGATGGCCTCTACGCCAGTCAACGCACTGCATCCAGAGGAGAAGGCCTTGAGAATGAGCAGGACCGAGATGGTGGCAACGGGGTGGCTGGCGACCAGGGATATGCCTTGCGCGTGCGCGTGGGGGTCGAGGGGGTGAATGAGGCCTAGGAAGATCACGAGGAAGAGGCCGAGCACAAAGACTGCGGTCGGGAGGAAGAAGGCTCGTGCGGCGTCTCCGAGTCCTCGTAGGTTGAGCAGCGTGACGACGAGCAAGATTGCGATGCACAGCACCACGGTGAGCGGAGCAAGGGCTGGGAATGCTGAGACGAGCGCCTCGACTCCCGCTGAGACCGAAACCGCTACCGTGAGCGTGTAGTCGACGATGAGGGACGCCCCTGCGAGCAATGAAACACCGGTTCCGAGGTTTGCCTTGGATACTGCGTAGCAACCTCCTCCCTCCGGGTAGCCGTCGATGACCTGGCGGTAGGAGACGATGAGAATCGCTAGTAGCACGACGATCACAATGGTCACCGGCAGGACCAGATGTAGCGCGCCAAGACCGGCGGTGGCGAGCACCACCATGATCGCTTCTGGACCATAGGCGACCGACGTGAGCGCATCGAGTGAGAGGGCGGGAAGGCCGGTGAATGTACTGATCTCCTCCGAGTGGAGTTCAGAGGCGCGCAACGGGCGCCCTAGGAGGAGGCGTGTGATGGCGTGTCCGGCGCGCGCCGGTGATGGCGTCGCGGCCTTTGATGATTGACCGATAGGGGGATCATCAACGGGCATGTGACGATCCTAGCGATACAGCGACAGTGATCCGAACGATTACACCCTTGACGGCAGTACGGATGGGCCTTGTCTTTCAGGTGAGTGAGCAAGGCACGACCGCATCCAGTCGGCGATCTCTGGTATATGCGAACTCCGTCGGGGATCAAACGACGACACGGATGTGGCGACGGGCCCGCATCATCGCCTTGCGTTCAAGCTCGTTGCGCCCTCCCCAGATGCCCCGTGACTCCCCCTTCGTGAGTGCCCAGTTCAGGCAATCCTGTTGGACAGGGCAGCCACGACAAACCCGCTTGGCTTGGTTTTCTCTGAGTCTGCGCTCGCCGGGTGACTCGCCTCTTGGGTCGTCTGGTGGAAAGAACAGGTTCAACCCCCAACCACGGCACGCAGCTCGATCTCTCCAGTTTTCGCCTGTCATGTTTCCCCCCATGGATAGCGAATCGCCGACCTTCGGCTGTTTCGATCAGCATAGAGGGTTTTGGAACGAAAAGTCAAGCTGGGCCGGTGTTCATTTTTGGGCTTCGTTGCGCCTAGGGTGAGAGGCGTGGAGACTTCTCAGGCCCGCATCGTACTCTCAGAGCTGGTTGGCGATCCCCGCCTTGTTTTGGTTACCGGAAAGGGCGGCGTAGGCAAGTCAAGCATTGCCCGCCTGATCGCGCTCATCGCCCAAGCCGGGGGCCTGAAGCCCTTGCTCGTGCTCTTCGACGAGTTCGGTGGTGAGTCAGACGGTGTGGAGCAGGTGATTCTACTCCCTGATGCTGTCATGCTCGAGTACCTAGAGACGCACGGCTTTGGCCCGTTGGCACAGCGACTACTCAAGTCTGGTGTCATCGACGCGGTATCAACGGCGATTCCAGGCATTCGCGACCTCCTCGTGCTTGCCAAGATCAAGCAGCTCGTCAAGTCGGAAATCTACGACCTTGTGCTTGTCGACGCGCCCGCCTCGGGTCACCTACTGTCGCTGCTCTCGTCGCCTGCAGGACTGAGCGCTATTGCTTCTGACGGGCCAGTTGCCCAGCAGAGCGCTGACGTGATCGATCTCCTACGTGACCAGGAGCTCACCGGAGTTGTACTGGTGACGCTGCCAGAGGAGACACCGGTGCAAGAGACCACGGAGGTCTACACGCACCTGACCACATCACTTGCGACGCACGTTCTTTCGTGTATTGTGAATCGCATGCCGGCCATGGTAGACCTGCGTGATGACCTCGCTTTTGGTAGCGCTGAGCAACGAGCAAACTACTATCTTGCATCGCGTGCGAACTTTGCGAGGGTGCAGGCCCATGCCGTTCGTGAACGTTTGCCGATCCCGACGTTTCAGCTTCCGTATGTGGAGCAAGCATCTCAACCGACCCAAGCCGCACAGTCACTGTACGATCAAACCGACACCTGGAGAATGTTCGGGTGAACCTTCTCGATGCGATCGGCACCAAGGAGACATTGGTATGCATTGGGCCGGGAGGAGTTGGCAAGACTACCAGTGCTGCGGCCGTCGGACTGATGCTGGCCAACACCGGAAGAAAGGTGTGTGTACTGACGATCGACCCGGCGCGACGTCTCGCCTCTGCCCTCGGCCTCGACCGGGTGGACAACGAACCTGTCTTGGCGAGTGAGGATCTTCCGAACTACTGGGTTGCGATGTTGGACCCGAAACAAACCTTCGATGCGATGATCCGACGCTACTCGTCCTCCTCGCAGCAGGAGGACGAGATCATCGCCAATCCTGTCTATCGCAACCTCGTTACCCGTCTCTCGGGGACGCAGGAGTACATGGCCTTCGAGCGGCTATGGGAGCTCCGGGAGAGTCAACGCTTTGACACGATCATCGTGGACACCCCGCCGGCTCAGGCGGCTATCGATTTCCTGCATGCCCCGAGTCGCCTCGCCGGCTTCCTGGACAACCGTATCTTCAAATTCATGCTCAAACCCCCGCCTCTCTATTTACGTCCTATCGCGATGGCGACGCGTGGTTTGATCAAGCAGATTGCCAGCGTGGTCGGCGCGGAGGTGGTGAATGACACCATGAGCTTTTTCCAGGCCTTCTCCGGCATCGAGGATGGGTTTCGCGAACGGGCGCTGATGACCAGTGAACTCCTTGCCTCGCAGGCCACAAGCTATCTCTTGGTCTCTTCTCCGGCTTCGGATGCGCTGGCCGCCGGAAGCCGCATGGTAGGGCTGCTGCGGGGCATCGGACACCAGGTCGACAGCGTGCTCGTCAACAGGATGACGCCGACCTACGCAGCGTACCCTCGTGATCCGGGTGCGCCACCCGAGGCCAAGGAGGACCTTATGCGTCTCACGCAGATGCGAACCCATCAACAACTCGTCATTGATGGCTGGGGCAAGGAACTCGGACTGGAAGGTTGGTATTATCTCGAGGACCTCGCGACCGATGTGTCGAATCTCGCCGCGTTGGCTGAAGTGGCAGCCGCGATGGAGCAGTGCACTTTGGTGCCCTTCCAGGTGGCGGAGTAGGATAATCGTTTATGGCAACCATTCTTCTTGTCACCGACTCGCCCGAACTCGAGGAGGAGCTCGCGTCAACACTCGACGCCGATGAACACACGCTCTATGCCCTGAGGGAGGGCAGAGAGGTCCGGGCCGTAGCTCAGGAGATCCAACCTGATGTGGTTATCCTGGATTCACAGATCGGGTCGATGGGAGGAATCGCTGTCTGTATCGATTTGCGTCTCGAGGCGGATGCCGGAAGGCTTGAGCCAACACGTATCATTCTTCTCCTCGACCGGAGGGCCGATGTGTTCACCGCTCGGCGCTCGGGTGCCGATGGCTACCTGGTCAAGCCGCTGAACTTGCTGATGCTCTCCGATGCTGTTGAAACGGTGCTCGATGGCAACCTCTTTCTCGACAACTCATATCGGCCCCTTGATGGTAGTCGTGCGGTCGAGGAAGCCTCTACACTGGTAGCTGACGGGAAGTAGCGCAGCTTGGCAGCGCGCAGCGTTCGGGACGCTGAGGTCGCGGGTTCAAATCCCGCCTTCCCGACCAGATGAGTACACCTGACCTGCGTTGCGCGGCGACGATCATGTTGGTCCGAGAGGCCGATAAGGGCTTTGAGGTGCTGTTACTGAGACGCAACAAAGACCTTGCGTTCGCGGGTGGCGCGCATGTCTTTCCTGGTGGCTCTGTCGATGCCGGTGACGCAGATCCCATGCTCCTTGCGCGCTGTGTTGGCTTGACCGCAGGTGAGGCAAACTCAAGGCTTGGGGTTGAGGGAGCTTTGCGATTCTATGTGGGGGCGCTTCGCGAGGCCTTTGAGGAGGCTGGCGTCCTGTTGGCCGATCGCGTGGACATCGATCTCGATCATGAGTTACGCAGACAGCGAGCCGACCTCGCGGCAGGAGCCACCTCGTTTCGAGCGGTTATCGAACGGTTGAACCTGCATCTCGATGTGGGTGCGCTCGCCTATGTCGCCCACTGGATCACGCCCGAGGGGGCGCCGCGACGCTTCGATACTCGCTTCTTCCTAGCTCGGGTGCCATTTGATCAGCGTGCGACGCCAGACCGCTCCGAGATCGTCGGGGAGGTCTGGATCTCGCCGCGACAGGCACTGACCAACTACCGTCATGGCGATTTTGAACTCGTGCTACCAACGGTCAAAAACCTTGAGTTTCTCGCGTCGTTTCGCGAGCTCGATAGCCTCATGCGTGCCGCACGATCTTTGCCGGTCATCGAGTCTATCCAACCGCGATTCTATCGAAGAAGCGACGGAACGGTCGCCGTTGCCCTCCCCGGTTCCCGCGAATACCAGAAGGCATCGCGAACGGTTCTGGCACCGGGTGAGGCACTGCCGACGCGTCCCGTCGAGCAGAGCGATGGGTCTCAGCCCAAGTAGTTCGGGCACGATGGTCTAATCCCTTTTGGAGGAGGGCCGGGCACGCCAGATACCTCGGAGAACACCGAGAGGGACAAAGGCTCGATGAGTGTTTGAGCCGAATCCAGAGCTATGCGCTCAGGTCTTGAGATCGATCCGTCCAGGGGTAGGTAGTGCTTAGGC
>JAJZXI010000061.1 GCA_021806545.1 Actinomycetes bacterium | reverse complement strand
GACCCGCGATGCTTGCCACGTTGTATCGTGGTTGTGAAACCAGGCAGTTGATTGGATCCATGGTGACTGCAGAGCTCAGCGGTCTTCGGGTAACCATGAGATTCAGTCGTTCCTCATGTCTTTGCCACCACAAGACCGACCACTTCACGCTCACACAACAGATATTGGCTCGCACGACATCCATTATGCAATAACCACCGCACTAGGACAAACCGTGCCAGAGGCATGAAGGTTCGACCGTTTTGGCGCAAGAAGAACTACCGCCCACTCTCATTCTCAAAGGGGTACGGCTGGCCTATCTCCAAGGATCAACCCTAGCTAATGCTTGAGGGCGGCTCAAAACTATTTCCACAATGGGACACGCCACCCCTTGACGTCTAGGAGAATTGTGGACACGGGAGCCGAACAAGGGAAAAGGACCAAAGTCGGAAGAATGGTTGAGCACGAGTGCAAGGATGGCGCGAGCGGGCTTGTTGAACGTTCGAATCGATCCGTCAAGGAGTTAGACATCTCTGAGGCGACCTTGTCGAAGAGGATGGTAGAGCCATAGCGGGCCGAATGACGCTCAAGTGAGATCGCGCGAGTCGCGCAATAGGGAATCGCCAACCCCGATAAGGCACCGGGCTTGTTGCAAAGGTGCAGGGCAATTGTACCACCATCGTCGCACCTTTCTGGGGCAAGGAGAAGGGTACGAGTTGGTTTATGGGCTTATTGGTTCGAGTACGGCCGGATTGTCAGTGTTTGGTGGTATGGCTTTGAACCCCTCGTTCGCCCGTAGTAGTCGGGAGTGGGTTCGCCTTCAGGCGCAGTCGCCGCGGTTCAGATATTGTCCTTTGATTCTGCCACCGCAGGTCTCAACTCCGGTGACGCCAATGGCCTGGGGCTTGCGAAGGAGTGACGAAAGATCGCGCCCTGTGACATCCTCCCCGGCAGGACCGACGGGGCTTGGGCTCTCGGTTGGTCAAAGTCGGGCCGATCCCTCTTTGGGCTACCTGAAGACAGGCAACGCGATGACATTGCCCCCGCTCCTGGTAAGCGGCTAGACATCGATGAGATTCGAAATTGTGTAGGCGGCGTGATCCTAGCTGCGCGAGCCGAACATCTTGGGCCATCTGCGGCGACCGCTGTGCTGATGTCGGTGATCGCTGGTGCGCCATGCCTCGACCCAACTACGTGATGGTGCTGGGAAGGCAAGTGCGCCTCCAGGTTGCCGTGCCGTGTAGAAGTCGGTTGCTACCTCGCGACCCAGCACACCGAGGGCCCCCGTGATACGTTCGTTGAAGTCCGCCACGCGTTCGCCGACCCTGGGCACGAGTGGCTCGCCGATGACGACGGTGGTTGGGCCGGGATGGATGCGATCCGCGGTCTTGCCATAGATCTCATACGTTCCGTCGATGAAGAGGGGAACCACCGGCCGCTGGACTTTGCTGGCGATTTGGGCGGCCCCAGACTTGAGTTCTTGGGTGAGTCCGTCGGGCGTGCGTCCACCCTCGGGGAAGAGCACGAGGTTCCAGCCCTCAAGCAGGAGGCGAGTTGCCAATTCGGCTGAGGCGCGAGACGGGCGTACGCGGTCGATCGGGATGGCGCCAAGCAGCGTCGAAGAGAAGAATCCTTTGGTCCTACGATCGAAGAAGAAGTCAGCGCCGGCACCAACCACGGTGTGATGTCGAAGCTCGGGCGGGAGGACCGCGAGGATGAGGGGAGTATCGAGATGACTCTGGTGGTTGGCGACGAAGATGATCGGCCGCTCCAAGCCGTCGAGCGCAGAGGCGTTGATGATCGTTGGTCGGGTGATCGACCGTGTGAGCGGCGCGATGCCGACGTCGACGAGGAAGGCGCGAACCCTACGCACGACCTCATTGCGTGAGAAACTGGTGTCGTAGTTGGTGCCGGTCGCGTGAACCCGAGGCGGAATCATCGACCCTGGCGTCGTCGGCCGACGCAGCACGAACCGGGCGAGCGCTACCGGTGGTCGCTTGTCAGTAGACATCGGCCATCACCAAGGGAGGGGAGTGCAGATGAGTGATGCTCGGATCTGGGCCAACGATGGATCGGGCCATCTCCAGCGCATCAGCCATGGTCGAGGCGGACTGGAAGCCAAGCCGACGAGTGGCCTTTGGGTCTCCGCCGAGGATGATGACGCCACCAAGGTGATCGAGTGCGTGCGCACCCCAATACCACATGTAGAAGGGGTGCACGCCGTGATAAGCGTTGGCGGTACGGTAGAGGTGGATGTACCAAGGATCACGAGCAAAGGACTCTTCATACTTGGATTCGATCACGAGCGGATCTGTCGTCTCGGTGAGCACTTGTTCGAAAAAGTCGACGTAGCTCGGATGAAAGGCGGGGTCGAACTCAGGGCGATTCGGATGTGAGAGGATGACCACGCCACCCTTACGGACGAGGGGCTTGTTGCGATACATGTTGAAGAGGTAGCCGAGCCCGAGGCAGTAGACAAGGATCGGGTTCATGATTGAGTTGACGTTGTACGGCCCGATGAAGGGGAGTCCGAGCGTGAGGATGTCGGACTGACCGTCCACGCGCACGAGTTGCTGTTGATAGACGCGCTCCAGGGTGACCTCGTGCACCGCCTCGACCTCGCCGGCACAGACGCCGGTGACGCCGTACGGTGAACGGATCGACTGGAAGATCTGACGCGCAAGGTGAGGGGGTGTCCTCTTGAGGGCCTCGCTGGTGGCGATGAAGCTTCCGCGATCGCGTAGGTTCCATTCCCACTCGCGTTTGGACAGGAAGCGAAAGCTATCCGGAAACGTCGCAGTGTTCAAGGTGGTCTCGATTTGGAAGATTTTGACCCCTGCGTCTTTGATGACGTGCCCCATACGCCAGTTCGATGAGTGCAGCTCGGAGTTGTGTCGATCCATGAACGAACGCGAGTGCACCATCGTGGCGACGTTATGGTGAAACTTGATCGAGTCGTAGCTTGCCAGGCCGGTGGCGACCGACTTGTGACCGCCGTCCATGGAGACGAGGTTGATGTTGACATAGACGAGGAGATCACTCTCGACCGCGCGCCGGTTGAGCTCCACCAGCTCCCCCCGATCGGTCTCACCGACAACGGTCATATTCGCCTTGTCTTCGGCATCGTGTTGGGTGAGCTGACCTCGAGGCGCCATCGCGTTGTAGACGCGGTTGCCAAGGGCATGGCGCAACTCACTCTCGGTCATCCGTCGATGCAGGGCGAGCGCCGCGATCAGTACGACGTCGGTGACGCCGGCTTGTGCCGCACGCTCGAGAACGGCCTCGATCACGAGCGAACGGATATCGGGTGCTGCCATCGGTGGCAGTGGCAGAGAGACGTCGTCGAAGGCGATCGTCAACTTCATGTTGGGATTCAGGAGACTCGAGAGCGGTTGAACATCACCGACGGGGTTATCCAGGGCATGGTCAATGGCTCCGCGAACATCGCCGATAGGATTCAGGGGTTCGGGTGGATAGAGGATTCGTGACCCGCGCGGCAGGCGTTCGAGACGGAAGGACTCCCCATGCCAGAAGAGCGTGGGGGGCGTCGCGCGGTCAACCTCGAGAACAAATCCGGGCCTAGGCATCGTGTACCGACTTTCTTTTCGTGAGATCGAAGACTACTTTAATGGCATCTTCGCGGCCGCCGTGGTAGGCCTTACGAAGTGCCGGGACGTATTCGTTGAGCCGGTAGCGATGCGTGACGAGCCGCCCGAGGCGCAACTGCTCGGCGAGATGCAGTGCAATAGTGAAGGTACGGATATCTCGGTTCTCTGTCGGAATCTTAATACGTGCTGCCGTATTGGCGTCTAGGTGCTCGGTGCCATAGGCATAGGCACCCTTGATCGTCACTTCACGGTGCCAAAGCGGAGCGAGGTCGAGCGACTGACGCGGAGGCATGCCGGCGACGACGACCTCGCCTCCTGGTTGCACGGTCTCAATCGCGGATTCGATACTGGCTCCGGAGCCGACCGCGTCGATGACGGTATCGAAGCCGTTGCTCAGATAGCGCCCAACGCGCTGGCTGGAGTGCAGTCGTCGGGCCACTCCCACGAGTTCGTCGGTGCCAATGACTTGGGTTGCCCCAAGAGTCTTGGCGAGAAGCTGCTGGATGGGATGTTTGGCTACCACGGTAATGGAGTCGTACTCGCCGAGCACCGACGAAGCCGCTAACGTGGCGAGGCCAACGGTACCGGCGCCGATGATGGCAAGGTGACCACGGCGTACCGTTGGCCGGAGGCTGACGTGAACCGCGCAGGCCAACGGTTCGATCATTACTGCATCCTCAAGCGTGAGAGCATCCGGTACTGCATGGAGCGAGCGGTCGTGGGCGATGAACTCATTGGACCAGCCGCCGCCGGTGGAGGCACAGTAGCCCAGCTGCATTCCCTCTTTGAGGTCACCAATGGCAATGGATTCACAGAGTTGGGTCTGCCCGCTGGCACAGAACCGACACGGTGCAAGTCCGCGAATCGCACAGGTGAGCGCTGGCTCGACCACGAAGCGTTCTCCTGGGCGGTCGATGCGTTCCCCGACGATCTCATGACCCGGGGTAAAGGGGAGCGAGGTGAGTGCCTCGAAGTAGCGTGAGGACGAAAAGAATACCGTGGCGACGTCGGAGCCGCAGATCCCCGCTAGAAGAGGACGCAGGCGTACCCACTCAGGTGACGGTAGCTGAGGCGCGTCAACATCCTTGAGGCTGAGCGGACCCGATTCGACCGCCTTGTCGGTCAGGTGGTCCTTGAGCACACGTGCGGTGAGGAATCTCGCCGGCGAGCGGTTGATGACCAGCGCCCTCATAATGTTCGTCCGATCGGTAGGAAGATGTTCCCGTATCCTCGAGCGCGCGACCACTCTTCGATGAGCCATCCCCGTCGCCGGGCGAGTTGGCGCAACTTGGTATCGGGATTGACCGCCACCGCCGTCCCGGCGGCTTCGAGCATCGGAAGATCACTCGTCGAGTCAGCGTAGGCGATGGTCTCAGCGAACTCATAGCCATGGGTTTGGGCGAGCTTGCGGAGGAGATCACCGCGGGCTTCGCCGATTGGGAGCGCACCCGGTACTTCACCGGTCAGGCGACCGTTGGTGTCGGCGGTCATGTTCAACGCGAGCATCTCGTCGAAGAGGGGAGACAGCGGTGCGACCGCAAACGAGAGCGCGCCGGTGATGCACACGGTGTAGTGCCCAGCCTGGCGGTGTGCTCGCACTCGGGCAAGGCCCAAAGGAAACGATTTTCGGAGCAGATAGCCGGTCAGAAACTCCGGGGCCCTGCGTTCGAGTTCCGCGAGTTCGGCACCACGGTAGCGACGATAGAAGTACCGAAGAAAGTCAGAACGATCACGACTGTCGAGCGCAAGGAGCTGGGGTGCCTCGGCCAACAGACTCGCGGCGATGGCGAGTTTATGACCGCCATCGACGCTGGCGGTCGCTAGCCACGAGAAGGAGTCAACGACGTTGGCCGCCAGGATGGTGTTCTCGAGATCGAAGGCTGCGAGGCGGTGTCCAGTGAGGAGGGAGGCGCGCAGACGATCCTCGCGCGATGTCCGCTTTGGTGCGCTGCTCTTTGGTCGGGTTCGGGCACGAGCATGTTCGACGACCGAGGGAAGATGGGTTTCGAGAACAAAAGACTCCCAGTTGATAAGGTGGGGGTCGATCGAGATCGTCTCTCGATCCCGATCGTCGAGGGCTCCCGCGAGTTCCATCAGGTTGTCGGCAAGGTAGATGGCCTCACACTCCGCGTACGCGCCATAGAGCTCCACATAGGAGCCAGCACGCTCGAGGCCCTGTTGAGTCTCGGCGAGCTGATCTTGATACTCGGTGAAATTCGATCGCAGCGGGAGTTTTGAGATGAGTTTGACCGAAGTGTCGACGATGCGCTTTGAGCGCCGTAGCGTAGACTCGACCTGGCCCCGAGCGGGATAGGTCCATTCCGGAATGGCAATCGCCTGTCCAATGTCGTCGTAGAGTGGGTTGTCGCTAAAGTAGCGGCGGATGAGCGAGACGAGCTGGCGATACTTGAGGGGATTCTGCGACCCTGAGGCTGCATGGTAATACTTGATGGTCTCGGGCGGATGGGCAGCAGCAGCGAGGATCGCACCGACGACCAGATCTACGGGGATTACGTCGACGATCCCTTCGGGGACACCTGGGAAGTCCTTGAGCAGGCCACGGGCGAACGAGATGATGATCGGCTCCGCCATGCGAAAGCCTCTGATCCACCCAGGGTACGGATCACGGAGTGCAGATTCAATGATGGAGGGTCGCACGATCGACAGCGGTATGTCACCACGCTCCGATTCAAGCAAGCGCTCTCCTAGCGCCTTGGTCATAGCATAGGCGTCCGGCCAGCCAAGGCTTTGCGCACGAGCCCGACCCTTGGCCACCATCTGGTCCTTGACCCAGTCGGCGCGGAGCCGCTCTACCTTCTCGGAGAGCAAGGCGACGCCTGCGGCGCCGAGTTCGGCTGTTGCGAGCGAGCGGAGTTCGGCCAGGGTGCTGGGCTCTCGGCTCGAAGCTTCAGTGGAGGTGCGCTGTGCCCGCGCGGCATTGACCTCCTGGAGCCAGGGGATCTCTGGATAGTGCGGCTGGACGCTGAGCGACAGTTCAGGGGCGTCTCCCTTGCGAGAGCCAGCAACATAAGCGGTTGAGACGGAGACGAAGTGACTCGCGTTGAGATGGTTCTCACGGGCAGCTTGGTAGGCACGCATGACTCGCGTCGGTCCGAGGAGGTTGATCTCGACCGCCTGGTCAAACATCGCATCAAAACTCACCGTTGCCGCAGAGTGGATGACGACATCGGCATCAGAGAGCAGCCGCTGTCCTTCGGCGTCCAGACCAAGCCCGTCGGTCCCCACGTCGCCTGGACAGATACGTACACGCCTGGCAATGAGCGCCTTGAAGTTCTCGGCACCCAGCTGGTCGCGGAGTCGGTCGAAGCAGTTGTTTCGGAAGAGATCCTTGTCAGCACGCGCCTCGGCCGTCACGTTGCGTCCGGGTCGAATAAGGAGCACCAGATTGGTCTCGGGGAGAGCACGCAGCACCGTCTCGACGAGTGCCGTCCCCAAGAAGCCGGTCGCGCCGGTCACAAAGAGCGTCTTTCCGCTTAGCGCTGATTCGAGCACCGAAGTTTTCCCGTCATGAGAGTTGATAGTTTACGTCGAGTCAGGGTCGGCTATTGCGCCTACGTCGCGCCTCACGTTTGGAGGGAGGCTTTGGGGGCGTGTAGCGTTTCGAGGCGCTCGGACGCGGACGCGGTGCGCTAGCGCGCACGTTAGTCCCGCTGGCCGACGGTGCGGGGAGTCCCGACTTCTTTGCCAGGCGGGCTTGACGACGGAGTTCAACCTGAGCTCGATCGACCTTGAAGCCGACGAATACGCCCCAGGCCATCAATGGGAACGCGAGGAGCACCAGGGTACCCCATCCGGCACCGAGCGCGACGATGACCGCACCGACGCCAGCGAAGCGACGCTGATTGCGGTAGATCATGAACGCGGTGATTGCCATGAGGAGGAGTCCTTCGGTAATCGCAACCGCAGGGTTGTTGAGGAAGGAGACATTTTTGGCCGGCTTGACCTTGCCGATGATGACGGGAGTCCAGATGGCAATGTAGGCGACGGCGGTCAGTGCGACGATACCGAATCCTATCTGACGTTCGCGTTTTGAGAGTGGGGCGGCCATACGTGGGCAAGCCTAGTGGGATGGTTCTCTCCTGCGTTCAGCCAGCACCACCTCTTTGCGCGAGCACTGGCATCCGCTTGGTTGTGGTTCCAAAGAGAGGCTGCCGACACCGCGGGTTTGCCTCCTGCCTGGATGGCTGGCACACGTGTTGCGTGCAGCCAGGAGTGCCAAGGTGTCGTTATCTCGACGGTGACCGCAACGGTTATGATCGGTTTTTTGCTCATCGGAGTTGCGACCGAGTGGCTGCGAGGCGTCTCGCGGCCTATGACAGGAATAGAGTTCCCTTCATGACAATCCAAGAGCGTAAGGAGCGGACCCGTGCTGTGTTGGCCCAAACGGCTGCAGAGCTCTTTGTGAGCAAGGGTTTTGACCGTACTACCGTTGAGGAAATTGCGCAGGTGGCTGGCTTCTCGCCCAGAACCTTCTTCCGATATTTTGCGACCAAGGAGGAGGTGGTGATGAGCTTTCTTTGGCTCAAGGTCGATCAGCTGCTCCAGTCGTTGGCAGTTCGCCCCAAAGACGAGTCTCTACTCGAATCGGTCCAGATCGTCTTTCGTTCGGTTCGAGGTGATTCCGAGGTCGAACAGGATCGTCAGTTGCTCAGGATGCTGGCGACGACCCCATCGCTGAGGGCACGCTGGCTCGTCGATGGCTGGGAGTCAGCGGTGCGTCTTCGTCCGATCATCGCCGAGCGGCTTGGGTTAGCGACGGACCATCAGCGTGTTGCGCTGGTTTCGAATGTCTTGTTCATGATCGCCGAGACGGTGCTCGATCATTGGTCCGTGGAGGGCGGAGACTTCGTCGAGCAGATGCTCGACGCTCTTGTCATGCTCGACAATGGCGGTCTGTTGAGCGCAACTGGTTCCAGAGGTTGAAGAATCGGGCGCGTTGATGTCGACGGCTTGCTCCTCGGCGAGTAAGACCGTCCCCGTCCTTATGGACGGGGCTGCGCTTCCGTGTGGTCACCACGTCGTACAGGTATCGAGCTCCGTGGGCACCCCCTCGGGCAAGATAGCCCGGCATGCGTTGGCCCAGCGTTCGTGTGGGTCCACCGCACTAGGAGGCGGTTGGCTGAGCGCTCTGGCACTCATTGATGGTGGTGGTAGCAGCTTGTACATGGAGGCGGGCGAGCTGGAGAATGTCCGGGATGGCCGGATCGGCGATACGGTAGTACTTACGACGGCCAACACGCTCGACGGCGATCAAGCCGCAGCCCGCAAGGCAGCTCAGGTGGACGGAAGTTCTGCCCTGGGATAGGCCGGAGGCCTTCACACATTCGGTGGCTCCCAAGCGGCCCGCGGCGTTGATCGCGAGGAGGAGTTTGAGGCGGGTTGGTTCGGCGAGCGCCCCGAAGAGACGAGCGAGCTGAGGGATGTCCCCGAATTCGATCAGGTTTTCGTTACAGCCGCGTAGGAGCGTCTTTGGGAACTTAGATGGAGCTGAGCGCATCGTGCATCCTTTCGATCAGGTGCTCTACGGTTGATGGCCATGCTGCGAGATTCAGTCGAAAGTGCGACGTCGATCCCGGGAGATAGTCCTCTCCTGGTCCGACGGCAACATGCGCCTTCTCGAGGAGGAAGGAGTAGGCAGACTGATCCGGTGGTAATCGCTCGATCTTCGCCCACTGGAGGTACGTTCCCTCGCGATCGTACAGGGCGAGACAATCAAGGTCACCGAGACCCTTGGAAACGAGTGCGAAATTCTCATCGATCCGCTCGCGCACCTCGACGAGCCATCCATACTCACTCTGATAGGCATGGGCACCGACCGCCAGGCCGAGTGGTGTGGCCTGCGAAAGTGGTAACAGTGGGCTAGATTCGATCCGAGCGCGCAGTTCAGGATCGCTTGGGAGTTCGATGTGGGCTACTTTTAGGCCTGCAATGTTGAAGGATTTTGACGGTGACGAGAGCACAACGGCCCGGAGGGCGCTGGGATGCTCCAGTGAGGAGAATGGGATATGTCGTACTTCCGGCCCGCGCAGGTCCTGGTGGATCTCATCGGCGATTACGATCAACCCCCTACGATCTGCAAGGTTGGCAATCTCGGTCAACTCGGTACCGGTAAATACCCTTCCCGTTGGGTTCTGAGGGTTGCATAGGATGATCGCCTGTGTGTTGGGGTCCGTTGCCGCGCTCTCGAGGCGCTCCATATCGATTCGATAGTCGCGACCATCGGCTCGCATCGGGACCGAGACAAGGCGGCGCTGCGCATCTTGTACGACGCCGAAGAACGGTGGATAGCTTGGCGTCATCACTATGACCCCGGCACCAGGATCGGTGGTGGCCAGCACGATAATACGCAGCGCGGCGACGACATCGGCGACCGTTCGTAGGGTGTTGGGTTTGGTGCCGAAGTTCTCCAATGCCCAGGCCCGATAGGCAGCCTCATAGTTGGTGACAAGATCCGGAGACGGATAGCCGGTATCACCCGAATTGAGCAAGGCAATGCCCGCTTCAAGTGCGAGTTGCGGTGGCGGAAAGTCCATGTCGGCGACCCATGCCGGCAGAATATCGGGACCATATCGTCGCCACTTGATGGAGTGAGCGCGACGGGCTCTGACGGAGGCGATGCTCTCTTGAGGCGGTAACTGCGATGACATTGGGGCCTAGTGTACCGCCTCAGCGTGCGCCCTGCTGGAGCCCGTGTCCATCGATCGGATGACACCGTTTGGCCAGTTCCTGAAGGAGACCCACGATTGCACACACAAAGTTTGTGGGTTGGGAAGAATTCGGCTAGTGTTGTGGTTAAAACTGGCAGTGACTGCCAGAATATGATGCTCGTCAGAATGATCGGTTACACAGTGCGCGGTGGTCGATGAGTGGAAAGTGAGGACGTATGGGTTCATCAAAGGTCCAAGGCAACCAGAACAGCCTGAGAGGTCGGAGCCAAGGTTCTCCCTGGTGGTCCTTGGTTGCGGTTGCTTTTGGCGTGATCATGGTCGGACTCGATGCAACGGTGGTTTCGATCGCAAACCCGTTCATCGCGCGCGATCTGCACGCGAGCCTGTCAGATCTGCAGTGGGTGACCAATGGCTATCTCTTGGTTACCGCTGTGCTCTTGATTCCTGCTGGCAAGCTAGGTGATCGTCTGGGTCGCCGCAGGATCTATCTCATCGGTATGGTTGGCTTCGCGCTGTCGAGCGCTGGGGTTGGGCTGTCGGGCTCTATTGGGCTCGTCATCATGTTTCGGGCCTTCCAAGGGGCTTTTGGTGCGCTCATCATGCCGAACACGCTTGCGATTCTGCGCAAGACCTTCCCGCTCGAGAAACTCAATACCGCGATCGGCATTTGGGGCGCTGCCTCGGCGGTAGCGATCGCTGGCGGCCCGATCGTCGGCGGACTGTTGGTCCAGGATGTCTCGTGGCAGTCGGTGTTCTACCTGAACATCCCGGTATCGATCGTTGGCGTCTTAATCAGTGCTCTTGTCCTGCGGGAGAGTCGGGAGCGAGATGTCGAGTCGCCTGACTATCCAGGCATTGTGACGTTGGCAGCGTCGCTTTTCTTGCTGGTATTCGGGCTGATCAAGACGCAGACCTGGGGATGGACTGATCCGAAGACCCTTGCCTGCTTTGGTGGTGCGATCATCGCGGCGGCGCTCTTTGTGTTCGTTGAGGGTCGGGTGTCGAGCCCGCTGGTGCCACTACGCATCTTTGCCAGCAAGGCGCTTTCTATGTCTACCCTGAGCGTTATCTTGAACTTCTTTGCCTTCTACGGAGTTATCTTCTTCGTTTCGTTGTATTTGCAGGAGGTTCACGGATACACGCCGATTCAAGCTGGCGTACGCTTACTCCCACTGACCGCGATGTTCGTTGTGTCCGCTCCCCTCGGAGCCCTACTCAACCAGCGATTTGGGCCACGCTTGCCCGTCGCTCTGGGCATGATCTTTTCGGCGATTGGCCTTTGGATACTGACCAGCCTTGAGGTGACGTCGGGTTACCTTTTGCTAGCAGTCCCCTTCGTGATCCTCGGCCTCGGAGTTGGGTTCGTGCTGACTGCCACCTCGGATGCGATCGTTGGCAATGCGCCGTCCCAAGATGCTGGAGTCGCTGGGGGAGTCCAGTCGACCGCCCTACAGATTGGAGGAGTGCTTGGCACTTCGGTACTTGGCTCTGTGTTGCTTGGTCGAGTTGGTTCGACGCTGGTCACGAAGCTGACGGCGGCGGGAGTACCCTCCGCTCTTGCTCCAAAGCTGCTTGCTGCCAAGCCCTTGATAGCGGAGGGTGCGTCGCCACGGATCGCCCATCTTCCTGCGCTCCTCCAGCGGGCGATCACCAACGGCTCTCATGCTGCGTTCCTGTCTGGGCTCCATGTGGCCATGGTCGTAGGGATCGGAGTGTCGCTGATCGGGGCGATTACGGGATTTGCCATTGGCGCCAAGCGCCCGTCGGAGCAGAGCGAGGTTGGGTCGCTCACGGACTGAGAACGCCATGATATGAGTCCAATCCCAGTGCCTTGTGGGGTGGAGACAACACCTCGAGCGGACTGTTGGACCGGCGGCGGGAACGACACTCTGCTTAGGAAGCTGGGACAGTGTTAGCGTGCGCCATGCTGATTGCCTCTCCGTCCAGCTGTCACGTTCGCTCCTATCGGATGGCGGTAAGTTATCCAGGCCGCGTTGACCGCTCTTGGAGACTCAATCGCCTTTGGTGACCGGCTCCCGGTGGGTTGGTACAGGTGCACTGGCGCGGCCCGGCGATGACCCGGGTGTCTGGCAACGGCGTCATAGGTACAGCAGTGTTGGAAGACGGCTAGGATTATCGAGTATCGTCGATGCACGATAAATCCGACAGGAGCTGATAATGAGAACAATTGAGGTATTTGATCCACCTATGTGCTGCTCAACGGGGGTATGTGGCCCGAAGGTCGAGCCCAGGCTTGCAGATTTCGCTGCTGACTTGGCTCTGCTGGTCGATCGTGGACACCACGTAACGCGCTACAACCTGTCACAGGAACCCGGGATATTTGCAAGCAATGATCTTGTGAGGTCGCTCCTCGTAGCGCACGAAGACGACGCCTTGCCAGCGATCCTTGTGGACGGCGATCTGTGTGTCTTTGGCCGCTATCCAAGTCGCGAGGAGTTGTTGGTGGCGGTAGGCGAGACTGACCATTCGACTCGCAGAGCCTCGGATTCGGGAGGTCGAACGGAATTGAGGATAGCATCGTCATCGGGTGGTTGCTGTTCTGTCGATGAGACGGTAGCCGCCGGAAACGATGCTACCCAGCAGCGTTGCTGTGACTAACTCGATTGCCTATCTGGGGTCCCTGCTCGAAGAGGCTCCAAGATTCCTCTTTTTCACCGGCAAAGGCGGAGTCGGGAAGACATCAACCGCGTCAGCGGTGGCAGTGGCTCTGGCTGATCGATCAAGATCGGTTCTCCTTGTCTCCACCGATCCTGCCTCCAATCTGGATGAGGTTCTCGGCGTCGAGCTCTCGTCGGTTCCCCGAGCGGTTCCGGGTGTTGACGGTCTCGAAGCCTTCAATATCGACCCGAATCAAGCCGCGAGTGACTATCGCGAACGGGTGGTCAGTCCATACCGAGGTCTACTTCCGGCGTCTGCGATCGCCAGTATTGAAGAACAACTCTCGGGATCTTGTACAGTAGAGATCGCCGCATTCGATGAATTTGTGGCGCTGCTCGCGGACTCGGTGGCGAACGGTCGGTACGACCACATAGTCTTCGATACCGCTCCCACTGGTCACACCCTTAGGCTCTTGTCGCTACCGGAGGCTTGGTCCGAGTTCATCAATACCAATAGCCTTGGCGTCTCTTGCGTAGGGCCGTTATCGGGACTCGCCAACCAACTACGACACTACCGCTCTGCGGTGAGTACTCTGAAGGATCCGAACAAGACCGTCGTGGTCCTTGTCGCACGCCCAGAGGATCTCTCATTGGCAGAGATGACGAGAACATCGGGCGAACTCGTTGCGCTTGGCATCGGGAATCAACGCGTCGTTATCAACGGAGTCCTTGCTGCCGATGATCTGAGCGATCCTTTGGCGGCCGCGCTGACATCAAAGGGCAGGCACGCACTGTCGAGCGTACCGACCGAGCTAGCTGAGTTCCCTCTCGACACTATTCCGCTATTTGCACAGAGTCCGATAGGAGTGCAAGCGCTGCGATCTATGCTCGCGGACGGAAGCCCCAACGGGTCCATTTCGCCTGTTGTGGTTGGCTCGATTCCTTCGACTATGACATTAGCGTCGCTGGTAGCTGGGCTAGCTTCCAGTACCCATGGGCTTATCATGGCGATGGGCAAGGGTGGAGTGGGTAAGACAACCGTAGCCTCGGCGATCGCGGTAGAGCTCGCCAGGCTTGGTCACAGGGTTGACCTGACCACTACCGATCCGGCAGCGCATCTGGATTCTGTACTCGGCACCGAGGGTCGAGACGATGTGGGTTTGCTGAGGTTGAGCCGAATCGATCCAGAACAGGCGACGACCTCCTACGTTGCAGATGTCTTGCATCAGAGTGGAGATGGCCTTACCGACTCTGCTCTCGCGGTACTCAAGGAGGATCTTCGTTCCCCCTGCACCATGGAGGTTGCGGTTTTCCGAGAGTTTGCTCGTACCGTGGCGAGTGCCCAAGACCACTTCGTTGTGGTCGATACCGCGCCAACTGGGCATACGTTGTTGCTGCTAGACTCGGCCAGATCCTACCACCGTGATATCGCCAGGCAGGATCCCGCGGTGCCATTGGAGGTCGACATGGTGTTGGATCGACTCAGGGATCCTGAATTTAGCTCAGTTGTGTTAGTGACCGTCGCAGAATCTACTCCAGTGCATGAGGCGGCCCAGCTCCAAGTGGATCTGCGACGTGCGGGTATCAAACCAAAGGCGTGGATCGTGAACCAGTCTCTGGCTGTCGCGCAGGTGACCGACCCTATTTTGGTGGCCAGGGCCGCCAACGAGATACGGTATCTCCGTGAAATTTCATCGCTGTGTGCTGGAGAACTCGTGTTGTTGCCAATGGTTAGTGAGCCCTTGACCGGGTCTCTGGGCCTTGCTCAGCTTCTAGACCCAGAACAGGCGAAGAGAGAGCCGAACTAACCTCTCGACGTGACATCCTCCCCGACCTTACGGACGAGGCTTCCCAAGCTACTTACGCAGCTTGAGGATTGGTGATGCGCTTGACTGGGTCGCTGTGCTTTGCCTTGGTAGGCGCAGCGTGCGATTGTCCTCCACGCTCTGTGACCCCAAGCCCTGCGGACCCAGTGCCGAAGTGTCTCTGGGGTCATGCCAAGCTTTGATGCTACTGACTCAATTGCTGCCCACTGCGATGGATGATCGGCAACCATGCGAATGGCCCTCTCCCTTACCTCCGGCGAGTATCTCGTTACTGTTCCCATAGCTCCATCCTCTCAAGGTTAGGAGTCTCCATAAAAACCGGGGTGGTTCTGTTCGAGGATAGATCGGTTGAGGCCGGATTTCTGAGCGACGTTCTTGCCTGGACTCTCAACTGTCCCCTTGGCTGAACGGGTCATGTTCTTGACCTTGAGATCTTCTAGCACGATCAGGTCGTGGTTGCGAACTAGCTCGGTTGTCGTCTTTTCGATCCAGTCCTTACGCCGGTCGGACTCCTTGGCCGAGAGTTTGGCG
>JAJZXI010000060.1 GCA_021806545.1 Actinomycetes bacterium | reverse complement strand
CCTTGTTGAGTGACAAGGTAGCCAGGCGTACCGTGCGCTTCATGGTGCTAACCATAGGATGAAGCTCAGACATCGAAGGCTCAGACATCGAAGGCTCTGACATCGGGTCATGGGCTTAGCTCTTTGGCTACCTCTTGGAGCCGTTCCATAACCTGTTTGTTCTCATCACTGCGCGACCCATAGAGCCTGGCCGAGAATACGGTCACGATCTCAATGACATCATTTGCAAGATCCTCTTCAAAGGTCGAGTCCTCGCTGGCATTGATAATGATGACCTCAACACCGAAGTGCTCACACAGGGAGAACACCAGTTCCGACCCGAACCGGAGCAGCCGATCCTTATGGCTGAGCACCAGTCGTTCGACCTCACCGGAACAGATGCGGTTAATGAGTTGTCGCAATCCACGCTTTTGGTAATTGAGACCAGAGCCAACATCGGTGAGAATTTCATACGCCCAACCTTGTGCTGCGCAAAAACTTTCGAGCAGTGCCACTTGGTGAGTGAGGCCGTCTCTTTGGCCGCTGGTTGACACGCGGGCATAGGCGATGGTTGCCCTGGTAGTTGGAGCCTTATGGGGCGCAATGGCACGAAGCTTAGCCAGGTCATAACGCCTTCTGCCTCCTTGAGTACGTAGAGGAGGATCAATACGCCCTTCTGTTTCCCATCTCCGTAGGGTCATGGGGTGAACCCCAAGCTCCTGTGCTGCTACCCCAATAGGAACTAACCTCGCCATATAGGCACTATAGTAAACTACGCTCAAGAGTGCTTAAATTGGTGGTGTCTGTTATGTAGCCCCCACCAGAGTCGAGATAAGGGAGCTTGCATGATTATTGGTCGCTCACTTTGGGTCGCAGGCACGAACACCTGGATCGTTACCGGCGACACCAGCGAGTGCGTCATCATCGACTGCCCGCCAGATCCACAAGCGATACTGGACCTGATCACCGCTCATCACCTTATTCCCAAGGCCATCATCGCAACCCACGGTCACCTCGATCATACCGGAGGGATACCATCGGTCAGTCAGCACCACCCCGACGCACCGGTCTATCGCCATCCGGACGATGCACACTACCTCCACAATCCGATGGAGATGAGCGGAATGCTTCGAGAGGCGCTCGCGGCAACAGGACTCGATCTCACTGAACCGGAGTTGATCGTGGATCTCAATGAGGGCGACAAGGTTGAGGGTTCCGGTATCCAAATCACGGCGCTGCACACCCCAGGGCATACCCCCGGTTCGATCTGTCTCTTGAGCACGACGCAGTCTGACGGTCACGTGCTCTTTACCGGTGATCATCTCTTTAAAGGCTCCATCGGACGAACCGACCTACCAGGGGGATCGATGGAACGGCTCCTCGAGTCGATGAAGGAGAAGATCCTTCCGCTCGCGGATGATCTGCGTGTCTTTCCTGGCCACGGTGGAACAACAACGATTGGCGCTGAGCGGGCGTCTAATCCTTTCCTTGCGAATCTATGATAGCGGATGCGCTCGGAACGCGAGGTTCTGTGACGACACCCGCTCGCACGGGTTCGTGACGCTCCAGGTCCAACGACAACGGTCAAACTCTGGAGCGACGGCACCGCCACGCTCACGCGGGCTCTCAGCATCAACCTTTGTACACCAACGCCCGAGCCAAGTTCACAACTCACACAGCGCCGCCAGTGGTACTCCTCTCACAAACTCGGCTGAGCCGCCGCCCGACTTGGCATCTATCAGGTAGGGCACGCCTCTGGGGTACCCGGGGCGGGACTCGAACCCGCACGCCCTTGCGAGCAGAGGCTTTTGAGGCCTCCGTGTCTACCATTCCACCACCCGGGCTAGGGCACTTAGCATAATGCGCGATCCCAGTGTAACCATTCGAGGCCCCGACACATCAAAATAAGTGTAAGCAAAAGGTGACGATCGCACCGAGAGCTATGGAGGTAACGAGCGGCAATGATTGCCTTTGTCTTCCCAGGACAAGGATCACAACAGCCTGGTATGGGTGCACCTTGGGTGGACCATCCCTCGTTTGAGCTCGTCGAGGAGGCGAGTAGCGTGCTCAATCGTGATCTGGCCCACCTCTTGACCGATGCTGATTCCGACGCCCTGCAGATCACCCGCAACACACAGATCTCAACCTTCCTCCTGTCGATGGTGGCTCTCGATGCCATCGAACGCCTTGGCGTTGCCCCACAGGTGTGCGCTGGGCACTCACTCGGTGAATATGCCGCGCTCGTAGCAGCTGGTGGCCTCGCGTTCGACGCTGGGCTACGACTCGTGCAAGAGCGCGGTGAGGCCATGGCCATCGCCGCCGAGGCCCAGCCTGGCGCGATGATCGCACTTCTTGGCGCTGACTTGGATGTGGCGCGAGCAATCTGCGAGAGCATTCCCGGTGATCTATGGGTCGCGAATCACAACTCGTCGACCCAGATCGTGCTCTCGGGGACCCATGATACCGTCGCCCAAGTGGAGGCGCGTGCCAAAGAGTTCGGGGTCAAGCGCGTGACGCGGCTCAAGGTGGGTGGTGCCTTTCACTCCCCCTACATGGAGGCTGCTCGGGAGCGATTGAGCAAGGCGATCACCGCTACCAAGTTCTACGACCTCGAGGTTCCAGTGATCGCTAATGTCGATGCGCGCGAGCATGTGCTCGCACACGAGTGGCCAGGACTCCTCGCCGATCAGCTCACGCACGCGGTGCGGTGGGAGGAGACTATTCAGTACCTTCGCGAACTCAAACCTCGACTCGTCCTCGAGGTAGGGCCTGGTGGTGTCCTGACAAATCTCATGAAGCGCACCGCACCCGAGCTCTCTGTTCTCTCCATTGCAACGCCGGCAGATCTCGAGAAGCTGCTCGCAAGCGTGGCCGCCCAGGGACCGATGGATGATTGGGCGACTGCACATCAAGGTGAACGGCTCTATGGCACTGAACGCCTGGTTGTGGCACCGACGAATGGAGTATTCCAGCCCGAGCCGAGCACCTGCGACGTCGGTGGAACGATTGCCGTTGGAGATCTGCTCGGCACGATCGGTGAGGCCGAGCTCCGGTCGCCGTTCGCAGGTACGTTACAGGGGATGATCGCACTGCCCGGCGAGCGAGTCACCGCAGGTCAACCGATCGCCTGGCTCACCGTATCGTAACGCCTACCCTCAACGAACCATCGGATAACGACCATCACTCGACATCGCTTACACAAAGGAAAGGCACTATGGGAGCTCGTATAACTGGCTATGGATCGGCGCTACCGGAGCGCATCGTCACGAACGCTGATTTTGAAAAGTATCTCGACACCTCGGACGAGTGGATTGCGTCGCGAACCGGCATTCGCGAGCGCAGATTTGGAGGTACGACAACCTCGTTGGCGGTCGAGGCTGGTCGTGGTGCTATTGCCTCGGCAGGACTCTTGCCCTCCGATATCGATTTCGTGATCCTCTCCACGACAACGCCAGACCAGACGGTGCCGGCGACCTCCGCCGAGGTAACCCACCAGCTCGGAACCAGCGGCGGTGGGATGGACATCAACGCCGCCTGCGCGGGCTATGTCTATGCGCTGGTGACGGCGCGTGGCCTTATCGAGATGGGTTTTCACCGGATCCTCGTGATTGGTGCCGATACCCTGTCCAAGATCACCGACCAGAATGACCGTTCAACGGCGGTCTTGTTCGCCGATGGTGCCGGGGCCGTGGTCCTTGAGGCATGCGATGACGAGACCTTTCTGGGTTGGGATCTCGGCGTCGATGGCTCTGCCCGTCCCATCTTGTATTGCGATCACGGTGGCTACATGTACATGGAGGGTCAAGAGGTTTTCAAACGAGCGGTGCGCGCGATGCTCGAATCGGCACAACGCGCCCTCAAGCAAGCCGGGGTCTCCGGTGACGAGGTCGCACTCCTGGTGCCCCATCAAGCAAACCTTCGCATCATTCAGGCGGCCAACGATCGTCTTGGCATTCCACTGGAGCGCACGGCGCTCGTCCTGGACAAAACCGGGAATACCTCGTCGGGCTCGATTCCTCTCGCCCTAGCCGATGCCGCTGGCGATGGACGACTCACTACCGGAGATCTGGTCCTGTTCACGGGCTTTGGAGCAGGGATGACCTGGGCAAGCGCCCTTGTCCGATGGGAGCTCGCATGAGCCACGTGCTTATCACCGGCGCCGCTAGCGGCATCGGACTCGCCAGCGCGCTACGGCTTCTCGACGATGGCCATCGGGTTACCGCGACCTATCACGGCACACCACTGCCTGAGGAGCTCTCGTCGTGCGCCAGCGTCCAGCTCGACATCACGGACGCTTGGGCCATTCACAATGCCGTCAAGGATGCCGAGTCACAGTCTGGGCCCGTCGAGATTCTCGTCGCCAATGCGGGAGCTACGCGCGATACCCTGTTGGCCCGCATGGATGACGAACGATTCGAGGCGATGCTCACCACCAACTTGACCTCAGCCTTTCGCCTCACCAAGGCAGTGCTGCCTTCGATGATGCGTGCACGACAGGGACGTCTCATCTATATCTCCTCCATCGTGGGGCTCACGGGCGGGCCTGGCCAGACGAACTACGCGGCGGCTAAGGCTGGGCTCATCGGCTTTGCACGCTCGGTGGCGCGAGAGTTGGGTTCTCGCAACATAACCGCGAATGTCATTTTGCCAGGAGCAATAGCGACCAAGTTGCTCGCCGACGCCGGCGAGAGCAGACTCGCTCAGATCGCATCTCAGATACCGCTCGGCAGGGTTGGAAGCCCAGACGAGGTTGGAGCGGTGGTGCAGTTTCTGGCCTCAAGTGGGGCCAGTTACGTCAACGGTGCACTGATCACCGTGGACGGCGGACTCGGGATGGGCGTCTAAAGCTCACCCAGTCCAAGCCCCTGGTGGATCGGTCCTTCAGGGGGATAAGCAGCGAAGAAAGGAAACACTAGCCATGGATCGCCAAGAGGCGTTTGAAAAGTTCACCGAATGCACCGTCAAGGTCCTCGGTGTCAACAAGGATCAAGTAGTCGAATCTGCGAGCTTCGCAGACGATCTCGATGCCGACTCACTCGATCTCGTCGAGCTCATCATGGCGCTCGAGGACGAGTTCTCGGTCACCGTCCCTGAGTCCGAACTCGAAGGCGTCGACACCGTCGGAAAGGCATTCGACCTTGTCTACGGGAAGCTCGGATGAGACTCAGCTACGGAGATACCCCAATCTTTGCCACGCGCCGGGTTGCAGTGACCGGCCTCGGGGTGATATCGGGTCTTGGTCTCGATCTCTCGAGCTTCTGGCAGGGTCTGCTGTCTCCTCCCCCGCCGGGCATTCGGCGGGCGGAGGGTTTTGACCCCACAAACTGGCTCAGCGCCAAGGAGATCCGGCGTCATGACCGTTACAACCAGATGGGTGTCGCTGCCGCCGACATGGCCGTCAACGACGCCGGCAATCCGAGCTACCCGGCGGACCGGGTCGCCGTTTGGATGGGTACCGGCGTCGGCGGACTCGAAAGTCTGGAGAATCAGGTGGTGTTGGGACACGAGCGAGGATACTCACGAGTTTCGCCGTTCCTCGTACCTCTCATGATGGCGAACTCCAACGCTGCATCGATCTCGATGCGCTTCGGCTATCAGGGGCCGTGTGAGACATCCGTGACCGCCTGCGCCGCTTCGAACCATGCCATCGCGAACGCGGCCCACCTGATCGCTACAGGTCGTGTTGATATGGCGGTCACCGGAGGCGCGGAAGCCGCAATTACCAAGACGGCATCAGCTGGCTTCGTCAATATGACCGCGACGTCGAAGGTCGACATATCCCGACCCTTCGATCGGAATCGGGATGGCTTCGTGATGGGAGAGGGTGCAGGAGTGCTTGTACTCGAGGACTTCGACAAGGCACAGGCTCGAGGGGCCAGGATCTATGCAACCATCGACGGAATCGCCTCGACCGGGGACGCGTATCACATCACACAGCCCGCACCAGGTGGCGTTGGTGCACGCAGCGCCATGTTGATGGCCATCGAGGATGCCGGCATCACGGTGGCGGACATCGCTCATATCAACGCCCACGGCACCTCAACACCGATGAATGATCTTGCCGAGGCGGCGGCGATCCGCTCACTGTTCGGAGAGCTCAACCCACCGGTGACATCGGTCAAAGGGGCACTTGGACACGCACTGGGAGCGGCAGGCGGGCTCGAGGCGGTTGCCGTCGGACTCACATTCGCCCATAAGCTCATACCGCCGACCGCCAATACCATCGACCTCGACCCTGAGATCGACCTCGACGTCGTCCTCAAGGATCCCCGACCGCTGCCTGAGGGGTATATCCTCTCGAACTCCTTCGGGTTCGGAGGGCACAACGCCTGCATCGTCTTTGGACCTCCTCCAGCCTGAGGTGCTACCAGCCGTGTGACCCTTGGCCGATGAACGACCGAGTCGGCAGGTAGGCTGGACGCATGTCCCTAGATGAAGCTCGCCACCACGGAACATTCGAAGGCGATGACGCAAAGATCGGATCGTTCTCAAGCGCTCAGCCATGGGTCGTTGAGCCCGAGCGTCTCGAGTGGCTGCCCGCGACCGAGCAGCTGCGCGTTCGCACCCGAGCGCAGGTGCCGGTACTGCTGAGGCACCGTCGCATTCCGCCGGCGCGACGGGTCCTTGGGACAGGCCTCTCTTTGGGTGCCGCGCTGCTTGGTTGGCGGCTCATCGATCGCCGACGCGGGAAGGTCGCGTCGCGCCGTGGGCTTTCGCGACGACTGCGGCGCTCCTTTGAGCAGCTTGGCCCCACCTACATCAAGCTTGGTCAGATCATCTCCTCCGGCGAGGGCATCTTCCCTGCTGAACTTGTCGATGAGTTTCGGCTTCTGCGCGATAGCGTTCCCGCCGAGGACTTCTCCGTGGTTCAGCGTACGATCGAGGACGACCTCGGTGGTCCAATCGAGAACTTTTTCGCCACCTTTGACCGCAAGCCGGTTGCCGCTGCCTCGATAGCGCAGGTCTATTTCGCAACACTGCTGACCGGTGAGCCGGTCGCCGTCAAGGTCCAAAGATCACGGGTCTCCGATCTCGTACGCCGCGACCTGGCCGCAATGAGCTGGATCACGCCCCACCTCGTTGGGAGAATTCCGGTTGCGGCACTCGCCAATCCGCCGGCGCTCGTGGAGCTCTTCGCCGAAACGATCGTCGAGGAACTCGACTTTCGGCTCGAGGCTGCCAATATGCTCGACATCGCATCGGTCCTCGCGGCTACCGACCAGCGTAGTATCATCGTGCCTCGGCCGCATCCGAACCTCGTAACCCGACGCGTACTCGTCATGGAGCGTCTCAGCGGGTTCAAATGGGACGATGCCATCGGCATGCGCAACGCAGGAATCGACACCACGGCCGTTGTCCGCGCTGCACTCGTCTCTTTTCTGGAAGGGGCAATGCTCCATGGGGTATTTCATGGCGATCTCCATGGCGGCAACCTCCTTGTGGGCGATGATGGCAAGGTCGTCCTTCTCGACTATGGCATCACTGGAAGGCTCACCGAACCCAAGCGCCTTGGCTTTCTCCGACTCCTGATGGGAGGATCGATGAACGACCTCCCCGCGCAGGTCCAGGCCCTCATTGATCTTGGTGCTCTACCCCACGACACCGATATCCAAGCGGTCATCGACGATCTTGGTCTCGAGGAGCCAACCAAAGATCCGACCCAGATGCGCCCGGAGGAGTTGATCGCGGAGATTCAACAACTCACGAAGGCACTGCTGGGCTACGGTGCTCGGCTGCCAAAGGAGCTGATGCTGTTCGTAAAGAACATGATCTTTGTTGATGCATCACTCGCCGCGCTGGCGCCGGAGATCGACCTCTTCGCCGAGATCACCTATTTGGCCTCGTACTTCATGACCCGCTATGGTGCGCAGATATCGGCCGACATCGGCATGCAGGTATCCCCGACGGCGATCGATCTCGGTGGCCTCAAGGCGAGCCTCGGCATCGATACTGAACTCGATCACTTGAGCTATCGAGAGCTCAAAGAACGCCGCGAGCTGATCCGACGTCGGATGGAGCAGAGCCACAGCAACCATCGATGAGCTCGAGCTGTTCTGTCGAGTCGAACCGGCACATCGCCAGTTCGACTGGGCGACGATCAACCTCCAGGCAGTTCGTCGTGACCGCCAAACTCCTTGCGGAGCGCGGAGAGCACCCGATCGGCGAATGCGCCGGAGCCCTGGGAGGCAAAGCGTGAGAACAACGAGGCAGCGATGGTGGGCGCCGGAACACCCTCGTCGATCGCCGCATTGACCGTCCAACGCCCCTCGCCGGAGTCCGAGACCCGGCCCTTGAATGCCTCGAGCGAGGCGTCTCGATGGAGCGCATCGGCCGCGAGATCGAGCAGCCACGAGGCAACGACGCTTCCTCTCCGCCAGAGCTCTGCGACCTCCGCAACCGGGATATCGTACTGGTAGGCACTGGGATCATGGAGCGGCGCAACCTCGGCGCTGGCATCTTGGGTGCGGTTGCCGATGTCTGCGGCCTCGAGGATCGCGAGCCCTTCGGCCAGAGAGGCCATCATGCCATACTCGATCCCGTTATGGACCATTTTGACGAAGTGACCCGCGCCATGGTCACCGCAGTACAGATAGCCGAGTTCGGCCGGTCTGATCTCGGCCGAAGCGTCGGTTCTCGGTGCCGAGTCGACTCCCGGGGCCAAGACCGCAAAGATTTGTTCGAGGCGTTCGAATATCGATCGTTCACCGCCAACCATGAGACAATACCCTCGCTCGCGCCCCCAAACTCCCCCGCTCGTGCCAGCATCGAGGTGGTGCAGACCCCGTGTAGCGAGCTTCGCCGCATGTACCTGATCGTCCCGATAGAACCCGTTGCCTCCATCGATGACGACATCATCAGCATCAAGTGCCTCGAGCAGCTCGTCAAGGACCTGCTCGGTTACACCTGCAGGTACCATCAACCACACAGCCCGCGGTTTGGACAGGCGTTGCACAAACTCCGCCATTGTCGCAGCACAGGTGACTCCCTCGCTCTGGGCAGCTTGTCTTGCCTGAGCTGATGCATCGTAACCAACGACCTCGATACCCCCTGCAATGAGGCGAAGTCCCATATTCATACCCATCCGACCCAGACCAACGATTCCCAGCTGCACGCCATCCTCCTTCAACTCAACGTGCATAGCCTACCGGAGAAAGTCAAAGACCTCCAGCTTTGAAACCGCTCCCAGCTCAACACGGATCAACGCCACGTTGCTAGCGCTTGCCGCTGGGTGGCTCCGTGGAGCTGGAGGGCCGTGGTGTGCTCATGAGCCAGGACCGGATCGCATCGCCGTCGACACCGAGTTCTGGGGGCAGATGTCGATAGCTCGGAGGTGTTTCAGAGAGGGTGATCGGGTTGCGGATCATCTCGTACTCCTCCTCGCCATCGCGAAGCGTGACCGTTGGCTCCAGACCGACACGCTTGGCCAGAGCGATCCCCTCGTCGACCGTGGCAATCGGAGCACATGGAATGCCCGCGGCACTGAACAACCGGAACCACTCCTCCGAGGTTTTTGTGCCTAGCCGGGCACTGAGGAGCGGCCCGAGGATCGCTCGGTTGGCGGTACGCCGTTCATTGTGACAGAATCGCTCGTCCGCAGCGAGCTCAGGTACTCCAAGAATCTCGGTCAGCTTGTGGAACTGCCCATCGTTGGCGGCAATGACAATGAGTTCGCCATCGCTGGTGGGAAATGGGTCGTATGGGTACAGGCTCGGGTGTGCATTTCCCATTCGAAATGGAACCACACCGCCGAGTGTTACCGCTGCGGTATGGTTCACCAGGCCCGAGAGCGCCGACGCTAACAAACTCACCTCCACGTGTTGACCCCGGCCGCTGCTGTGGCGCCGATGCAGCGCGGCAAGGACTCCCATGGACAGGTGGAGGCCAGCAACGATGTCGAAGACGGAGATGCCAGCGCGGTAGCCGGGACCGTCTGGATCACCGGTCAGACTCATGAGACCCGACATCGCCTGGATCATGAGATCATAACCCAACATCTGATCGCCAGGCGACCTCGTCCCAAAGCCGGAGATCGAGGCGTAGATCAGGCCAGGATTCAACTCACTCAGCTCCTCATAGCCAAGGCCAAAACGCGTGATCTGCCCGGGTTTGAAGTTCTCGACCATGATGTCGGCGCGAAGCGCCAGCTCACGCGCCACTCGCTGGTCGTCGGGATCCCTAAGGTCGAGGACAATCGAGCGCTTGTTTCGATTGATTCCCAGATAGTACGTCGAGACTCCCTTGCGCACCGGCGGCTTCCATGTGCGAGTGTCATCGCCGCTCGGACTCTCAACCTTGATAATCGTCGCCCCAAGGTCCCCCAACAACATCGTCGCATACGGACCCGCGAGAATCCGCGAGAAATCAGCGACCAGCAGTCCGGTCAGCGGCCCTCGATCAGCAGCACTTGGCGCATCCATCGAGTCGGCCAACGACGGTTCAAAGATTTCGCTCACGGTGCTCATACTAATCGTGTGGTACCTGATGCGTCAGAGATGGCCCTGGCATCTTCCTTGGCCACCGAGCGTAGGGTCGCAGCGAACGCCGCTCTATGAAGAGAGACCGTGCTCGTATAACAATGCTCTGCAGCTCCCTCGACGCTACCGCGTTCTGCTCAGGTGGTCCCCCCGATGGCCTCCAAGACCTCCTCAAAGGCGGCGAGCGAGTGCCCGCTCACGAACACATCCACATGCGCAAGTGCAACAGCCATGCCCTGGACGAGGGGCGCATACATCGGCGCGGCCTTGCGCGGGTTCACCCAGATCACCTTGAACGCGAGCAGGTGCAGCCTCGCCATCTCTCGATCAAGGACCCTCGGATCTCCGCGATCCCAGCCATCTGAGAGGATCACGACAACGGCCCCCCGCGAGAGTCCCCTGCGGCCGTACTCGTTGTTGAATGCGGCAAGCGCCTCCCCGATGCGCGTACCACCCGACCAGTCCGGCGCACTGCGTCCAGCGTGCGCTAGCGCTAGCGCCGGGGCCACCTCCTTGAGCACTTTGGTAAGGCGCGTCAATCGAGTAGCAAAGACGAAGGCCTCCGCCCGGGTTCCATGGACACCACCCATGAGCAGTTGCAGATATGCGCGAGCATAGGGCTCCATGGAGCCCGAAATGTCGCACAACAGGACTAGGCGCCGATGGCGACGACGCGAACTCTGGTGCACCAGACGCGAGGGCTCACCACCGGTGCGCTGTGCGCGACGTAACGTCGCACGAACGTCAATCCTGCCCCCATGAGGTGATCGAAGATGACGACGGCTATCTCGAAGCGGAGTCGCTACCGAAAAGCGATCCTTGAGGAGGCGCAGTTCGGCCAACTCGACCTCGGACAAACTTGCAAAGTCCTTATGACGCAGACGCTCATGCGCGCTCATAGTAGCGGCGGGACGATGGTCTTCGCTCGATCGCTCGCCGTCACGCGCAACGCCATCATCGTTGAGCCAGGACGGGAGATGACCGTCGATTGGTGATGGCGGAGCCGTTGCCTCGCGTGGTCGTGGTTGCACCAAACCCGGTGAACCCCTAGTAGGAGAACGTTGTTCGCCCCGAAACTCAGCCGGATCCACCATCCCCTCGAAGATCTGCCGGAAAACACGGTCGAAGATCTCGATCTGCGATTGTTGCGAGACGAGGGTCACGCGGCCCAGCCAGTAGAGCTCTGACACCGTGATCGGTGGTGCAAGAGCGACCGCCGCCGCGAAACGGCCGGATCGATCCGCTGAGATCGTCACGCCTGCCGCCTGAAGCAACCGCCCGAACCGGGCTGCTACACTCGCAAGGTCGATGTCTCGCTCCATCCGAGCCTAGCGGCGAGTCGCTCGTGTGACGGGTTTTCGCGCCCCTTCACGCACTTGTCAACCACCCAAATCCCTTATCTGCCACGACAGCAAGATCTTCGCGGTACTTGAGGACCGAACCTACGGTCATCGACGCCGCCTCATCGTCGAGCGAGGGGTAACCGAGCAGATCCAAGGCGAGCACCCAGTTGATGGCCTCTGCTACGCCCGGTGGCTTTTGAATCTCGAGCGATCGCAGACGGCGAATCGCCCTCGCAACCTGACTCGCAAGCGACTCCGTCGCAGCTGGGACTCGCTGGCGTATGATGGCAACAGCTCGGTCGAGGTCCGGATAGTCAATCCAGTGGTACAGACACCGGCGCTTGAGCGCATCATGAAGATCCCGCGATCGATTCGATGTGAGAATAACCACTGGCGGGTGCTTTGCCTGCACCGTACCAAGCTCGGGAATGGTCACACTCGCCTCGGCGAGTAACTCGAAGAGAAACGCCTCAAACTCGTCATCGGCCCGATCAACCTCGTCGATCAATAAGACCGCGGGGAGCGGCCCTGGATGATCCACCGCCTGGAGTAAGGGACGGCTGATGAGATAATCTCGGGTGAACACATGATCGTCGGCGATGTGGCTACCGCCAGTCTCCGCGGCGCGAATCGCGAGCAGTTGCCGAGGGAAGTTCCACTCGTAAAGCGCCTCGGCGGCGTCGATCCCCTCGTAGCACTGCAAGCGGATCAGTCGGGTGCCAAGCACCTCAGCTAAGGCCTTGGCAGCCTCCGTCTTGCCAACGCCAGCCTCTCCCTCCAATAGCAGCGGTTGGGGTAGTCGCACTGCGCAAAACAGCGCGGTAGCAATACCGGTATCAGCGAGATAGCCCACGCGCTCCAGCGCAGCCTGGAGTTCCTTTGGCGAGGCTGCTAGCTCATCGATCGATGTCAATGATCCGCCCGCGTCGTGCCGGCAAAAGCCGCCGGATCGGCGAGAAACGCCTGCTGACATCCTGGTCCACAGAACCACACCAGTCTCCCTTGTTCTCTAGGGTCTGGGTGTGTCGAGTGCAAGGAGGTATCCGACACCACTACCTCCATTCCGCACACGGGATCGATCTGCGTCGCTGGTGTCGCCACTCTCTGATCGCCACCCACTATGGGGCTTGGACGCTCGGCAACGATCTCAGCCAGGATTGACAGAGCAATCTCACCCGCAGTTCTTGCCCCGATGGCGAGCCCAACCGGAGTCTTGATTCTCGCCTTGAGCGCATCATCGACCGGGAGCCGTGCGACCACACTCGCACCGCGTCTCCTACTGGCCACAAGCCCGACGTAGGGGACACCAGCCTTGAGTGCTGCGACGAGTGCCTCATCCTCGTTCTTGCCGTGCGACGCCACTACCAGGGCGCACGCATCATCATCGATCGCCCCAGCGTATGTCTGCATGACGTAGCCGGCGGCACTCCCCACGGACATCAAGGACTCAGCGACGGGGGTGTTGCCGATAACATACACCAGTGGAGAGGGAATGAGTGGCTCAAGAAACACCTCAAGCGTCCCACCGGAGAGGCACGGATTGTGCACCACCTTCTTCCCAGCTACATCCGCTTCAGCCTCGGGCGTGATTCGCACCAGCACTGACTCTCCAGAGCGCAGGGCCGCGAGAGACTGCTGTCGGACCGTTGCCTCTGCGCACTCACCGCCGACGAAGCCCTCGATGGTTCCATCCGCCAGCACGAGCGCCTCGTCTCCCGGCTTGGCTGACGTCGGACGCTGGGCATAGACCACGAGAGCGTGCACGTAAGGTGTGCGGGACGCATACAGGACCGCCTGACGTGACGACAGATTCTGCCGACTCATTACTCGATCGCCAAATCCGGCCGCATCGGTCTTCCCTGAAGGGCACGCCACGTCATCGCAGGGGTGAATGGCATGTCGGCGTGGCGGATCTGGAGGGCATCGAGGACCGCATTGACCACCGCGGGCGGTGAGCCGACCGTCGCGGACTCGCCCACTCCCTTGACCCCGATGGGATGATGAGGGGAGGGTGTCACCGTCTGGCCCAACTCCCAGCTTGGACACTCCATCGACGTCGGCAACAGATAATCCATGAATGACCCACCGAGGTTATTTCCGTCGCTATCGAAAGCGATGACCTCCATCAACGCCATTCCCAGTCCATCGGCTAAACCACCATGAACCTGGCCCTCCACGATCATGGGGTTGATGCGCGGACCACAGTCATCAACGGCGATAAATCGTCGAACCTTCACCGAACCGGTCTGTGGATCCACATCAACGACGCAAATGTAGGCTCCAAAGGGATAGGTGAGATTTGGTGGGTTGTAGACCACCGAAGCATCCAGGTGACCTTCGACACCCTCGGGCAGCTCCAGTGATCCATGGGCGGCCATAGCGATCTGCGCTATGGTCTTGCCCTGAGACGGATCGCCTTTGACGTACCATCGGCCGTGCTCCCACTCCAAATCCTCAACAGCGCATTCCAGGGCGGCAGCGGCGATCACGCGCGCCTTGTCTTTGACCCGCTGGGCCGCTACCGCGGCGGCCGCTCCCGACACCGGGGTGGAGCGGGAGCCGTAGGTCCCCAGACCAAAAGGCGTGTTGTCGGTGTCACCATGAACGACCTCGATGTCCTCGGGCGGCAAACCGATGACATGCGAGACGATCTGGGCAAACGTCGTCTCGTGACCTTGCCCTTGGGTCTGGACGCTGAGCCTTAGCTGAGCCTTGCCTGTCGGATGTACGCGCAGCTCACAGCCGTCCGCCATGCCAAGGCCAAGGATGTCCATATGCTTCCTCGGGCCCGCACCCACTCCCTCTGTGAAGAAGGACAGTCCAATTCCCATGAGCGGTGCGGCCGGGTCAGCGCCCGGCTCCTGCGCAGCCGCTCGTCGAGCCGCCTGCTCAGCCCTGAGCTCGTCATATCCGGCTATTCGCATCGCCTCCTGAAGCGCCCGCGGATAGTCTCCCGAGTCGTACTCCCAACCCGTCGGTGACAGATAGGGGAACTGCTCCGGGCGTAGAAGATTCTTCATCCGTAGCTCCGCTGGATCGATCTTCAGTTCGTCGGCCAGACACGTAACCATACGCTCGACCAGGTAGACGGCCTCCGTGATCCGAAACGAGCAGGCGTACGCGACCCCACCAAGCGCCTTGTTGGTATAGACCGCGGTCACCTTGCAGTGGGCAGCGGGATAATCGTAGGATCCAGTAAAGATGTGGAAAAACCCAGCCGGGAACTTTGTCGGTTGAGCAACACCATTGAAGGCGCCGTGGTCCGCTAGGACATGCACCCTCAGGCCCAAGATCTTCCCCTCGCGTGTGGCGGCGATCTCGCCGTGCATGTGATAATCGCGGGCAAAAGAGGTTGACATCAGATTCTCTGATCGATCCTCCATCCACTTCACCGGCTTCCCGGTGACGATAGATCCCACGATCGAGAGAACGTATCCTGGGTAGATACCAACTTTGTTGCCGAAGCCCCCGCCGATATCTGGCGAGATCACCTGAATCTTCTGCTCTGGCAGGCCTGCAACCAACGCGTAGATCGTC
>JAJZXI010000059.1 GCA_021806545.1 Actinomycetes bacterium | reverse complement strand
TGTCGCCAATTAGTACCCGCGCACCACAAGGCGCTACGGTGGGGGAGGGTTGAAGGTGGAGATCGGTCGTGAAGGCAGCGATACCAAAGGAGACAGCTGAGGGTGAGACGCGGGTAGCGGCCGTCCCAGACACCGTGGCCAAGCTGCGCGCGGGAGGCATCGAGGTCTGGGTCCAAGCGGGTGCCGGACAGGGTGCTCACTTCTCCGATGAGCTCTATCGCCAAGCGGGTGCCACGGTCACCTATGAGCTTGGCGATCTCTATGCCAACGCCGACATCGTATTGAGGGTACAGCCACCGGCAGAGGGCGAACTCGGTGCCCTCCCGCCTGGATCGGTACTCATCTGCATGCTCCAGGCCCATCTCCATCCACAGCTACTCGAGTCGCTCGCGACCGCCGATATCACCGCGTTCGCGATGGAGCGCTTGCCGCGGATCTCACGAGCACAACCGATGGACGTCCTCTCATCCCAGGCCTCGATCGCTGGGTACAAGGCCGCACTCCTGGGTGCCGATCACCTCGACAAGATCCTTCCGATGCAGATGACCGCCGCAGGCACGTTGGCACCAGCGAGGGCACTCATCCTAGGGGCGGGTGTCGCTGGTCTCCAGGCGATCGCGACCGCTCGCAGACTCGGCGCGGTGGTTGAGGCCTTCGACGTGCGCTCCGCGGTTCGCGAGGAGGTGCAAAGTCTTGGTGCCAAGTTCATCAATGTCGAGGTCGAAGCGGCCGAGGGGGCCGGAGGCTATGCAAGAGAGCAGTCCAAAGAGCAGCTCCAACGCCAACAGGACCTCCTCACAGAGAGGGTTGCTGCGGCCGACATCGTGATCAGCACCGCCTCGATCCCGGGCCGTAGCGCCCCGACGCTTATCACCACGGACATGGTCACCGCGATGCGCAAGGGATCCGTCATCGTCGATGTCGCCGCCGACACCGGAGGCAACTGCGAATGCAGTGTGCCAGGAGAGGTGATCACCTTCGATGACGTCGTCATCGTCGCGATCAAGGACCTAGCGCGCCTGGTCCCTCATCATGCGAGCTTGACCTACTCGAGAAACCTCTCGAATCTGGTGCTCTCGCTCATGCATGAGGGCGAGTTCACGATCGACCTCGACGATGAGGTCGTCGACGCCATCTGCGTCACCCACAAGGGAGAGTTGCGTTATGGAGGATAAACATGCCACCGAGTCGGCATCGGATCGGACCCCACGATGAGCAACGAACTCATTGGCTATCTGACCACCTTTGTCCTGGCCGCCTTCGTAGGCTTTGAGGTCATCTCCAAGGTCCCGACCGTCTTGCACACACCGCTGATGTCGGGATCGAACGCGATCCACGGGATCATTCTCGTTGGAGCGATCGCCATCGAGATGCGCGCACACGGTCCACTCCAGCTCAGTGTCGGCTTTGTGGCCGTCTTGCTGGCGACGATCAACGTCGTCGGTGGGTTTGTAGTCACCGACCGCATGCTCGAGATGTTCAAGCCTCGCCCCAAAGCCAGTGAGTCAGGAGATACCGCTCCATGAACCTTGCCATCTTTGGCCTCGTGACGCACGGGATCACCCTCCAACAGGGCGTCGATCTTGCCTACCTGGTCGCCGCCATCGGGTTCATCCTGGGACTCAAGCAGCTCAGCTCGCCAAGAAGTGCCCGCAAGGGCAACTCGACTGCGGCCGTTGGCATGGCGATTGCGCTCGTCGCATCCCTCTTCGTGTTGCACCCCTCGACGACCAAGGTGGTCCTCATCCTCATCGCCGTGGCGATCGGCACCGTCGTTGGCGCCGTCTCTGCCCGCAAGGTCGCTATGACCGCAATCCCCCAGATGGTCGCCGCCTTCAACGGGGTCGGCGGCGCAGCGGCAGCGCTCGTGTCCATCGACGAGTACATGCATGTCACTATCGGAGCACCAGGGACCGTCTCGATCCTGGCCGTCGTCTTCTCGGTCGTCGTAGGTTCGGTGAGCTTTGCTGGCTCGATCATCGCCTTCTTGAAGCTCCAAGAGCTCATGTCAGGGACCCCGATCACCTACCCGGGCCAACGCGTCGTGAACGGGATCCTTGTGCTTGGGATACTCGCACTCGTCGTCTATCTCGTCGCCATCGGCGCCAGTGTCTTAGCGCTCGGGGTACTGCTGGTGATCTCCCTCGTCCTTGGCCTCGCCTTCGTCTTGCCTATCGGTGGGGCCGACATGCCGGTGGTGATCTCCATGCTCAATGCCTTTACCGGAGTGGCGGTCGCTGCGAGTGGTTTTGCGATCGGCAACACCGGTCTCATCGTCGGTGGCACGCTCGTGGGGGCCTCTGGGACCCTGCTCACCAAGATGATGTCCGATTCGATGGGTCGAAGCCTTGGCAATGTGCTCTTTGCAGCGGTCGGTAAGCCGGTTGCGGGTGTCGGAGAGAGCCACGATGGGTCCACCGATACCAGGAGCTACCGCTCGGGCAACCCGGAGGACATCGGGGTCCTCCTTGCCTACTCCAAGAAGGTGGTCATCGTCCCTGGGTATGGCCTCGCGGTCGCCCAAGCCCAGCACGTCGCCAAGGAGTTGGCCTTGACACTCGAGCAACGAGGCATCGAGGTCCACTACGCGATTCACCCGGTGGCAGGACGGATGCCCGGACATATGAATGTCCTCCTCGCTGAGGCGGACGTCCCCTACGAGCAGCTCAAAGAGATGGACGCGATCAACGATGACTTCCAGTTCACCGACGTCGTCCTCGTCGTGGGGGCCAACGACGTCGTCAACCCAGCGGCACGAGAGGTCAAGGACTCCCCGATCTATGGCATGCCGATCCTCAACGCGGACCGCGCCAAGAACATCATCTTCCTCAAGCGCTCCATGCGTCCTGGCTTTGCCGGCATCGACAACCCCCTCATGTATGACGCCAAGACGATCATGCTCTTTGGTGACGCGAAAGACTCTCTCACCAAGCTCGTTGCGGCGGTGAAGGCCGCTTAGCCACGGGCGAAACGGCTTCGCGACCATGCCTCCGTCGCGGCTAACCACCTCCGGCTCGTGGGTCCCGTCCAGATCTTTGTATCCGAATGACTCAGATCCGACACCCATTCGCGTCCTACCATGCCTGTAGCAGCGAGTGACCTCGGGGACCAGTCCCTCAGGTTGTCCTACTCTCTCGATCGATGCCTATCCACGACGAGAGCGCTGCAAGTGACGCTACCAACGCCGACTTTGCCACACGCTCGTGACCGCTATGAGCCAAGAGCGGGTCTCCAGGACCGAAGTTCACCGAGGGGACACCCAGCCCCGACAGAAAACTCACATCTGTCCAGCCGAGCTTGGCACGCACGCTGCCCGCCCGCCTGATCAGGGCCTCAAAGCCCTCAGGGTTCGGAGTGCCAGCACTAGCAGCGTCCTCCAGGGTAATCGTGTCATCATCGGTCAGCTCAGGTGCAATCCAAGCGACGAGACGGTCCTTCGCCTGGGCGATCGTGAGGTCAGGGGCAAATCGATAGTTCAGCCATAGCGCCGCTTTGTCCGGAACTACATTGTTCGCGACAAAGCTCTCGACTCGTACGGGCGACAACGACTCTCGAAAAACGACCGCCCCTAACTCCGGGCTGCGACGGTCGAAGTCGTTGACCCGAGCGAGTACCGTGCCAAGACGGTCGATGGCATTGACGCCCATCCAAGGTCGCGAGGTGTGTGCCCGACGCCCATGCAGATCAAGGCGAACGCGCAGGGTTCCTTGGCAGCCGAGCTCGACAGCCCCATCGGTCGGCTCGAGCAACACCGCCACATCGTGATCGGCCAGCAACGCCTCGCGAGATCCGAGTCGATGCAGACCATTGCGTTCAAAGGCAACCTCTTCACAGGGATAGAAGACCAAGGTGGTAGCGTCCATTAGCTGTTCATCGGCGAGTGCCAGCATGACCGCGAGCCCACCCTTCATGTCGCAGGCACCAAGGCCGTAGAGATAGTCCTCATCCTCTTGATATCCCTCCTCGCCAGGGACCGTGTCAAGGTGTCCGCAGAGAAGGATCCGTCGCCCGCTACCTGACCCACCACCTGGCCAGGTTGCAATCACCGTATCCTCGATCCGTTCGACGCCCCAACCGTGCTTTTGTGAAAGCCTGGCCTGGACAAAGTCCGCAATCGCCCGTTCATCTCCCGACATCGACGGTATGGCGAGAAGCTCGCGAGCATAGCCCGCTACCCTACTCACAGGCCCGCGCCGTGGTCCCTAAGAATCGCGTTGAGTTCGGTCTTCTCGTGCCGACGTCCGGGTTCGAGTCGTGAGATGATCAGAATGCAACTCATCCCGAAGGTGCCACCCGGAGTCTCACGCTGCCTCGTTCCACTGACAGCAACGGACCACGCAGGTATCATGCCGCGAGGGAGCTCCTCCCCTGTCGCCAGGTCAAAGATCGGGATCGTGGGGGTAACGATGGTGCCCGCGCCGACAACGGCTCCCTCCCCCACACGAGCACCTTCGACCACCATCGCTCGCGACCCCACAAACGCGTCATCTCCGATCACCACCGGCACCGCCTGCGGCGGCTCGAGGACACCTCCAATGCCTACCCCTCCTGAGAGGTGCACCCGCTCGCCAACCTGCGCGCACGACCCGACGGTAACCCAGGTGTCGACCATCGTCTCGGCGCCGACCCAGGCACCGATGTTGACATAGCTTGGCATCAGCGTAACCCCTGGCCCGAGGTAGGACCCAAAGCGAGCTGAGCCGCCGGGCACCACCCGAACACCCGCACGCGCGTAGTCATGCTTCAAGGGAAGCCGGTCGACGAACTCGAATGGGCCAACCGTGTGAGTCGCGAGTCCTCGCAGACGAAAGGAGAGAAGGATCGCCTTCTTGATCCAATCACGAACGACCACCGTATCAGAGGCCACGTCAACCTCGGCGACACGTAGCGAACCCTGGTCCAGTTCGGTGAGCACCTCGAAGACCAGTGATCGGGCGTTTACATCGTCGGGCGATAGGGAGGTGCGTCGCTCGTAGAGCGCTTCGATCTCAGCAGGATTGACCATACCGGTCTAACCTACCCGGCCGAACCCATCCGAGGCGCAAGTGCCTCCATCTGTCCCGACGAGATCGTCGCTGCAATGCGCACGAACCTTGGATCGCCATAGTTTTCCCCAGGTGCAACTACCAGACCAATCTTGCTCGCCAGCATCCTCGCCAGTGCTGTTCCATCATGGTTGAACTCGGCCGTCGCCGGCACCCAGAGATAAATACCACCCTGAGGAGGCGATACCGGTGTGTCGAGCAGCCGGGACATCCAACCCGCCAGCAGCTCGAGTCGCTCAAGATACCGACGACGTTGTTCGAGTACATGCTCCTCATCTTCGAAGATCCGAGCAGCGACTGCTTGTACCGGCCCAGGAGGCATCAGACCAAGTTCGCGGCGCGTCTGTGCAATTTCCCGGATAAGGTCTGTGTCACCGGCGTAGATGCCAATACGAAGGCCGGCCAGATTGGAGCGCTTCGAGAGCGAAAAGACGCCGATGTGCGAAGCCGTACCAAATTCGAGCAAGGAACCAGGCTGGCCACTCCAACCAAAATCCCGATAGCATTCGTCGGATGCTATGATCACGCCGTGGCGCTCGCCGAACCGCGACGCGCCTGCAAGGTCATAGATCGCACCGGTGGGGTTGTTCGGCGAATTCACCCACGCAAGAAGGGCCCGCACCGCTACCTCTTCAGGAATTGCACCGAAGTCCGGACCACCGTCAGCTCCTAGTGGCATCGGATAGACCTCGAGACCGGCCCATCGTGCACCCACCGCGTAACTGGGATAGGCGATTGAGGGTACCAGCACGACGTCGCGATCCTGGCGTTGGCGTGCAAGGATCGCCGGCAAAGTCGTGATGAACTCCTTGGAGCCGATCGTAGCACCCACCTGAGCAACGTCGAGGGCAACTCCCGCCGAGCGCAACAACCACGCCAACGCCGCATCCTTGAAGCCGGGTGACCCATCCGAACGCGGATAGTGTCGCTCGACTCCCGACGAAGCCAGTAGGTGCGGCACTACCGCCGGAGGTGGATCGACTGGGGAACCAACCGACGCATCCACTACCTCGAATCCGCTGTCGTAGGCCAACTCCCGCAGCTGTGCAACCGTCCTCGCGCCACCCAATGATGTCTCGTTCACGGAGATACCTTACCCGCGCCACCGATCCCCTGGCACACCACGGCTTGGGCTCCCATCAACATCATGTTCGCTCGCCTTTGTCGATTGCTCTGACGAAATCCGCGCTCGCGATCGAACCCACACCCAATCCTTGACTCTCCCGCCAATGCGACGACCGCCATGGTCGCCGCCCAAGACTAGGAGCAACGCTGGTGCTGGGTTCACGCATACAGTCGCCCGAACAGTACGAGTCACGCAGGAGACCTGCATCTTGTGTTGAAAAGTCCAGCAGCTCTCCCTTGTGTCGCGTGGCGTTGGCTCTCTCAACTGGATACGTCGCCGCCCAACGAAAGGTCCGAGGGCGCCGAGCCCAGTAGCGGGCACAACAACGCGGAGGAAGCTGGAACGCCCGAGCGATAGCGTCAATTGACACGCGATCGCCACCAGACGGACAACTGGCTCCAACATCTTGGCTCAACAACACGCGACAACGCACCGAGCAGCCAATGCGACCTCACCAATTGACTTTGTTACGCACCCAGAGGACTCGCCTGACCTGACCGATGCGCATCGGTAGCGTCTCGCCAAGGACGCTCAAGGAGAAGGCGCCTCATCCGGCAGATGCACGTCTTCTCATCACTCACACGGTATTTTGCACGTGCGCAACGGTCATCACTGACGCAGCATAGGATCACGTCATGTCCGATCCGAGCCGCACACTCAAGCCACCCTCCACAGACGACCATTTTCAGGACAAGGCTCGCGATCCTTTCTCGTCAGGGTGTGCGTGGATCCACGACGAGTTCGTCCCGATCTCCGAGGCGCGAATCCCGATAACGGACATGGGCTTTACCCGTTCGGACCTTACCTATGACGTCGTTTCGGTTTGGAACGGATGTTTCTTCCGGCTCGATGACCATCTTTCCCGCCTACAACGCGGGTGCGAAAAACTTCGCCTGGTTCCACCTATCAGCCTGGACGAGATCAGAGACATCTTGATCACCACCGTGGCGCTCTCAGGACTGCACCAAGCCTACGTCGAAGCGATCGTCACTCGCGGCGTTCCTGAGCCGGGCGTTCGTGATCCGCGACGAGTTAGTCCCCAGTTCTACGCCTACGCGATTCCCTACGTATGGATCGCCAGCGAAGAGGATCAAGCGCGCGGCGTCTCACTCGCACTCGCTTGCGATACCGACCGGATTCCAGCACGCTCGATCGATCCCACGGTGAAAAACTTCCACTGGGGAGACCTGACCCGAGCTTTGTTCGAGGCCTATGACAGGGGTGCCTCACTACCGGTTCTCACGGATGGCACCGGAAAAATCACCGAAGGCCCCGGCTACAACGTCTTTGCTGTCGCTGACGGCCGACTGTACACACCGGCAACCGGCGTGCTGGAAGGTATTACCCGCAAAAGCGTGATCGAGCTGGCTCGCCTGAACGATATCGAGGTAATCGTCGGCGATGTCACCGTCGAACTACTTCGGGTTGCTGATGAAATCTTCCTGACCAGTACCGCCGGGGGTGTCATGCCGGCCTCGACCCTCGACGGAATGCCGATAGGCACCCGCCGACCGGGTCCAGTCACCACGTGGTTGCGAGACGGCTACTGGCAACTGCATAACGATAAACGATTTGCCTTGCCGGTGGACTACCACAGGGCTGGTGCAGGAGTACGAAGGCCGGTGGCAGAGCAACCTCCTAGGTCGAGCGACAGGCTCCACGAGCCGCCCCAATCTGGGAGGTAGCCTCGGGTTCTCGGCCGCGGATTTCGATGCAGAACCGGCGACTGTGAGGCTCGTCGCAGTCGCGGCGATCATAGGGATGAGTTCGTTGACGTCATCTACGGCTTGGATTGCCGCGTTGGCCACAACGATCTCTGTGAGCCCTCAATGGCGACAGCCTTGGCGTTGTCGGCGACGTGGAACCCATCGTCGATGCGGCTGAGTCGAAAAAGGGTGCTGGGCCTTGGATTAGGCCGGAGCGAGTTTGGCCGTATTTGGGTTTGTGGAGCCGACATCCTTTGGATCATCATCGACAGCACCAGCCTGGATCTTGGCATCCAAACTAGCCGGTGCCCCGCCGCCTTCTCGCTGGGCACGACCCTATCCTTCGTGTGCGCCTTGGCCCCGGCATCGATCACCTCCTTTGCTTGGCAAACCGACGATCTCATCACCTCGCTTCTCAAGCTTCGGTAGTATCAGCCGCAATGAGCACCGCAGCCAGCTGGACCAAGAACGCTTCGATCCTGCGTCCACGTCACCCATACCTCAGCGACCTTTGCCTCCCATCGTGTGCTGCCCTGCCAAGGCTCCCGAGTCCCACTTCGCGGTGGAGAACCAGGACCCTGCCCAAGACATCACGAACCGCCTTGTCATGGCTACAACAGAGCCGAGTCGCCAGCGCCAGTTCGAAGTGGTGTCGGCACCGCACCACCGAACAGCAACACCAACACGGCATCGCATTGCCACCTCACCCGTCGAGCAGGCGCAAGCAGCCCGTTTGTCCAACATCGCCCCGCCATCGCAGGCCTCGGCCGCTGGAGGAGTCGATGTCTCAGAGAGACATACACAATCGACGGCTCTTGGACGCAACGTTCACGGTAATCACCTGGGAACCTACCACAAGGAGCACCCGGTCTGGTCGTAGGAGCGGTCGCTCCTGGTACAACGAGCCCGAGCTCTGTTCGAGGCGACCACCTGTTCCCTGGTCGGCACCAGCGTGACATCATCGCAGACCACAGCCCCTGGTCGAGCAGAAGATGACCCATGATGCCAGCTCAGATGCCATCGCATGGATCTTGTCTCGGTTCTCCAATCCGATGCAAAAATGGACTCTGACTCCATACGTCTCAGAGATCGGTGGGTACCTTGCCGTTCTCCTTGACATCCCTCAATGAGAACGCTATACTTCTACTTGTGCATAATCCGGACGCAGTGACCGCAATACGGACAGATGAGAGGGCCTCAGAGATCGCAGTCATCGCGAAAATGGCCCAGCTCTTGGACGTGCTGGCTGGCGAACCAGCGCTAACACCATCGGAGTTGGGCGTCCGCCTGGGCATACCCCGGACCACGGTCCACCGCATTCTTCAGACGCTGGTCGCTCAAGATATGCTCACACCGACGCACGAGCCAGGCCCGCGTCTCATTCACTGGTCCTATAAGGCCCTAGGGGGGCTTCGTACCAAGAGTGGTCCAATCCTTGACCGCCTGGTCAAAGAGTTTGGGGAGACGGCCAGCGTCTTCGTCCCCAGTGGAGCAGTTCGGATCTGCATCGCACGCCACGACGGTACGCAAGCAGTACGACACAACATCAATGTTGGCGCCTCCGTTCCGATCCACGTCGGATCAGCCGGCCGAATTCTCTTGGCGTGGCTTGAGAGCGATGAGCGAGAAGCTCTCATCCATAACTCGTACCAGCTATCTGGGGTAGCGATCGCTCAGCCACCCCCCGACTGGGCAGAGATACGTCGTCAGGGCTGGTCTACGACCGCTGGAGAGCGCGATCCACTCCTCGCCTCGATAAGCGTTCCAGTATTTGGCCCTGACCAAAAGGTAGTGGCGGCGCTGTCACTCTCTGGACCGCGCATGCGCCTTAGCAACGAACGTGTCACCGCTGCTGTCGAGGTTCTGAAGCATGAGGCTGCACTGCTCAGCACTCAGTTTGAGGTAGGTCAATGACTGGTACATTGTGCGATACTTGCGCCCACAGACGGGAGCGATCATGAAACACGCCGTGGCTCTGGAAGGGCTGAGGGTCATAGAGTTTGGGCAATTGGTTGCAGCTCCGTCCGTGGGGCGCATCCTGGCCGACTTCGGTGCTGACGTGATCAAGGTGGAGCCACCAGATGGTGACCCACTGCGTCACTGGGGAGAGTGCGCTCCGGGCTCAGACTCCTGGTGGTGGTACACGCAAGCAAGAAACAAACGGCTGATCAGCATCGATCTTAAGACGACCGAAGGTCAAGGGGTAGCCAAGGAGCTAACAAAGCGCTGCGACATCCTCATCGAGAATCTTCGCCCGGGGCGTCTAGAGGGATGGGGTCTGAGCTATCAGCAGGTCGCTGTTGATAATCCGTCGATTATCTACGCCAGTATCTCTGGATTCGGCCAAACTGGTCCATATCGAGATCGAGCTGGATTCGGGAATATAGCCGAGTCGATGGGCGGGATCCGGTACGTCAGCGGATTTCCCGATCGCCCGCCAGTTCGGACAGGGGTATCAATCGGTGACGAACTGGCCGCACTCCAAGCAACCATCGGCATTCTCGCAGCGTTGCATCGACGAAACCGGGACCCGGACCGTCATGGGGACTTTGTAGATGTGGCGCTGACAGAGGCGGTGCTCAGCATCACCGAGGGGCTATTGCCCGAGTATCTCAATGCGGGGTTGGTCCAAGAACGCACTGGCAACCAGCTCCTGCGCGCGGCGCCGTCCAACACATATCCAACTGCCGACGGGAAATGGATCGCTATCGGAGCAAACACTCTCGGTACCTTTGAGAAGTTGGCAGAGGTAATGGGTCGGCCGGATCTGAAAACCGATACCAGACTTTCAACCAATGAGGGCCGGGTTGCACTGGTTGATCAGTTGGATGCGGATATCGCGGAATGGACCCAAAAACATAACCTCCATGCCTTGGTCAATCTGTTGGCCGAGTCTGGAGTACCCGCTGGTCCCGTCATGAATGCCGAGGAGATTGCGCAGGACCCCCAGATCCAGGCTCGCAATATGATTCGCTACGCGTCGACCCAAGACGGTCAAACCATTGGGATGCTTGATGTTGTGCCGAAGTTGACGAACGCACCAGGTCAAATTCGGTGGGCAGGTGGAAGGGTTGGACAACACACCAACACGGTCCTGAGCGAGCTTCTTGAGTATTCACCGGAAGTCATCGATCATCTCCATACCGTTGGTGCAATCAGGTAACGGGCTTGTGCCGTGGGACAGTGGCATATCATAGCGGAACGCTCCTATATGCACGGAGAGCCGTGTGAGAGCGAGAGTTTTTGCATAGAGGTCGACCACCAAGGAGAGCGAGAGTTTTCGCTAGATCCAGATTGCCTACTATGGCCAGGCTTCATCGACTTCCACACACACCTGGCATTCAATGATGAACCCGGCCCTGGAGTTCGAACTAGCGACCTGATGCGCTTTGGTGTCTTCGGAGCCGCAGATGCTGGTACCTTTGGATGGGATAACCTTCCCGCGTCACGCGCAGTGGCTGGCTTTCCCTACAAGCGATGGGTCTCATTGCTGCCAGAGGGACTCGCCACCTACCCAATCTCACCTCGCCACGAAGGTATAACGCCAGAGGCGGAGGAGCGAATCCATCAGGTGATGCAAACCCCGAGAGGGGACATTCTCGGCATCAAGATCCGCCTAGGCCAACACGATCGTCGCGACGACGAAGCACTCCTAGCTGATGGTGTTCGTATCGCGGACAGTCTCGGATTACAACTCATGGTGCACTTCACCGACACCTTCCTCCCGTTGGCGGCAATCGTCGCCGCGTTGCGGCCGCGAGATGTGCTCACCCATGTCTTTCATGGTCGCCGAGGATCGATCCTGGTCAACGACCGCCTTGACCCGGCTATCGCGAACGCAGTCCATCGCGGAATCGTGTTGGACGTCGGTCACGGATCCAACCACTTCTCTTGGCCAGTATTCCAAAAGGCACAGGCCCAGGGGCTACTGGCAGACATGATCAGCACAGATGTAACTCGGCGTACCCTCAATCGGGCTCCGCTTTTTCATCTGCCCTTCGTCTGCTCAAAGCTTGTGAATGCGAACCTTGACTGGGACCAGATTTATCGGTCGACCGTCGCGAACCCACTCGCGTATCTGGGCTTCACGATACCTCGCAACTCCGCCGTGGTATTACAGCCACGCTACGCATCGGTGGCGTTTGGAGATTCGCACGGCAACGTTGTAAAGGGGTCCCGCTGGTGGGATCCGGTACTCGTGATCTACGGAGGTCGTCTCATATGGAATGCAATTTAGAGAAAGGTTGGTCATGACAGAGGCTCTCGTAATCACCGATGTAACCCCACGCGACGGACTCCAGGATGCGAGCGGTTTTGTCCCCTTGGAGGATAAAATCGCCTTAGTCGAAGGTTTAGTATCGGCAGGCTTTGCGCACGTAGAAGTAACTTCGTTTGTGCATCCGCTCCGCATCCCCATGCTGCCTGACGGCGACCAGCTCGTCCCCCGAGTAGCACATCTGTCTAAGCATCTCGTGGCATTGGCCCCAAATATCAAAGGTGTCGAACGCGCCATCACCGCAGGTCTTCCGGCTGTAATGTTGGTCGCCTCGGCAAGCGAAAGTCACAATCAAGCCAATCTCAACCGCTCGAGGCAAGACACACTTGCGATACTGTCAGAGACCGCGCGCTATGCGCATTCGCGAGAGCTCCTTGTGCATGGAGCTATCAGCGCCGCTTTCGAGTGCCCATTCGAAGGCTGGGTCCCCGTCGCCAACGTGGTGGAGATGGCCCAAGCCTATCGAGAGATGGGCGTCACCACGCTGAACCTCGCTGACACGCTCGGCACTGCCACACCGAAAATGGTCAAGGAGCGAATCCACGCGGTACGGGAGGCGACGGACTCATCAATACCGCTGGGACTGCATCTCCACGACCGGCAGGGGTGGGCACTTGCCAACGTCGCAATGGCATATGAGTGGGATGTCCGACACTTCGAGTCTGCCTTGGGTGGTCTCGGTGGATGTCCGTACGCTCCCGGAGCAGCAGGGAACGTAGACACGGAAAAGCTTGTGGCGTTCTTCGAAGCCCAGGGAATAACTACTGGCGTTGACCTAGATAAGTTAGCCATCCTCCGTCGACAGCTTCTCAACGTGATCGCCAGGCATCTTCCTACACCAGAGGAGGGGGCTTCATGAGTTAAGACCACGCTACTAACAACGGCTATCGACTCGAGGGGGAAGAGGCAATATCTATCAAAGGGGGACCCATAATAATGGCAAGTCAAATACAACCGCAGGTGACCATTGCAGATAGAATGAATCGACTACCAGCTAGTAAGTACTTTTCACGGTTGGTCGCTCGAATTTCAACTGGAGGTTTCTTTGAATTCTACGAGCTCTTTTTGGCCGGCGCAGTTGGCGCCGCATTAGTACACGCCAAGTTCTTGACCTTATCGGACTTAGCATATTTTGTCGGCGCTGGCTTCATCGGCATGTTCTTTGGTACGGTGATTTTTGGAAGGGTGAGCGACCGCATCGGGCGCCGCAAGGGTTACGTATATTCACTGCTGATCTACTCCGCCTTTACGCTATTGATGGCACTGTCGCAGTCAGCCCTATGGCTAGACATCTTCCGGCTGTGTGCAGGCTTTGGTGTCGGTGCTCAATTGGTGATCATCGACACCTACGTGACCGAGATGACCCCGGTCAAACAGAGGGGCCACTACATCGCCTTTAGCCAATTCATAACGTATTGGGCAGTACCGATAGTGGCCTTATTGGCCTACATACTCGTTCCTACCCACTTCTTGTGGGCTGGTTGGCGTTGGGTCGTGTTGATTGGTGCACTCGGTTCAGTGATCGTATGGTGGATTCGCTTAGGCCTTCCTGAGTCTCCAAGGTGGTACGAAGAGCACGGAGAACACGAGAAGGCAAATGCGGCTATGGACGAGATCGAGAGGCAGGTGGGGCTGGAGTCTGGCCCCCTACCGGAGCCGGTTGCTCACGCGGTTACAGAGGATGAGAACAGCGATTTCAAGGAGATTTGGGTCCCACCCTATCGACAACGGACAATCATGCTGATCATCTTCAATATCTTCCAAACGGTGGGATTTTATGGGTTCGCCGCCTGGGTGCCAACCCTGCTCATAAGCGAAGGCGTGACACTCCTACACTCGTTGCTCTACACCTTTGTTATTGCTATCTTCAATCCGGTTGGACCTCTACTGGGCATGTGGCTATCTGACAGATGGGAACGCAAGTATCAGATTGTGATCGTATCTCTGGCAATTGGAGCCGCGGGGCTCATCTTCTCCTACATGCGCATTCCAATGCTTATCATTATTGTCGGAATTGCTATCACACTCTTGAACAACTGGTTTAGCACCTTGTTCCACTCATACCAAGCAGAGCTGTATCCAACCCGGATACGAGCTACCGGTGTCGGATTTACCTACAGCTGGAGTCGCCTAAGCGCCGCGTTTACCGGGTTCGCAATTGTAGCGTTCTTGAAAGCATTCGGCGTATTGGGTGTATTTGCATTCATCTCCTTCGCGATGATTATGGTAGCGCTTGTTATCGGTGTCATGGGACCCAAGACCAATAAGCGCAATCTGGAGGAGATCTCAGCGGTCTAATAATAACTATATCCACTCCTATGCTTCGTCGGTTCATTGGGGACAATGTCTGGACTCGCTACCGGGCTTCCTGGTCGCGAGTCTGACCCCCAAAACGACGACCGATCGGGCACTCTATCTGCCGGGGTCCAGATCTCGAGCACTCTTCATGTGACATTCTCCACACCCTCGACAACGAGGCTTCCCTGTCAGGGGTGCTGGCGCCTCTTGCGACCGGACCCACGTCGGCTAACTGTCACGGGTTCGTTACTTGGTCTCGAGATCTGACCTCCTTGTTTTCCACGGCATCCGTCTGAGCTTCTGGATGCGCTCGGATCCAACCTGACGTCGACCTCGCTGGAGGCGGCCGCCTTGCAGGTGTGTTTCGGCTCAGAGTTGCCACATGTTCTCGTTGAAATCTGCCGCCCCAAAGAGGATGCTGGACAGCCACTATCTCCTGAGAGCCTCAACTCCTGAAATACGTCGCTCTATCTCCAGACCTGTCTGACTCCGACCTTTGGGAGTGATCGAGAGCAGCAAGCTCCTCATCGTCACGCAAGAGCCCTCAATCGAGCAACGACCCGCAGCGCTAAGCTGGCGATCTGAGCTCGTAACGGAGTCAACTCACACACTGCTACGTCAGCAACAGGCATTCGGACACATTACGACGCAGTATCGCAACTTCTCGGCTACCCTCTGGTATCGCATCCGGCGCGCAAAAGTCCAAGACTCCCCTCCCGCAAGAGGTACACGCCCTCTGGTGGCCGTGTGAGGTATCTAAGATGCCCAACCCGCTGCACCGACGGATCAGCGCCTTGACACTCCGAGCTCCATACGAGACGCAATCTCTGCGATAGATCTCGTCAACCCATCGTCGAGGCCATAGAGCGATGCGCCAGTACGGTCAGCGACCATGGCGA
>JAJZXI010000058.1 GCA_021806545.1 Actinomycetes bacterium | reverse complement strand
ATAACCCGAAAATCCGCTGAAGGAGTTCCAGGCCGTCGCGATCCCCATGTACATGAGGCAATAGACCGCGATCGTCGTGAAGGTCGCTCCGGTGATGACCAGCGGCACCAGAATCAATACGACCAGCACGCCCACCCACCAGAGCGAACGTCGAGCCAGTAACCCATCGGCGACCTTGGTCACTACATCGCCTTGGCCCTCACCTCCCGCGGTGCCGGAGGGCCTCCTCACGCGAGTCAAGGGACTGGTCATTGCGAGCGCACTGCCTGTCGTCCAAAGATGCCCGTCGGCTTGATGAGTAGCACCACGATGAGCACCGCAAAGTACAGCAGCGGGGCCCACGTCGGTGACCATACCGTCGACACGACATCCTCGATGATAAGCATCACCATCGCCCCGCCGAGTGCACCCCCAACGCTACCGAGCCCGCCGAGCACCACGATCGACAGGAGCCGCGAGATCAAGTCGTAGCCGGTATTCGGCGTGAACGGCTGGATCGCACCAAAGAGCATCCCGCCAATCGCCGTCACCGCGACACCGATGCCAAAGGCCAAGGTCGAGACTCGCTTGACGTTGACACCCACGAGGCTGGCGGCCATTGCGTTATCCATCGAGGCTCGAAGGCTGGTGCCAAGGCGCGTTCGATACAAGATGGCATACAGCACCACCACAGCGGCGACCGAAAGGATGAACCCGTAGACGTAGATCTCTGGAATGTAGTGTCCAGCCACGTCGAACGAGTTCGTGACATACGAGGCCGAGAGGCTCTGGTAATTGCTACCGTAGGTCAACAACAACACACCCTCGACGACGATCATCACGGCGTAGGTGATCAGTATCGACATCGTTACCCTGTTCTCGGCTCCGATACGACGGATAAAGGCCCACTCGACGAAGATACCGAGTGCGAACATCACAGGAATCGTGATGATCAACCCAGGGAAAAGGCCAATACCTGCGTGCTGTTCGAGAATAAGGCTCAGATATGACCCCAGAATCACAAAGATTCCTTGTGCAATGTTGATCATGTCCAGCACCCCGAAGATGAGCGTCAGTCCGGCCGCCATCAGGGCATAGACGGCGCCGGTGAGGATCCCATCAATGACCCCAATTACCAGTAAATTCAACGTTCTCACTCCTTACGATCTTCGATAGTCACCGAGCTTGAGTTGCGGCGGCACAGCGGGGGCGGTGCATGCCAATCACGATATGCCGCCGCTCCTCCTCGCTCAACCAGCGGCTGGCCTGGGGAACAGAGGAGCCACCGACTGAGAACTCTTCGGGAGGATCTGAACGAGCTTGGTCCCGCCATCTTGCCACTGGAAGGTCTGCACGACACCGTCCACATTCTCTCCCTTGGCGTTGAACTTCACCGGTCCCTGATCGGTCTGGAAGACGGCGCCCGAGTGCAGATACTTGAGTATCTTGGCCTGATTGAAGCTGTGGGTCGCCTGGACCGCCTGAGCGAGCACCTCACCAGTCCCAAACGCCTCGGCGCTGCTGGCCGTGATCGAGCCTGCCGATCCTCCGTAGAGTTTGAGATATCCCTTGATGAACGTCTTGCTGAGGGGGTTCTGATAACCCGGATACCAGCCGTTGGGCTCGATGATCCCGTTGGCAGCCTGCCGACCAACCGCGTTCACGAAGGTTGGCTCGCCGACACCGTTGGTGCCGATAAGGACCTTGGGGTAGAAGTGATTCGCCTCGAAGATCTTCACGAAGTCGATGATCTTGGACACCGAGGTGCTCGAGAGCACGACGACCTGCGCATGACTGGCGACGATCGCATCGGCCAGCGGCGAGAAGTCGGTCGTCTCACTCTGAAAGACCTGGTTGTATACCGTGCGAACGCCGGCCTTTTGCAACACCGCCTGCGCGGGTGCAATCTGAGGCTCAGCGAAGATATTGTTGCTCGTGACGTACGCTGCCGTCGTGGGACGCACGCTCTTGGGCAACGATGCGATCCACTTCGCGGTTGGAACCACCGCGATCTTGATCGGGTAGCTCACATCGAAGACGTTCTTGAGTCCGTAGGAGAACACTGACGGAGCGCCGCCAGCGCCTTCGACCATTGCATAACCATACCGACTTGCGATCTTGGCAGCCGGGACCGTCAACAACGACGAGAACGGGCCGACGATCAACGGAACGTGATCGGTCGTAATGAGATCCTGATAGTTGGTAGCCACCTGGCTCGGACTCGAGTCATCGTTGAGAATCTTCAACGAGATCTGATGACCCAAGAGTCCGCCGTGCGCGTTGACGTAGTGTACCCACACGTTGTAGCCCCGCTGGAAAGCGAGACCGTTGGACGCGAAGTCTCCCGTCAAGGACAACGAGGTTCCCACCACGATCGGCGCCTTCGACGAGCTGGTGGACGACGACGAGGCACTCGCCGAACTACCGCAGGCGGCGAGCGCCAAGCTTGCAGCTACCAGCGTCAAGCCTCCTCGAAGCAGCCGCTTGCGCGATCGCCTCCCCTGATGGGTCACGTTTCCTACTACCGATTGCATTCTTTCCCCCTGTCTCTCTGCTACTCGGCGACATCCCGCCAAGACCTTCTCTCACCCTCGCAGGCTCGTGGACCTATCCCTGTTACGAGGACAATCCATCATCGACATCTGCGTCTTCGCTCCTCAACTCGAGGTTGGCTCCCTTGGCTACCAGCTTGATCAGCGTGGCGAAGTCGTCATCCCCGTAGCCTTCGCCAACGAGCTGCTGCACGATCTGGTGTACCAGTCCAGCGACCGGCATAGGCACCTCGAGGGACCGCGCGGCCGCCAACCCAAGATCGAAGTCCTTTCGTAGGAGCTTGGAGGTGAACGTCGCCTCGAAGTCCAGGTTCACGACGGCCGGAGCCTTGTATCCGGTGAACATCGACCCCATTACACTCTTGTTGAGGTAGGAGAGAAACGTTGCCCGATCGACACCGCCCCGCTCGGCGAGCACCGTGATCTCCGCGACCGACTGCATCACCACACCCAAAAAGAGGTTGTGGCACAACTTGACCAACCGAGCAAGATCGCCATCTCCGACGTAGGTGCTCCCGCTGCCGATCGCGTCCAACAGCGGGGCAACCATCTCGTAGGCCTCGACGGGCCCTGATACCGCCATCGTCAGCTTGCCAGCGGCGGCGACACGGGGGTTACCACTCACCGGAGAGGCCAGCAGCATCGAGCCTCGAGAGGCGACTGCCTGTCGCACTCGTTCGGAGGCCTCGACAGCCACGGTGGAGCTGTCCACGACGACCTTGGGAACCGTTGACCTCGACAAGAGACCTTCGTCACCAAGCATGACCTCAACGAAGTCCTCCGAGGAGCTGACCGTAACAAAGACCGCGTCGCAGGCGCTCAGATCCGCGACGACCTCGACGACCTTGGCCCCCCGTTCGGTGAGTGCATCCGCCTTCGAGCGGGTTCTGTTGTAGACCGAGACCTGATAGCCAGCGCCAAGAAGACGGCCGATCATCTCACTCCCCATGCGACCTGCACCGATCCAACCGATTGCACTGGAGGTTCCTAGCTCCACCTTCTCACCGTCCTCACCCTCAACTACTGCTCCAATCGCTCAGCCAGGGCCATGCGATCAACGTAAACCGAAGCTAACACGCATTGCAACCGTTTGCACAAAAACTGCGAAAATTTCTTAACAAATTTTGCTACCTCGACTTATGTCCGTCTCAGGCTGAGGTGATTCAACAGCTGGACATCGCCTGCACCCCTGCGTTGGCCCACGACGGCCGAATGTGAATACGCTCGACAAACTGCCACATTCTCCCTAGCCAACAGGTCTTTTCTGAAAGTTTGGCATCCGAATGACTCTTCGTGCGCGCAAGTCATTACACGACAACACCGAGAACCATTGGTCAAAGGCAATCCGCCGTCGCACCGATAAATGGCCAGTTTCGCTTGACAGTTTCCGCAAACGAGTGCAATACTGGCGAGATGGCAGACCCGCTGGTTCAGAGTGCAATCGACAACTGGGGTCCTCGTTTCGTGACCAACGGTGTCGACGTGGCCGACTTTGCGCGCATCACCGCGTCGATCGAGCGTTGGAGCGACTGGTGTAGTACCTGGTCGACGGCTGGCGATGACCATCGTGAGTTGGCTCAAACATCCTTGGCGCACGAGGAGTTCCTCTCGGCTGGCGCCCACTTCGCCCAAGCAGCGGTGTACTTTCACTTTGCCAAGTTTCTATTCGTCGACTACCCCGAGCAGATGCAACAGGCGCATCAACAGGCGATTGACTGTTTGGATCGTGCGCTCCCTCACCTGCGTCCGCCTGGCGAGAGGGTTGCGATTCCCTTCGAGGGAACTACCCTTGCCGCGATCCTACGCAAGCCGCTCACGACACCGCAGACCCCTCCGGTTGTGGTCCTGATCCCTGGCTTGGACTCGACCAAAGAGGAGTTTCGCACGACCGAGCAGCTGTTCCTCGATCGTGGGCTGGCCACCCTCTCCGTCGACGGTCCCGGACAAGGTGAGGCTGAGTATGCGATACCGGCACGTGGCGATTGGAGCGGGGTCGGCGCCGCGATCCTCGCCTTCGTCGACACGCGACGCGATCTCGATACCGATCACGTCGGTGTATGGGGTGTAAGCCTCGGTGGCTATTACGCACCTCGACTCGTGAGTGCCAATCCTCGCTATCGAGCCTGCATCGCGCTCTCAGGCCCTTACCACCTCGCCGATGACTTCGATCATCTTCCGGAGTTGACAAAACGAGCCTTCATGGCGAGAACCGGTTCGTCCTCGTTGCAAGCGGCTCGTGCGTGTGCCGAGACCTTCTCGTTGATCGACACAGCACCGGCGATCGCCTGCCCCCTCCTGATCATCTTTGGCGCCAAGGATCGTCTCTTCTCCCCCGACGCCGCCAAACGGCTCGCCGCGAGCGTAACCGGGCCGGTCGATCAGCTCATCCTCGAGCACGGCAACCACGGATGCTCCAATGTGTCGTATCGCCATCGCTATGTCGCCGCCGACTGGATGCGCGCCAAGCTGAGCTAGCCCGAACTCGGTGACGAGTTCAGTTCGAAGACGTTCTCAGGTCGTTGACTTGGTGCAGGTCGACCCTCGCACCACGAGCTCCGGGGGCAAGAAGATGACCTTGATCGGCGCCGATGGGTCGCCGATACGCTCGAGAACTAGCTGTGCCGCCTCGAGGCCCACCTGGTAATGGGGAAAACGAATCGAGGTCAGCGGAGGCGACAGCAGATCCGAGAAGGGGGCATCGTTGAAGCCAACGATCGCCACATCCTCTGGGCAGTTCAGACCCAGAGCATGCAGTGCCTGATAACAGCCGATCGCGAGCATATCGTTCGCGGCGACGATAGCGGTCGGGCGCTCATGGGGACCTTGGAGCAGTTCACGCGCACATCGCGAACCCTCATCGGGGGAGTACAGACCAGCCCGGCACACCATCGAATCCTCGACCGTGAGTCCCAGTCTGCCCATCTCTGCGACGTAACCACGATACCGATTCCTTCCGGTCGAGAGATCTTGGGGGCCAGCGACGTGTGCAATCCTTCGATGGCCAAGCCGGTAGACGTGCTCGACCGCCATGCGAACACCCGCCACCTCATCGGTAGCGACCGAAGGCACTAGCTGGTCGTCAAAGACGCGGTTGATCAGCACGATCGGCAACCGTCGGCTCAGCTCGAGGAACTGGGTTCCGTCTCGGCGTGCGGTGGCGACCACCAGGGCATCGACACCACGCGATAGCAGACCCTCAAGGACCAATTCGCCACGTTGGGCGTCATCGTCGGTGTTGCCCAGCAGCACGACAAAGCCATCTTCGGCAAACCGATCCTCGAGCCCGCGTACTATCGGAGGGAACAGCGGGTTGGTCAGGTCCGGTAACAGCACGCCAACCGTATGGGACTGGCCGGTCTTGAGGGTGCGCGCAGCGATATCCGGGCGAAAGTTCAGCTCAGCAGCGATCCGCAGAATTCTCGCTCTGGTCTCGGCATTCACGAGCGCATTGGCCTGGCCACCGTTGCCGAGGGCGCGCGACACCGTGCTCGGGTGCACCCCCGCTGCCCGAGCCACGTCACGAATGGTGGCTCGTCTCATACGCTGTGGACTGTTCATCGCTGCTGAAGGCTCTCTCGTTGACTACGGTCGATCGTAATCCAAATACGCTGCGGAGTGAACGGAGGATCCGGTATTTCCCTCACTCCAAGAGAACGCAAGGCATCAGCCACGGCGTTTGTGACCGCACTCAACGCTCCTATCGTGCCGCTTTCGCCGATGCCCTTGGCACCGAGCATCGTCATTGGCGTTGGCGTGACCAGAAAAGAACTCTCCACCGAGTACGCAGCCTCAACCGCGCTCGGTACAAGGTAGGTCATGAGACTCGTGGTCAGGGGCTGTCCATCCTCGTCGACGACGACCTCCTCAAAGAGCGCAGACGCCACGCCTTGGAGGGTTGAGCCAAGGACCTGCCCCTCTGCCAACAGTGGGTTGATAATCGTTCCTGCATCGTCGAGCGCAACGATCCTGGCGACCTTGACCACACCGGTTTCGGTATCGATCTCCACGTCGGCTCCATAGGCCCCGTAGGGGAAGACCGGTCCGTCGATGCTGCTTCGCGTCGCCACCGTCACCAGCTCGGACGGGCCCAAGAGCTCGTGTCGGCGGGCGAGCGAGGTGAGTTGCTCCAGTCCCACGCCATGCTCAGCGCTACCGCGTACGAAGAGACGGCCGCCATCAAAGAGAACATCCTCGGGAGCCGCCTCCAACAGTGCGGCACCGAGTTGAGTAATACGCTCACGAAGCTCTACGGCCACCAGGCGTGCGGCCTCACCCCCGAGGGCCATCGAGCGCGAACCAAAGGTCCCCACACCATCCCCAAAATCGGAATCCCCCTGTTCGACCCGGACCTGCTCGAACGCGACCCCAAGGGTACTCACCATGATCTGCGCAAGGCTCGTTGCATGTCCTTGACCGTGATCGCTCGCGCCGGAGCGCAACACGATCAAACCATCCTCTTGCAGGATCGCCGTCGCGCTCTCCCAGCCTCCCGGCGCAGCCCGTTCGATGTACAGCGCGCAACCACGCCCGGCAAGTCGGCCGTCGGGTTGTGTGGCGCCGTGGCTGGGTGCGGGACCCAGGCGCTCTAGGAGCTGGTCAAGCGCCGCTTGGTAACGACCGGAATCATAGGTCAGCCCCGTGACCGTTCGGTAGGGGAACTGGGTCGCATCGATGAGATTGCGCCGGCGGAGTTCGATCGGATCGACGCCAAGTTCCTGCGCGGCTACGTCGAGGGTGCGCTCGACGAAATAGGCAGCCTCCGGACGGCCCGCGCCACGATAAGGTCCGGTCGGCACACGATTCGTCGCAAAACCGGTCATCTCAACCCGAGCGGTAGCCAGGTCATAGACACTCCCCATGAGGGTCGCAGCCGTAATGGCTGGCACTGGCGTGCTCTGGTACAGGTAGGCACCGAGATCGGCCTGAATGTCTGCGGTCAAGACCTGGAGTCTGGCGTCGCTGTCAAAGCCCATCGCTACACGTGCACGCATGCCACGTCCCTGATAGGCACCGACAAAGTTCTCGGATCGATCCTCGATCCACTTCACCGGACGACCCAGTCGCTTGGCCAAAAGAACTGCAAGGACATACTCGGGAGCGATCGCCCCCTTGGAGCCAAAGGCACCACCTACCGCTGGCACGACCACGCGAACCAAGCTCGGATCGAGTCCCAGCGTGGTCACGAGCTGTTGTTTGGGACGGTGAGGGTCCTGACTCGATGCGTACAGGGTCACCGCGCCCGTGTGCGAATCAACAGTAGCGATACAACCTCTGGGCTCCATGGGAGCTGCAACGAGTCGAGGGAGGGCGAACTCCGCGTCCACCACCCAGGTCGACGATGCTAACGCCCTTGCAACGTCGCCCGTCTCAGAGCGCCAACGAGCAAGGACGTTGTCACGAACATCAACGTGCACCAGCACACGGGCCGCGACGGCATCATCGAGGGTGTACACCCCGTCTTGAGGCTGCACGACGGGATAGGCCAGATCAGCCGCATCCTCTGCAATGGAACGACTCTCAGCAACGATGACTGCTACCGGCTCGCCGACAAAACGGACGCGGTCGCGTGCGAGGGTGGGGGTACCTTTGGGCGCGATCACCGCACCGGGCACCTGTGGTGCAGGAACAACTACCCGTAGCTCTGGATCGCTCGCGGCATCCGCGGCCACGACCACGCCCCGAAGCTCACGAACCACTGCGAGGTCCATCGGCTCGAGAAGACCGCTCGCCAGGGGCGAGCGAAGTACGCGCATGTACACCATATCCGGCAGGCTGATGTCGTCGATGTAATCACGAGACCCACGCAAAAGAGGGGCATCCTCGTTGCGTGGGCGCGAGCTACCCACGCCAGACTCGCTCGCATTCACTTCCATGGTCATGTCCTTCTCTACGCCCGCGAGGACTGACCTCCTGGGCACCGCTGCAACCATGCTCCCCTGTCTTCAGTGTAACTTACAATCGTTTGCAACCGCTCCATCACCACCGAAACAGCGTGCCCGACAACAACGGACACGCGGAGGACGAGCTATGGAGCTGTCACGAAATAACTATTACATAGTTGCCATGCGTGTGCTACAATACGGGTGTGGACGATGAAGCGCCAATATCCAAGCGTTACCAGCTCATCTCGGGGGTGTTGAACGAACGTCAGCGTCGGCTGTATTTGGCAGCGGAAGCTCAGGTACTCGGCCATGGCGGGATATCTCTGGTATCACGAGCAACGCACGTTTCGCGTCCCGTGATCCATGCAGGGCTCAAGGAACTGGCGGGGTTGGATCTCTCCAAGGAGAGAGAAGACGGCCGTATTAGACGGCCAGGTGGCGGCCGCAAGAGAACAGTTGTCGTCGATGAAGCCCTGCTCCCTGATTTGGAGGCACTGCTTGATCCAACAACCATCGGTGGTCCCCAGTCACCGCTGCGATGGACCACCAAGAGCACCAGATCACTAGCGGAGGAGCTCAAGAGTCAGGGTCACCAGACAAACCATTCGATGGTGGCCGACCTCTTGCACGAACTCCACTACAGCCTGCAACCAAATCGCAAGAATCTAGAAGGTACCCAGCGTGCTGATGGCAATGCACAGTTTGAACTCATAGCGTCTCATGCAAAAGCCCTCCTCGATGCAGGTGAACCGGTCATATCAGTAGACGCGAAGAAGAAGGAGCTCGTTGGTGCATTTGCTAACGCTGGTAAGACCTGGAGACCAGAGGGTGAGCCCGAAGAAGTCCTGGTTCATGATTTCATCGATCCATCCCTTGGCAGGGCTAACCCTTACGGTATCTATGACATCGGTCGCAATGTGGGCTGGGTCAGTGTCGGGGTTGACCACGACACCACAAGCTTTGCAGCAGAGTCTATCTCCAGGTGGTGGCAAAAGATGGGATCTGTTGCCTATCCAGATGCCACCGAGATCATGATCACAGCTGACGGTGGAGGTAGCAACGGGAGCAGGACTCGCTTGTGGAAACTAGAGCTTCAAAAGCTCTCAAACGAGATTGGCATACCGATCACGGTCCATCACCTGCCACCTGGAACTTCAAAGTGGAACAAGATTGAACATAGGATGTTCTCCTACATCACCATGAACTGGCGCGGAAGGCCCCTTATCTCCCATGAGGTCATCATCAACGCAATCGCCAACACCAAGACAACCACCGGCCTCAAAATCAACGCTGAACTTGACGCCAACAGCTACCCTCTCGGGGTAAAGGTCAGTGATGAAGAGTTGCGCCAGATAAACATCGAGCGGGCTGAGTTTCATGGTGAATGGAACTACACGATCTCTCCGCAGGAGGAATGACCTTGACAAGGTTATTTAGCTGTAGTGCCTATCCATCGCTCCCAGTAGTGGACGGCCATCGCCGCGACCCTGAAGGACCAAATGAAACTGCTCCCACGGCCCCAAGTGGTTGACACTTCGCTGGCTTGCACATGCAATGCCTCTCTCCACGCGGTGTAGCCCAACGACAGAGGAGCTCAGAGAGAACGTTGAAGCCACGACCGAGTCAAGCCGCACCACCGTCGCGGCCCCCAGCATACCAATCGGCAACACGCCTGTATGACCGAGTTCGACAGCCCGTAGGATCAGTTCATCGCTTGATCACTCCGGGGCTAAGACGTTCACGTCTCGATCACTATGGGAATGCCGGCCTCCGTGGCGACTGGCGTCCAGATATCCACCTCTTGGCCTGGCGTCTCGATGGAGACAATCAGGCTGTAGCGAGTTCCTGTTCCACTCCGGTCGCGATCCGGTCGCTCCTTCCACCACCCCGAGACCGGGAAGACCGCGATGGCACCCCTCTTCGCTAGGTCAGCGGCGGTACCGTGCCAGATGTCGGTGTGCAGCGAGCCAGCCACCCGCTGCTCGGGCCCGAAGTACCACTCGGCAGCGTCACTATGAGTCGTGGATCGGTTCTCCTCCTCGGCGAGCGCACGCTGATTGATGCGCTTGCGGAAGTCGTCGCTCGACTCCGTCGGACGACGCACATCGAAGCGCAGCCCGTGCGAGGCGTAGCGGTAGCGCCGTTGCCACCCTCGCCGGGCCGGGTTAGGATCAACGAAATACGACAGCGTGATGCGCAAGCGGACCCGCGCTCCACCGAGTTCGTTGAGGACGTCGGTCGGCCAAGGAAGATCGTGGAGGTTCATCTCCCGCGTCTTCCCGTTACCATCGAAGGGACGGAGAGTGTCCTCGGCGATGAGGGTCAGTGCATCCGCAGCGCTCCGGGTGGCCCGCGAAAGGTCGGGCACCCCCATGCCATACCGTCGGAGCAGCGCGACACGCCCTTGACGGGTCCGTTCAGCATCAAAACGTGCTCGCATCGCCGGGGTCCACTCTGCTGAGTGGACGACGAGCGCGCGGACCGTCTCAGGCCAGAGGCTCGGGTAGTCAGCAAGGATGGACGCCGCCAAGTGGGTACCCCGAGCCGTGGCAGCACTCGTGGCGCATGTCACCGTCAATAACCGACCGTCGTTGATCGGCGCCTTGGCAGTGAGCAACTGGAATGCATACGGTGTGTCGAACGTCGACCCATTAGGCGAGCGTGCGACGTTACCTCCCTCGAGTACGACATCGGGCTTGGCGGGCCACTGGCGATGGAACGGCACGGATGTCCTACTGTGAGGGGACAGCTCACCCTTGGGCGCAAGCGGAGTCCACCCCTCGTAACCAGCCTCGTGGTCGTCGAATGTCACGGCCTCCGTGTATGCACCAATCGTCAGCGCATTCCACGCCTGTCCTGGGTCTTCAATCGGCTCGACGTCGCTGCGGTCGAGGTAGCCATCCTCAAACGTGTCGACGTTGCCTGCGGCCAGAAGGAAAAGACGTCGTTCCCTCGCCGAGAAAGACCATGCCCTCCTCGGTGACATCGATGGCGAGTCCCGCGGCAAGCGCGTCGACAGTGGCCGACCATGAGGTAGGCTGGCCGACCATGATGCGCTCGGCGTGGAGATCGCCCACTGCATCACGCCCAGCGCTCACTGCCATGCCGAAGGCTCGTCTACGAGTTGGCGCTTGTATTTCGACGCGGCTCGTTGCGGCAGCTGTCAGGGCACCCCATAGGTGAGGGAGATTCTCACTAGGACGCTGCATGATCTTGACGGATTCCAGGCGATGGCGCAGGTGGATCGGGTCACCCGAGGCCATGGCGGAACCCATATCGCCGTAGAGGGCAAGCCCCGCCATCTCCGTGCCGTGCCCATGTCGAACGCCAAGTCCCCACTCAGGATCGCAGGTATGACAGTCTGTCGATAGAAGTGACCCATTGAACAGAGGGTGTGCCTGATAGACACCGGTGTCGACGACGCATGCAGCGGGAGCAGTGGGTGGTGCAGCCGTCGTTCTCGTCGCGAGCTGGTCGACCCAATCTGCCTGTTCCACCGCAGGATCCAACGCGATAAGCCCAGCGGACTCCTTTGGTCTCCGTAGCTCAGCAACGTCATCAAGAACATTGATGGCGCGGGAGAGCTGGGTGCGAGATGCTCGAACGAGTACCACCAGTCGATCCGAGAACCCAAGAGTTTGCACCCCAACGCCAGCGCCCGCCGCCTCGGCAAACTGCTTGAGCCGCTCGAACTCGTGCCCATCGCGACGCCGTAGCCACACTTCCCACCACACAGCGTCATCCCCCACAGGAAACTCCGCCTTCGGATCCGTCCACAACTCTTCCAGCGACGCCAAGCCAATGGATTGAATGCGGTCGATCAGGTTGTAGTTGCGAGGCTTGTCACTATCTGCGCTGGCGAGGTACGCCTCAACCTGCCCAAGGAAGTAGCCAAGTTGCCCGTCGGGGACGAACACTACCGCCTGCTCGAAGGTCTGGCCATCGATGGTTACCTGTCGTACTGCTCGCAGCTCAGGGTGGACCCTGCCTCGATGCGGGTCGAGACTCTCCAGTGCCAAGTCCAGATCGGGAAAGCTCTCGAAGCGGACGTAGATGCCGTCCAGCGCACCTGCAACGCGGACGGCTTCGGACTCTCGCCGCGCAAGCCCTGCGGCACCTGCCTGCTCTAGCGCTGATTGGAGCTGGCGACCATGCTGACCCCTGTTAGCAGGCGTCGGGATTCTCGTTCCAGGGATCGCCCGAGGTGGCCTGCGGTACGGCTCGGGCGCGGCAAAACCTCGAAGGATGATATGAAGGCGGTCGCGCTCAGCAGCCATGAGACGCTACCGGTTGGACTCGCTGCGGCGCTCCCTCAGGGCAGCTGCGAGTGCCGCAGTAGTCACGACATCCACCTTGGCGAGAATCACGTCCTTTGCAGCGCGCTCGGCCGCCAGCGTTATCTCGGCGTGACTCAGTCCCTCCGCAGCCTTGGAGACCAACGGCCATGCAACGCGACCCAGTCGAACCGCAGCAAGGCGGTTACAAATAAGCGCCTTGACGACATCACCTGTCGGCAATGGGTACTCGATCACGGCATCAAATCGCCGGAACATCGCACGGTCCAAGAGTTGCGGGTGATTCGTCGCGGCGACCAGCAAGCTATCGGACTGATCCTGTTCGAGGAACTGCAAGAAGGAGTTGAGGACCCGCCTGATCTCACCGACGTCGTTGTTCCTAGCCCGCTCCCCACCTAGGGCGTCAACCTCGTCGAACAGGTAGACCCCAGTAGTCTCCTTGAGAGCGTCAAAGACGAGACGAAGCTTTGCCGCGGTCTCGCCCATGAACTTGGTGATAAGCCCATCGAGCTGAATGAGGAATAACGGGAGGTGGAGATCCCCCGCGAGGGCACCTGCAGTCATCGTCTTGCCCGTCCCTGGGGGGCCGATGAGGAGTAGACGTCGCATAGGCTCGAAGCCATGACTCCGGAGACGGTCCCGTTGGCGCTGCTCCAGAATCACCCGGTCGAGCCGCTCCCGAACGTAGGGGTCTAGAACCAAGTCAGCCATCCGGGTGTCCGGGTAGGAGACTGAGAGCAGCCCGGAAAGCTCTCCCCGGGGTTGGGCGACCGGAATCGGACGGCCCTGCTCAACGGCGGGCTGGCTCCGGACCGTGTCGACAAGGTTACGCAACTCTTGTGCAAACTTACCTTGACCGCCACGAGAGGCACGTGCAGCAACCTGCATGGCGATCGAGTAAAACTGACCATCGTCTCCCTCCGCGTGGCTGCGGACAAGTGCCTTGACCTGGTCGGCGGTCGCCACGATCTCACACCACCGACGCAGTTGTGCGCACTGTCACCTGGCGATTGTTGGAGCTGGACATCTCCCCAGCATATCATGGGCGAGAGCTCGTGTTCCATTTGAGTCAGGGCGCATGAAACGGGCGCGGTTCCATGAATTCCGTCAGTTCTCGCGAACCGTACACGGACATAGCCTGCAACATTGCTGGCTGTAAGGCGTCTGAACAACGAGATGTTGTCCAGACGCCTCCGCGTCGGTGTTGGTGCCGCTTTCGGACCCATGTTCCTCCGTTCGTACCTGTCATTTGCGTTGGCAACCCGCAACTATCCCGCCAGCACTGAGGATTGTCCATGGCCTCGCCCGGACGGCCGCATCCCCACACTCTCTTGAGCAAGACTGCAAACAGCTGTTCTCGGATTACACCAGCCCTCGGCGCAACGGGGCATCTTGGGACGCGGCGATCATAAGAGCGCCAGCCCAGCCCTGACACCGCTGTGCCATCGACCCCAGCGGTGGTCTGTTGCCGTCAGCAACCCTCCACCAAACCGACGACGGCTCCGGTGAGTCTGAAAGACGCCGCTTTGCGAACGTCCTCGTTCGGGCGCACCGGAGTAGTGGTGCGGCTTCTAGCACCGTCGAAGTGTTCGCATTCAGTCTGAAGGACCCCGGCTCTTCGGCGAGTTGGGCATTCCAGTGATGCCTCCAGTATTCCCATGGAGGTAGTGACGACCGTATGACCGCAATCGAAAAGCTCTTCGACAGCGCGTTTGACGAGATCGGCAACGAACGGCTCGATTCGGGTGAGTGGATCGTCAGCATCAGCTGGAAGAGCCTCGATCCGCTCGTCGGCGAGGAGGTGGTCAATGAGCGCCCGTGAGCCTCCGACGTAGGTCCATGCGAGGTCGATCTCGCTCGCAAGACACCAGGCATGGTCTGCTGGCCAGGCCAGGTTGGCGGTCTGGCCATCACCGAAGCCGGCGGTGGCGGTCATGGCCTCGACGGGACCCTCGTAGAGCAGGTACTCACGACCAGGCAGCTCCACAAGCGGTCTCGCACGGACGGCGTCGGACAGCAGGGCCGCTAGGGACGACCCTTCGCGAACGAAGGACGCTCCGACAAAGCCGTAGCCAGCCCAGAGTCCGAAGAAGCACTGCTCAGGGGTGGTGGTAAAGTCCCTCAGCACCTCGGCGAGGGACGTGGCGTCGGGTAGGTACAATTGACCCTGCCACGGACCCTGACCGCGCCAGGGCGGCGGCGTCTCGGGGCGAATCTCTGGCAAGGCAACCGTGTGGAATTGTGCATCGGGGCCGAGCGTCACGCCGCTCCAAGTCGCTACCTCACGCCAACGCACCAAGCGCTCCCCAAAACCCGGCTCCTCTGCGGGGTGCAAGATCCGGACGTAGGCTTCGAAACCGGCGGGTACCACCGAGGTGACGCTGCGACCGAAGGGTCCCAAGCGCACAGCGACCCAGTCGGCTTCTCCCACAGCGCTGCTCCAGCGCGCAGGTGGTCGCAACTGCCCCATCAAGTGGTGATTCTATCCTCGATGGACCAACTCGCGGTTGCACCACGAGGTGGCTCGCTCGCGCTGGGGGTAGACTCATTCCATGCGGCGACGGCATCGGTGCAACCCAAGGGCCCTTGCTCACTTCGATGACACGCTCCTCACCGCTGCCGCCGTCTTGGCCGAGGACAATGCAGTGGT
>JAJZXI010000057.1 GCA_021806545.1 Actinomycetes bacterium | reverse complement strand
CCCCCACCGTCAGAGCGGTAGTGTGCAATACGTTCTGGTGACACTGGTCGCCGCTATGGCGACGTACCTCGTGGTACCGGTCGTTCGCAGGATCGCCTTTCGGACTAATCAGGTGGTTCCGCCTGGGGGCCGTATGGCCCATCTCAAACCGACACCAACCCTGGGTGGTATCGGCATGTTGGTGGGTTTTGGCGCTGCCATGGCCGTAGGCAGTATGCTGCACGCGTTTCGGCCAGTATTTGTTGACTCGTCTGAACCCGCCGGGGTTGTCTTAGCGGCGATAGCGATCACCGGTATCGGCGTGATCGACGACGTATGGAATCTCTCGGCTCCCGCCAAAGTCGCCGGACAGGTGTTGTCGGCTTCGTTGCTGTGGATCTTCGGCGTGACCATGTTCTGGTTCAAGGTTCCGTTCGCAGGTATCGTTGTGCTATCGAACTCGCTGACGCCGTTACTGACGGCAATCTGGGTCATCGCAATGGAGAACGCCATCAATCTCATCGACGGCCTCGATGGACTGGCATCAGGCATCGTTGCAATCGCCTCACTGGCGTTTGGCCTCTACTCGCTGAGGCTTGAGGCTCTCGGCCAACTGCCGAGTTCGTCGATTGGTCCGTTAATTGCGTTTGCGATCCTCGGGGTTTGCGTCGGGTTTTTGCCCCACAATTGGAACCCCGCAAAGATTTTCATGGGTGACACCGGTGCGATGCTCCTGGGGTTGTTGTTGGCTGCGAGCACGTCCGTGGTTGGAGGCCGAACCGCCAACGTCTCTGATCAGACGTTCTTCTTTTTTGCTCCATTGGTAATTCCATTCGTCATTCTAGGCGTTCCCATGGCGGATCTGGTGTTCTCGGTGCTCCGGAGAACCGCGCACCGCGTGAGTTTTGCGACCCCAGACAAGAAGCATCTCCATCATCGGCTGATGGAGATGGGACATGGTCCGAGACGGGCAGTGGCCATTCTTTGGGCCTGGACCGCGATCCTCTCAGCGTTTGCGCTCCTGCCTACCTACGTTGGGGGGCTTGGGTTCGAGCTCCCGATCGCCGTTGCCGCGGTAGGCGTCCTGCTGTATACCTTGTTCCATCCGGACCTTCGAGGAACGCACTCACGGAGTGGGCGAGCAATGCAGGTCATTCGTCGGAACAAAGAGGTGCGATGACGCTAACTTCGTGCCACAGGACAGCTTCAGCTAGCACTGATTTGAGCGGCGAGTTCACCACTGGCGCAGGTAGGCGATCCTCGGAGTAGTGGGCGCTAGCGGCGGTTACATAGGTCTGGCGAATGGCAAACAGCCTCGGCTGGGTCGTCGCATGCGAGCGCGCATGGTGGTTGGACCCCGTTGTGCAGCGGACAAGTGTGCAGCGCCGCAAGCTCGTAGTGACACCGTTGATGAGGATGGACCGTGGTAATTGCAGTGAGTTTCCTTCGTTCGTTTCAGGATGGCAGTTGGGCGGCGGTTAGCTGGTAAAGTAGTCTAGGTTTGGTTCGGAAGAGGGTTATCGTGGAGAGCCGGTCAGTTGCCCGGGGTATGGTAGCGAGTTTTAGTGAAGCGATCGCCAAAATGATCGAGTCCTTTGGGACCATGGTCCTCTCGTTGGTCATCGCGGTTGTCGTTGGTCAGTGGGTGCACTCCTGGGCTTGGGGTGTGGGGATCGCGGTGTTCGGAGTCGTTGGCTCCATTCTGTCGATGTACTACCGGTCCAAGGCCGAGCTCGATAGCGCGCCAGTCCCCGTGAAGGCACGTCATCCGGAGCGCGGTGGGGTTTCGCACCTGCTGGAGTCGGATCTTGAGCTTTCTGACGAGGTACGTCAGGCTGATGCCTGGCTGAGGAGGAGACACTAGGGTGTCGAGTGCGTCGACTCAACCCGAGGTGAGCATCGCCAAAGGGTTTCTTGTTCGGTTACTGATCGTTGCTCCGGTCGCGGTCGCGATCTCCTGGGCACTTGCTGGCGATCGTGGACTCTGGTCTTCGCTCTATGGCCTTGGTCTGGTTGCCGCCAACTTCGTGATCATGGCGCTGTTCTTTCGGGAGGGGGCCAAATTTGGCATGACCGGGTTGATGGCTGCCGCCTTCATCTCCCTGCTGGTCGGGCTCGGGGTACTCACCGCAGCGGTCATACCGGTTGCGCATGCTCATTGGATGAACCTTGTCGTTTTCGGGCTCGTTGTCATTTTGGGTCACCTAGCGGCGGTAGTCATTGAGGCACGCCGCGTATCGGGTCGTCTTGGCGATAACGGACTGGCTCCGTGGAGACTTGTTCCATGATTTTCGCAGGTATCAACTTTCCTCCGATCGCGGAGCTTTTGAACTGGAAACCGATCGCCTTTGGTTCCACGGCGTTCATGTTCAACAAGATTGCCGTGTTGACCTTGCTTTCTGCCGCGATCACCCTCGTGCTGTTCTTCGTGGCCGGTCGGCGTCAGCAGCTCGTTCCTCGTGGTATCCAGAACATCATGGAGTCAGCAGTGGACTTCATCACCAATTCAGTGGTGATCGACGTGATGGGCCAAGAGGGGCTCGCTTGGGTTCCCTGGCTGACTGGGCTGTTCTTTTTCATCCTCTTCAATAACCTGTTCGAGGTTATCCCCTTTATTCAGATGCCCGCTACGGCAAGAACGAGCGTGACGATCCCTCTCGCACTGATCGTCTATGTCACTTTCATTGTGGTCGGTATCAAGAAACAGGGTTTTGGCCGCTACTTCAAGTCGGCGCTTGTGCCTAGCGGTGTCCCGGTAGCACTCCTCATTCTCCTGGTCCCGATCGAACTACTCTCAACTTTTATTGTCCGACCTTTTGCTCTCGCCGTTCGTCTCTTTGGCAATATGTTGGCAGGTCATCTACTGTTAGTGACGTTCGCAGTCATCTCGGAGGCGTTGTTCGTGCGCAGCATTGGGTTGATCGTATTGCCGTTGCCCGCCGCTACCCTGGTGGTGTTGACCGGCTACGAGATTTTTGTAGGGTTTCTCCAGGCTTTCATATTCACCATCTTGACCGCCGTCTACTTAGGCGAATCTTTGGGAGGTGGGCACTAAGGAGTTTGTCCGGGTTCAACATTGGCATGAATGCCCGTAGAAGCGTTGGTAGCAGTTGTATGAATGGAGAGGAAAACAAGTCAAATGCATAGCATGATGGCGACAATGATCGCGGTAGCGGCGAATGTCAACTTACGAAGAGGGCTTGCTGAGCTTGGGTCAGGTCTTGCGTACGGTCTCGCAGCGCTCGGCCCTGGTATCGGTATCGGTATTATCTTTGGCCAGGCGATCTCGGCGATTGCGCGACAACCCGAGACGGCTGGTCCGGTGCGATCGCTTGCCTTTTTGGGGTTTGCGCTCGCTGAGGCCTTAGCCTTGATCGGATTCGTGGTCTTTGTTCTGTTGAAGTACACCGGTTAAGGAATCGCCCAGTGGTTTTCGGAGTAGTAACTCAGTCGCCGAACCCGATCCTCCCGTCGACCGGCGAGATAATCTGGTCGGTCATCTCCTTTGCCATCTTGTTGGTACTGTTGGTGAAGTATGCCTTCCCTCCTGTGGCCGGCATGATGGCAAAACGGACCGATAAGATACGCGACGATCTTGAGGCAGCTGAGTCGGCACGCCGTGATGCTGAGCGCCTCTTGGAGGAGCGTCGAGTCGAACTTGGCAGGGCGCGTGAGGAGGGTCAACGAATCATCGAGGATGCTCGGGCAACCGGGGAGGCATTGCGTCAGGAGGCGATTCAGGAGGCTCAGCGCGAGGCTCAGATGGTTCGTGAGCAGGCGCAACTTCAGGTGGCGGCCGAGCGCTCGCGGTTGATCCTCGAGCTTCGCAGCGAATTGGCGGGCATGGCAATCGAGCTCTCTACTCGTATTCTTGCACATGAACTTGCATCGAGCGAGGTGGACCCGCTGGTGGAGTCGTTCCTCGCGGAGGCGGATTCGGAGTAGCCATGAGAGAGCGAACCCGAGGCTTCGCTATTGCGACTCGCGATCTGTTGCGCGGCAGTGGTGCGTTGGCAAGGGGCCGAGACGAGTTAGTCGCCGTCGCCGATCTGGTGGCGGACTCTATTGAACTTGTCGACCTTCTTGTTGATCGTGGACTTCGGTCTGACGTTCGCCGTTCTATCTTGGATGAGATCCTGGCCGGCCGGATTGACAGGCGGATACTGGCGCTGGTCGGCTTTGTGATCGACTCCGAGTACGCAGGTGATATCCCTGAGGTGTTACACCAGCTCGACCAGGTTCTTGGGAGTACCTACGTATTCTCGGATGGTATCGAGATTGCAACGTCCGGGCGAGCACGCGGATATGCACGAGCGATCATGCAAGATTTGGATCGCGAGCAACGCATGACACTACTGGATGAGCTTGTTGGTGTCAACCAGCTCTTGGGGGAGGAGCTTGGATTGCGTCGGGTCCTGTCGGGGCTGGATGGCAATGCAGAGCAGCGAATACATATTGTGGAGGACCTCTTCCAGGACCGGATTTCGTCGAGTGCCCTGCTCGTCGTTCGGGCACTGGTGGCGACCACCAACCCCCGATCGCTCGAAGAGGCGTTAGAGAAGGTCATCACTGATTGTGCGGCACTGTTAGAGAGTCAGGTAGCGCGGGTCACGCTCGCGCGTGAAGTGAACGAAGTCTATCGTTCTCGCATAGCGTCATCACTGGAGCACCGCGCGGGTCACGAACTTGTTGTCGAGTGGCGAGTTGACGCATCTCTGATTGGTGGAATGGTGGCGGTCGTTGGCGATCGTGTGTACGACGTGAGCGTAGCTCGTGAACTACAGAGGGCCCAGCAGCTACTTGCCGGGCGTTAACAAGGAGAGACGATGGCGGTTGAGTTAAAGATTGATAAGTCAGAGATTGCCGGTGTGATCCAGCGACGGTTACAGGAGTACGCAACTACCACCTCGGGAGAGGAGGTAGGGAGAGTCCTGGAGTTCGGAGATGGTATCGCCTCAGTCTCGGGATTGCCCTCAGTCGCGGTCAATGAGGTCCTCCGTTTTGCGAACGGGACGGTAGGCCTTGCACTGAACCTGGAGGAGGATACCATCGGTGTCGTGGTTCTAGGCGATGAGGCCGGCATCTCCGAGGGACAGCTCGTGAAGTCCACTGGAGAGATCCTGTCGGTTCCCGTCGGCGATGGATTGCTTGGGAGGGTGGTCGACCCGCTGGGGCGCCCGATCGACGGACTAGGACCGATCGAATCGACGATTCAACGGCGCCTTGAGGTGCAGGCTCCGGGTATCGTGCAACGTAAGCCGGTTGGCGAGCCGCTCCAGACTGGTATCAAAGCAATTGATGCGATGACCCCGATTGGCCGTGGTCAGCGAGAGCTGATCATTGGCGACCGCAAGACAGGCAAGACGACCGTCGCGCTCGACACGATCATCAACCAACGAGGTCAGGGTGTAAAGTGCATCTACGTTGCGATTGGGCAGAAGGGCACCTCTATAGCTGCCGTAGTCGACACGCTACGTGAGCATGGGGCCCTCGAGTATACGGTGATTGTGGCGGCGGCAGCTTCTGAGGCGGCGCCATTCAAGTATTTAGCCCCTTATTCCGGGTGTGCTATGGGACAACACTGGATGGAAAACGGCGAGCATGCACTCATTGTCTACGACGATCTGTCCAAGCAGGCGGACGCGTATCGCCAGCTGTCCTTGTTGCTGCGACGCCCCCCGGGGCGCGAAGCCTACCCCGGTGATATTTTCTATCTACACTCTCGACTCCTCGAGCGAGCCGCCAAGCTGAGTGACGAACTCGGTGGTGGATCGTTGACGGCGCTGCCAATCATCGAAACCAAGGCCGGGGATATATCGGCTTATATTCCAACCAACGTTATCTCCATCACTGATGGACAGGTGTTTCTCGACTCTGATCTGTTCAACTCGGGCATTCGACCCGCGATCAACGTGGGTACGTCGGTCTCACGAGTCGGTGGTGCAGCGCAGGTGAAGGCTATGAAAGAGGTTTCGGGGAGTCTGCGACTCGATCTTGCTCAGTTTCGTGAGCTCGAGGCGTTCGCAACCTTTGGGTCCGAGCTCGACAAGTATGCACAGGCGCAGTTGGATCGAGGCTACCGTCTCACCGAGCTGCTCAAGCAGGATCAGGGTGCGCCACTATCGGTAGCTGATCAGGTTGTGAGTATTTTTGCGGGCACGACTGGCCTCCTCGATGGGCTTGCTGTGAGCGACGTGAGAAAGTTTCTCTCGGAGATGATCGCCTTCTTGAAGGCGCGGCATCCTGAGCTGATCGAGGAGATCACCAAGAACGGGAAGATGCCCGACAAAGAGGCGTTGACCGCTGCCATCACAACGTTCGCAGGTGGGTTCGCTACCCTGGCAAAGGCGTAAGTTCTCGTGCCAGGAGGTAAGGAACGCGCACTGCGGGGTCGGATCCGAAGTGTCAATTCGACGAAGAAGATCACGAAGGCAATGGAGCTGATCGCGGCTTCGAGGATCGTGAAGGCAGTAGGCCGTATCGGTGGAGCGAGGACATATTTTCGTGAAATGTCGGAGTTGACACGGGAGCTACTGGTAACGCTACCGAGCTACCGTCCTGCGTTGACACGAACCGAAGCGGCTACGACGGTGCTGATCTTGGTTACCTCGGATCGTGGTTTGTGCGGTGGCTACAATAGCGCGGTCATACGGGCCTACGAGGAGCAGGTCCGACGACTTGACAGCCCAATTGAGCTCGTGGGAATTGGTCGCAGGATTGAGAACTACCTGCATTTCCGTGGTATCGAGAGCAAGGTTCAGCTCAATGGTGTGACGCATTTGCCCACCCTCGATCAGGCGTATTCCCTCATGAGGCCAATCATGGAACGGGTCGATGCTGGCGAGGTTGGCCGCGTGGTCGTTATCTCCAACCGGTTCTATTCGCTGGGACTCCAGCGACTCGAGGAGACCACTTTGATACCGGTGGATACGAGTGCTGTCGTCGATGGCGCTGATGATCCGGTAGCGCATTTTGATTTCGAGGCGGAGCCGTCGCTCGAGACTGTGATCGATACGGCGCTAGGTCAATTGGTGGTCGCGGAGTTCTTCGGTCTTCTGCTCGAGGCGTCGGCGGCAGAGCATGCGGCGCGTCAGCGGGCGATGAAGAATGCGACGGATAACGCGACGGAGCTGGTGAGGAATCTGACCAGAGCCATGAACCGCGTACGTCAGGACGCGATTACCACAGAGATCACTGAGATCGTTGGTGGCGCAGAGGCCCTCGCGCAGGGAGAACACGCTATGAGTGGAGATGAGAGGTAGCAATGGAGACAGATAGCCAGCCGATAGTAGATCAGCGGCCCGCTGGTCGCGTAGTGTCGATCGCCGGTCCTGTGGTCGATGTAGAGTTTCCACCCGAGGCCATCCCTGAGGTGAATCGGGCACTCTCGATGGAGGCTGAAATTGACGGGCAGACGATTGTGATCATGGCCGAGGTGGCTAGTCAGCTTGGCGATGGCAGGGTTCGTTGCATCTGTCTTCGACCAACTGATGGCCTACGGCGTGGGGCGCTCGTGACTGACTTGGGGCACGGCATCACCGTGCCAGTTGGATCAGGGGTGCTCGGCCATGTCTTCAACGTTATTGGGGAGCCACTCAACACGGGGGAGTTGACGGGTATCGAGGATACCTGGGAGATCCATCGAGATCCTCCACCCTTCGATGATCTCGAACCCAAGGCGCAGATGTTCGAGACCGGCATCAAGGTGATCGACCTGCTCGAGCCTTACGTACAGGGGGGTAAAGTCGGTCTCTTCGGCGGTGCCGGCGTTGGTAAGACCGTGCTGATCATGGAGATGATCAACAGGGTTGCACAGCAACATGGCGGTGTCTCGGTGTTTGCGGGTGTGGGTGAGAGAACCCGAGAGGGGACTGACCTGCTACTCGAGATGGAGGAGTCTGGAGTCATCGAAAAGGCAGCGCTGGTGTACGGTCAGATGGATGAGCCTCCTGGGGTTCGTCTTCGAGTCGCACTTTCCGCGCTGACGATGGCGGAGTATTTCCGTGACGTCAAAGACCAGGATGTACTGCTGTTTATCGATAATATCTTCCGATTTGTCCAGGCGGGCTCAGAGGTTTCGGCGCTGCTCGGACGTCTGCCTTCGGCAGTCGGTTATCAGCCAACGCTTGCTGACGAGATGGGTGCGCTTCAGGAGCGCATCACTTCGACGAAACGGCGCTCCATTACCTCACTCCAGGCGGTGTACGTTCCGGCTGATGACTACACTGATCCAGCTCCTTTTACCACCTTTACCTTCTTGGACGCTACGACGGAGCTTTCCCGACAGATCGCTTCACTGGGAATCTATCCAGCGGTTGACCCGCTGGCGTCGACCTCCAATATCTTGGCCCCTCATATTGTCGGGGAGCGTCATTACCAGGTGGCGAGGAACGTCCAGCAGATCCTCCAGCGCTACAAGGAACTGCAGGACATCATCGCTATTCTTGGCCTCGATGAGTTGTCTGAGGAGGACAAGGTAACGGTTTCGCGTGCACGACGCATTCAGCGGTTCCTCTCGCAGCCTTTCTTCGTCGCTGAGATATTTACCGGCGCAAAAGGGAAATATGTGCCGATCAACGAGACGATCGAGTCGTTCGAGGCGATCGTCCGGGGTGACCTTGATGGCGTACCTGAGCAGGCGTTCTTGAACTCTGGCGGCATCGAGGATGTGTTGGCGCGGGCGAAGGAGATGGACGCATAGTGGCTCAAGATACCTTTAACCTTGTTGTTGCTAATCCAGAGCTTGTCATTCTCGATGAGGAGGTCGAGAGCTTGACGCTTCGTTCTGCGTTTGGTGATGCTGCCTTTTTGGCCCACCACGCCCCGTTTGTTGGTGAGGTCGATATCTGCCTCGCAACGGTGGTACGTCCGCAGGGCGAGTCGTTCCAGATCGTGATCGACGGTGGCCTTGTCCGGGCAGGGGGAAACCGCGTGGTGGTGCTCGCCAATGACGCACAACTTGCTAGCGATGTCGAACAGGAGTCTCTTCGGCGCCGTCGACAGCGCTACGAGGAAAGACTAGAGGAGTTAGATGACGCCTTGGCCGAGTCAGAGCTGCGGTCACTCGAACTCAGAGGGAGCCTGATCGACTGAGTGAGACCAGGGGTCCGCTGTTGTATCGTAGCCACCTTTGACGAGGTGGCTGAGTCGGAGCTCAACGTTGCCAGGAGGCTGCTCGGTTCGGGCTCGATCGAGTGGATACTCCCTCATATTACGCTTGTGCCGCCACAGAAGTGCTCCGTAGACGTAGCGTGGGCTCTCGCGGTGCGAGTGGCACGGCTGGCCACGAGCGTGGCACCGGTTGACGTCGAACTTGCTGGCTTTGGAACCTTTGAAAATCGCAGAGTCTCCGGACATATTCCGGTGGTGCGTGGCGCAGCGGAACTCGATGTTTGGCGTCAACAGCTTGGCTCTTGCGGTGAGGATCGTCCCTATGTGCCCCATGTTACCTTGCTAAATCACATCGATCTCCAGACGGCACAAGTCCTGACTGACCAGTTAGCTGCTTACCGCCTCAGCACAACCGTCGCTGAGGTGACGCTGTTGGTGGCCAACACCCATTCGCAGCGCCGGGCTTGGCGACCCTTGCTGCGCGCGGTCATAGGTTATGGCGCTCGCCAGCAACGCTCGCATTATAAAGTCGTCGCTGTCCTCTCACGGACTGCGCCAGTGATGCATCGGTCGGGTTCAAACGGAGTGAGCTGTTGGCTCTTGAGGACGACAGGTGAGTTGTTGGGTTGGGTCGAGGTGGTGCCCGGGCCCAGCGGAGTCTGGGTCCTTGGGCCGGTGGTGTTGTGCGATGAAGGGGATGCCGGTTTTGGCTTGGAGGAGCTTATGGTCGACAGACTGGTCGACTACCTTCGCCCCGCCTCGGTGGTGGTTCACCAGCGTGATCACCCTCTTGAGAGACTTGGCGCGCGCTCACTGTCCCTGAAGGAGGTAGGGTTGCTTCGGCTCGACTCGTTCGATGAGCAGGTCCTAGGAGAGCGATGGCGCCCTCGCGAGGGTCGCGGGTCAGCGACCGAGGACGATGGCGCGAAGTCTCAGGGTATCAGCTGGAAGTTCTTGAGTTTTTCCACCCGATGAACCGCCTCAATGGTTCTCACCGTTTTACTTCTCGAACGCATCACGATCGAGTGGGTAATCGCCTCGCCGCGACGGGTGCGCACGCCGCGGAGAAGTTCGGAGTCGGTTATGCCAGTGGCTGCAAAGAAGCAGTCCTGTGAGTTCACGAGGTCGGAGGTGTCGAGGATCCTATCGAGGTCGTAGCCAGCGTCGACAGCGCGTTGGCGTTCTAAGTCGTCACGGGGCCAGAGCCGTACCTGAATAGCACCGTCAAGGCACTGGAGGCCCGCTGCGGCGATCACCGCCTCAGGGCTCCCACCAACTCCGAGCAGCATGTCGATATTGGACGATGGGAGCGAGGTGAGAATCGCAGCGGCGACGTCTCCGTCACCGATCAGATAGATCCGCGCGCCTGCTCCGCGTACCTCGTCGATGAGCGCGGCGTGTCTCGGCCGGTCAAGGATCGCAACCGTAATCTCTGAGGTCTTGCAGTGCCGAACTCTGGCAAGTTCAACGATGTTTTCGCGGGGCGTGAGCTCAAGCGAGACAGCCTCGGCACCATCGGGTCCGGTGGCGAGCTTGTCCATGTAGACGATGGGTCCGGGGAAGAACATTGAACCGCTTCCAGCGACGGCGATCACGCTCATGGCTCCGTTGCGCCCCATCGCGGTTGGCGTGGTTCCCTCGATCGGGTCGACAGCAATGTCCACCTGTGGACCGGTCCCATCGCCGACGTGTTCACCGTTGAAGAGCATTGGAGCATGATCCTTTTCGCCTTCGCCGATGATGACCGTCCCATTCATCGCGACGACATCAAGCACGCTTCGCATTGCATTCACTGCGGCCCCATCCGCGGACTCCTTCTCCCCCCTTCCCACCCAGGGTGTCGATGCGAGCGCCGCAGCCTCGGTGACGCGGACCATTTCGAGTGCGAGATTGCGATCGGGAGCAGAGGATTCGGGCATGTACAGTATGGTAGCAGTACCGGATTCGCTCTGCCGCAGGAGTCCTTGGCGCGGCTGTGCAGCCGAGGCTAGACTAACAGTCTATGACACGCTTTGATGAATGGGTCGAGAGCTACAACCGAGCTTCGAAAAGGTATGACCGTTTCGAGACCCTTTCGGGGATTGAGCTGGCGCCGGTCTATACCACACGGGGTGCTCTGGGTCCGGACACCCAGGGCACGACGCTGCAGTTGCCAGCTGACGAAGAACTCCCCGGCAGCTATCCGTATACAAGGGGGATCTACGCGAGCGGCTACCGCACCAAGCTGTGGACGATGCGGATGTTTGCGGGGTTCTCCTCAGCTGCAGAGACGAATGAGCGGTTTCGCGAGCTATTAGATGCCGGAGGTACCGGTCTCTCGGTCGCTTTTGATCTGCCGACGTTGATGGGAAGAGACTCTGATGACCCCAAGTCGCTTGGTGAGGTTGGAAAATGTGGGGTCGCGATCGATACCTACGAGGATATGGAGACGCTGTTCCAGGATATCCGACTGGGTGACATCACCACCTCGATGACGATCAACTCCCCCGCGGCGTTCATTCTTGCCTGCTTTGTCGCGGTAGCGGAGGCTCACGGGGTGCCGAGGAAGGCCCTGGGTGGAACTTTGCAAAACGATATCCTCAAGGAGTACCAGGCACAGAAGGAGTACTACTTCCCGCCCCGTCCTTCGATGCGCCTCGTGCGTGACACGATGACTTTTGCTGCAGCCGAGATGCCAAAATGGCATCCGCTTTCGGTCTCTGGGTACCATATTCGTGAGGCTGGTGCCACTGCAGCCGAGGAGCTTGCCTTTACCATCGCTAACGGTTTTGCCTATGTCGAGACCGGCTTGGGGGCAGGGCTGGCCATTGACGATTTCGCACCGCAGTTGTCCTTCTTCTTCAACGCGCATATCGATTTCTTCGAGGAGATTGCGAAGTATCGAGCCGCCCGTCGTATCTGGGCGCGTTGGATGCGTGATCACTACGGAGCTCGTGATCCTCGTTCGTGGCTGCTTCGTTTTCACACGCAGACTGCGGGTGTTTCGCTGACGGCACAACAACCCGAGCTCAATATCGTGCGTACCGCTATCGAGGCATTGGCTGGGACCCTGGGTGGCACCCAAAGCCTCCACACGAACTCCATGGATGAGGTGCTGTCCCTGCCAACCCAGAGGGCCGCGAGAATCGCACTGCGAACGCAGCAGATCATCGCTCATGAGACTGGCATCGCCAACGTTGTCGATCCGCTCGGTGGGTCCTATTTCGTGGAGGAGCTGACTCTTGAGATGGAGCGTTCCGCGGAGGAGATCTTCGCTGAGATTTCCGAACTCGGTCACGGGTCAATGCTCGAGGGTGCCCTCGTGGGAGTCGACTCCTTCTATCATGTCAACCGAATTGCTGACTCGGCCTATGAATTGGAGAAGAAGATCTCGGCAGGGGATCGAGTTGTGGTCGGTGTCAACCGCTTCATACTAGAAGAGGAGGAGCCGATCGAAACTCTGGTGATTGGGCCAGAGGTCGAGGAGCTTCAAGTGCAGCGCCTTCAGGCGGTGCGCCAGCAACGTGACTCTAATCTCGTAGCTCGCGCCCTCGAGGATCTCAAGGCGGACGCCAGGGATCCTGAGGTCAATTTGATGGAGCCACTGATCCGGGCGGCGAAGGCGAGAGTGTCAGTTGGTGAGGTGATGGAGGCCCTCGCTGAGGTCTTTGGTTACTACGAGGAGCCCGGGATCTAGTTGCTTCTGCTGTCCGTCGCCTGGCACGAGCCGCGTTGCGTTTCAGCCCACGCAACAAGTGGCTCCTTGGCCAGGAACCCCCAATCCTAAGACCTGGGTTGGTTGTCAAGCATCAGTCGCTGCTGCAGGCCTAGCCTTTAGGTACGATCATATCGACGATTGCAAGGGCGCGCCTCGGGCCAGCCTTCGCGTCGACCACCTTTTCCGTGACATCCTGGGTGGAGCTGAGCATGGTAAACAGGAGAACGGCGGTAGTCTCTGGGTCGGTCATCTTGAGCGCCTTGAGGGGCTCTACGATCGGCCGGGACAGCTCGACATAATACTCCTTGACCTTGGCCGCGATCTCAGGGGTGCGGTCCCGATTCTCGAGATTGCGCAATACCTCATGAGCGAGGCGAGCATCGGGTGAGACGATGACCTTCGCATAGCCCGTGATCTGCTCCCTGGGCTCGCGGTGTCGCTTCATAGCGGCGACGAGCTGCTCTTGGTAACCAGGAAGAACATCCTCGGCCAGCTCCAACGCGAGGTGATTCTCGGACGGGAAGTAGAGGTAGACGCTATTGCGTCTCAGGCCGGCTCGCGGACCAACGGCCTCGAAGTTTACCGACCTAATAGACGGATTAAGCAGCGACTCCTTGGCGGCATCAAGTAGTGCCTGACGTCGTTGCGCGTGATGTTCCTTAACTGTTGGGGCCATGATCTTGGGCATTGATCAAAGTATATCGCCATTTTGCTTCCGGCTATCCGAATATCAATATTCTCTGTCCGAGTCTCGAACTACAGTTCGCTTATGATGCTTTCAACACCAGCTAGAGCCGCTATCACTCGAGGATGGTCGACGAAAAGGGCACGTCATGCCGTGCAGCGGCTGCTTAGCCTTGTGATCGTCGTACTAGTAGCGATGTTGCTCATCACCCGGGTAGCGATGCCGATTGTCGACGGCCGACACACCTCGGCAACTCTCTATGTGGTGAAGCGAGGCGACACCTTGGTCTCGATCGCTGAGCAGGTCGATCCGAATGCGAATCCCTATCCGATCGTCGCGCAGCTGGAGAAACAGACACATGGTACCTTGCTTTTTCCGGGAGAGCGAATTGTCGTCCCGACGGCTGGCCGTTGACGAGTCCTCACGGCTGCTCTGAACATCGAGTCGACGATCGCCACTCCAGCTGTCCCCACTCTCTGGGACGAGGAGAGGAATATCCCGGATGCTGGGTTCTGACACCGAGCGGAGCCGAAACATCCTTGTCGATGGTTTGGTGGGGCTCACGGTAGGGTCTCAACAAACTACTGAGGTGCCGGCTCATCGTGGGACACAATTATCGTGTTGGTGACTTGCGGAGTACCGGCCTCATGGGACACTTGAGCGGTTCGGGAGCGAACGCCTAAAGGCACGGCTATTCGGGAGCGGATCTGGCCCCAGCTCTGCTCGTCGATATTTTCTTCTGGAGGTATCAGCCTCGCAATGCAGCTCTCGATGGGTAAGTCGTTGCGCTTATCCTCCAGCCCCACGACATCGAGGTTGTGCCCGGGCGCTGGTATCGCCAGCTTTGACACACCACAGGTCGATGTTTGGATGAGTAGGGCTTGAAGGAATTTGGTGGGCTTAGGTCGTTGTGGTGAGAATGATTTTGCCGAACTTGCCTGGTTGCTTGAATCGGTCGTACGCGGCTGGGCCGTCAGAGAGGTCAAATCGATCCTCGACGATGATTCGATAGGCGCCACTGGACAGGTGAACCATGAGGTGGTGCTCAACTTTTGCTGCCAGCATGGCCTTTTGCTCCCAGCTGCGCGCACGCAGCGTCGAGGCACGGAGCATGCCACGCTTTTGCATGAGCCTCCGCAGATCGATTTGGGTCTGAGCTACGCTGCCGATGCCGATAATGACGATCCTTCCTTCGGTAGCGAGGGCATCGACGTTGGAGCTGAGATTGTCGCCTGAGACGAGTTCAAGGATGACATCGTAATGCCCGGAGTCTGGTATCTCCCAAGGGGTCACGCTATGACGAGCTCCCAACGAGAAGACGCGTGGATCTTGGGCGTGGTCGCGCACGACGGCGGTTACTTCGGCACCGAGGAGCGCTGCGATCTGTACGGCCGCGGTACCCACTCCGCCGAGCGCCCCGTGAACCAATAGACGATCGCCGATGCTGAGCCCGGCTTGCGAGATGAGCGCATCAAAAGCGGTGAAGCCCGCCTCCGGAAACGCACCGGCGATCAGCGGGTCGATGGAGTCGGGTACGCGAATGCAGGCACTAGCTGGAATGGTGATAAATTCAGCATGAGCACCACCTCCCGTGACTCCCATGACGTACTGACCCTGCGTGAAGCCGTTGACCGAGGTGCCGATATCAACGATCTCTCCCGCAAACTCGAGTCCGAGGCGCTCCGGGTCAAAACCCGGTGGGGGTGGGTAGCTACCGTGGGCCTGCAGGATATCTGCGGCGTTGATGCCGGCACTAGTGACGCGAATCAGTAGTTCGGTTGGCTCGGGTATTGGTGTCTCGAACTCTGCTACCTCTACTCGTGAGTTCCGGGCAACGAGCGCTCGCATAGTGGTCTCCCTCTGTATCGGTTCGTTATCCAGTAGGCTCATCCTAGTCTCGATCGACCTCCGGGAGGGGTGGTGGAGACGGAGTGGAAAACTCCCGAGGACTCCGATAGCGTGGATGGACAGATGTTCAGGTGGGACTGGGAGGAACGACATGGGTGACGGTACACG
>JAJZXI010000056.1 GCA_021806545.1 Actinomycetes bacterium | reverse complement strand
GCCTGAGGTTCAGATGGATCAGAAATCTGCTTGACGCATACCGCTATCTTCATGCGGATACCTACCCTTCTCAATCTCTTCTCGGGTATCAGCCTATCGCTCGTGGTCCAGTTCGTGGAATCAGGATCGAGAGTTTAGGACAACCGGAATCCGCAGACGCACCAAGGCCCCACCTCGCCGCGATCGTCCAAACGTGATCGAGCCATCGAGTTGGGTCGTTACGAGATCACGTACAATGGCAAGACCAAGTGACTTCGCGCTTGCACCGACAAGATCTTCTGGGAACCCAACCCCATCGTCTGCGATCTCAACCCAGAGATCCTTAGGGTGCCGCTCCAAGATGACCCGAACATTGAGCGCCGTTCGGTCGGCTCCGTAACCGTGCTCGAGCGAGTTCTGGATGAGCTCGGCCAGGACGATGGCCAAGGGCGTCACCCGCTGGGCATCAATTCGCTCTGCCGATCCTTCCAGGGTGATCTCGAGCTCGCGACCCGGTAGCTTCGACTCACGCGCCAGGCGAATCAATGCTGCAATGACCTCATCGATCTCGACCTCCTCTGAGATGTCCCTTGAGAGGAACTCGTGCACCAGTGCTATCGACCGAATTCGACGCTCAGCCTCGCCGAGCGCGAGCCTTGCCTCAGCGCTCGAAAGGCGCCGTGCCTGCAGACTCAACAGCGAAGAGATGGTCTGGAGATTATTTTTGACACGGTGGTGAACTTCTCGGATGGTCGCATCCTTTGACGCCAAGAGGCGGTCTCGCTGGCGCAGATCGGTCACATCTCGAAGAAGAAGCACATAGCCTGTTCCAACGCTACCGCGATACAGGGGTAGGCAATAGAAGGTCACCGTAACTCCTCGGGCCTTCTCGACCTCTTCAAAGACCGGCGCCCCCAGCATCGCCGCCCGCTGGGGTGCTTGGATATGAAGGCCAAGCTCCTCGAGGTTCATGCCAACTCGTACGCTTGCGTAACCCAGCCGGTGCAGAGCGCTGAGTGCGTTCGGGGATAGAAAGCGCAACCGTTCGGTGGCGTCGAGCACGCAGACTCCGTCGCCAACTCGCGGAGCCTCTTCCACCTCACTCGGCGGATAAGGAAAACGACCATTGATCAACATGCCCATGAACTGGTCAAAGAGGCTGAGATAGGTCGACTCGAGTTCGCCTGGGTTGCGATGTCGTTCACTCAGCTGGTCACGGATCATCACGCCAAAGACCTCGCCATCTTGGAGCAGCGGGATAAACCAAGAGGTGATCTGACGCCCGCTGCGAGGATCGGATCGATTCTCACGAACGATCTCGCCCTGATGGAAGCAACGGTAGATCGGGGATCCCTCGGTCAAATCGAACTGCATACCGATGAGGTCACCAGGGTGCGCGGTCTGCGAGGTTGCCGGTCGCACCTGGGAGACAATCGCGTAGCGGGCCCGCTTCCCGTCTTGATTCTCAATAGGCAATGCGATGCTGAGGTCGCTAAAACCCAGGTCAGCAAGGAATCCCCAAAACCTGAGCAGCTCACCTAGATAGGTCCGACGTGACTCGATCAGCGAAGACGGGTCCCTCTCCAGCATAGCTATATCGCTATCGCCGATCCAACTCGCCGGTCAAACCCACGAAGTGTCCGAACTCCTCGAGCGGACAGCAGCTCCTTGATCGCCGGAGCGCGATCGGCAACATCGCCAAGACCGTGCGCATCTGAGGCGGTGGTCAACGGAACGCCGAGGGCTAGTAAACGCTCCAATAGTGCCGGCGCCGGATAGATCTCCTCGACTGGTTTACGTAGGCCAGCCGATGACACCTCGGCGGCTATACCCGCACCTGCAGCCGCCTCCGCCATGCGATCAAAGTACTCTTCAGGAACCGCGGGTCGGTGGCCGGCAACCTTGATGAGATCGGGATGCGCCAACACATCCACCGTTCGTGTCGCGGCAAGCTCCTCCAGAGCGCGAGTATAGGCCGCCCAAGCCGGCTCCACGCCGACTCGTTCCCACTCCGCCATGACAAACGGATCATCAACATGGTCAAACGGCCACACATCGATCCAGTGTACCGATCCGAGCAGCACGTCAAAAGGATAACCATCCAGCAGCGACTGCACCGTTGTCATGGCCTCAGGGTAGTAATCGACCTCCAAACCGATCTTGATCGGCAGGCCGGCAGCCTTGGCCTGCTGAGCGACGGTCACGTACTGGTCCAGATCTGCGGTACCGTTACGCTCCCAGTAGTGCTCCATGAGGTCACGCATGGGACTCTCTGGATAGCGACGGAAGTAGCCTGCCAGGATCGACTGTGCCTGTTCAAAGCGGTAAAAGTGCTCGGTGACAGCGATCTCTGAGACCCCCTGGGACCCAGCTCGATCGCAGTAGGCTCCTAGCTGCTCGATAGCCACGGGGCTGTCCTTGCCAGCGTGTGACCAAAGATGGAGATGGTAGTCGATCATAATGCCCAGCCTAGCCCGCCACCCCGGGGCTATCAGGAGCTCTCATGATCGACCCGTCACCAAGTCAGGCGCGCATCCCAACCGTCATCGGCCCCGCATGCATCACGCTAGCGTTGGGTCCTCGTAGCGGAGGCGATCAACGCCGCAAGGGTCCGAGGAGTGTCGAGTTCGGACTCAGCGATCGGTATCTCGAACAGGTCGATCCCAACATCGCGAAGCGCATCGACAAGCTCTCGGTCCCTCGCTCGTCCAAACTGTTCGTGGGTAAAGACCAACTCGGATACCACTCGCAGGACGGCAGCGTTAGCCTTGGAGTCGCGCGCGAAACGCTCGGCAAGAGCGCTCGGAGCCTCGGTCTCGAGCCAGACCCGCGCCCCCTGGGCCTGCGAAGTGAAGAGCCAGCCAGGGAGAGAGCGGTTGACGATAAAGGCGACGGCGTTGAGGTCTCGGGTCTTGAGCGCTTGCAATAGGCGGTGTGCCTCATCTACCGAGGGTCCATACGGTGCGGCGATCGCGATGAAGCCGGTGGCGGGCACCGTTAGGAGCTCGGAAAATGAACGACTTTGTTCGACTAGTCCAGGGGCGAGTCTGGCGAAATCTGAGAAGAAGTCTGTCAGATCCTCCAGAAAGGCTGACCCAAGTACCATATCAGCCACAAGGTAAAACGGTCGCGTTGCAGCGGAGAAGAAACGCGTTCTGCGGGGGAGCGTCAAAAATGCCAGCAGCGGTGAGGAGAAGAACTCCCTCAACCTCGCAGGCGCATCCAAGAAGTCGAGGGCATTGCGTGACGGCGGCGTGTCAACGACCACAAGATCGTAGCGATCGTCCGCCGTCAACGCCGCCAGCACCTGGACTGCGGCATAGTCGTAGGAGCCGATGAACTTTGCGGAGAGGTTATGGTAGATCGGGCTCGACAGGATCCGCTTGGCCGTATCCTCATCAGGAGAGAACTGCAGGACGAGGTCGTCCCATGCGCTCTTCATGTCGACCGATGCGGCCCAGAGTTGTCCTTTGGCGCCAAGACCATCGAGTTCGACCCTCCTTGGAGCATTGGCGAGCGCTCGCACACCCAACGTACTGGCCAACCGTTTGGCTGGATCGACCGTGACCACGAGCACACTGAGGGGTCGCTCGATCGCGGCTTTGATCGCGAGTGCTGCAGAGACGGTGGTCTTCCCAACACCACCGCTGCCCACCACAAAGACGCGCTCTCGTGCTAACAGGCTCTCGAGCAGACTCTTCACCAAAGCTCGACCTCCAGCACCTCAGCTACCTCTTCGACCAGGTCTTTGGGTTCCATTGTGCCAAAGTATTCACCGACCGTTGCAATCCTCAGCGAGTCACCGAGCTGCTCCCGAAGGAACATGAGATTTCTCTCGTGACGCCTGCAGATCCTGGCGAAGAGATCCGACGCCCCCAAGACCTCGTTCAGGCCGATTATCGAATCACCAAATTGGCGAATCTCGTCAACGACCTCGGTCTCGACACCGGTAAAAGAGCTGACGAAGCGCCGGTTCACTACCACGCCTTCGAGGTGCACAGGGGTTTCGGTTCGGATCCGGCTCGCCAAATCAAGCGCCTCCTCGATCGGGGTCTCCTCCGGCGTCGCCACCAAGAGCGCTACCGACTGCCGTGGATCTGCCAGGATACCGAGCATCCACTGGGTCTGATTCTTCACCAAACCCAACTGGATGAGTTGTCCGACATCGCCTGCGACCCCAAGCTGAGAGATGACATGTCCGCTCGCGGGAGGGTCAACCACGATGAGGTCATAGGTGTTTTGGCGCACCTCGTAACACAGTTTTCCCACCACGAGGATCTCGCGCACACCGGGAGCTGCCGTCGATACAAAATCGAAGATCCTCCCGAGACCGGGCAACTTCGAGATAAATGGCACCTTGACATAAATACGCAGATACTCCGCCAAGGCGGCCTCGGTGTCCATCTCCATGACCCACAGGTTCGGGCAGGCAAGTTGAGGAACGAACGATGTGCGGGCAAGACCCAGCATCGAAGCAACATCGCCCTTGCCATCCACCTCCACGACGAGCACCTTGAGCCCGCGTTGCGCACCTACCGACGCCAATGCAGCCGCAATGGTGCTCTTGCCTACACCACCCTTGCCCGCGACAAAGACCAGTCGCTTCGAAAGCAGCTCCTCAATCATGCGCTAGGCGCTAAAGCCAACTTTACGCTGCTCTTTATTGGGACTCACCTCGATGAAGAGGATCTTGGCAACTGGCACCCCCACCTTCTTGCCCCTGCGATCAGTCAACCACCACAGCGCCTGACCTTCAGACTGGACCTTGGTAAATTCGTCGATGACTTTAGCCTGCTCGGTACCCTCATCCATCTCGACTTCAATCTCGCGCATCGCGTCACCAAGTCCGATTCGAATCTCCACATCTACCTCCTACTTCGCTTGGACCTTGAGATCACTTCGATATCGTCTCACCGGACCTAGACTCTCCAGCTTATCAACGAGTGTGCGCACACTCTCGCTCGCGAGATCGTCGGGAGTTCCCACTACGACTGGGGTACCACCATCTCCTCCCTCACGGAGCGCCATCGTCAACGGGATCTCCCCCAGCAACTCGACGCCTAACTCGTTGGCCAGCGATTGGCCACCGCCGGAGCCAAAGATCGCATAGCGTTCCCCATTGGGTGTGACAAATGCCGACATATTTTCAATCACCCCGCGAACGGGCAACTTAAGCTTTTTGGCCGCAAGCGCCGAACGCTGGGCCACACGAACCGCCGCACTTTGTGGAGTAGTAACGACAAAAATCTCTGATCGGGGAAGGAACTGTTGGAGACTCAGTGCGACGTCCCCAGTTCCCGGTGGCATGTCAACGAGCAGGTAGTCGAGCTCGCCCCAGAGTACATCCACAAGGAACTGTTCAATGGTTTTATGCAGCATCGGCCCACGCCAGATTACCGGAGTGTCCTCCTCTACAAAAAAGCCAAGCGATATCACCTTGACGCCAAAGGCTTTGGGAGGCAGAATCAGATCGTCGATCACGCGTGGCATTGACCTCAATCCGAGCAGCTTGGGGATGGAGAACCCGTAGACGTCCGCGTCCAAGACGCCGACGCGCTGACCCCGTCGTGCCAGTTCTGTCGCCACGTTGGCGGTGACCGACGACTTTCCAACACCTCCTTTGCCCGAAGAGACTCCGATCACACGCGTCTTCGCCCCCGGAAGCGAGAACACCGGGGTTCTAGAACTTCGTGCCTCCCGCATCAACGGCGTCATCAATCGCTCTCGGAGCTCTGCCTGCCCGGCGGGATCCAACGGGACCAGCTCAACGACGACATTTCCAAGGTCAGCGACCGCCGCGTCAACCTGTGCCTGGAGCTGCTCCGTGACCTCAGGCGCGCCACCAACGTAGTGGAGCGTAGCACTCAAGCGGCGGAGCTTGGAGGTGACTGGACCAACCAGCCCGAGTTCACCGTAGCTCACACCCACTTCGTCGTCGACGAGCGCTCGCAAACGTTCAACAACCTGATCGACAACATCCTTTGCCATTCTTATCTCCTACCCCAGGCGCCACCTCGGCACACTGATCCTTTCTTGACTAAACTAGTGGAACGATGCCACTACCGTCTTGGTGGAGGGGAAGGTACCCATGCGAACAACAGTTGAGCCAACACCTCTGACGCCGCCGGTTCACCAAGCGGGAGGGACCCCACCGACATCGGACAACCCGATAGCTGAGGTGCCTTCAAGCGAGGTGGACCCTCAAACCCTTACCGGTCGTGGACTGCAAGGTAATGCTCGAGAGCCCCGCTCTTCCCAAGACATGCTCTCCGATGGATCATTCATGGGGGCAGTGCAGGCGCTCTCCCAAGCGCTGGGTGATCCTACACGCAGGGAGATCTATCTCTACGTCCGTGAACACGGCACGACCACCGCCCAGACGATTGGGCGCCAATTTCGCCTGCACCCTAATGTCGCGCGCCATCATCTTGACCGTCTGGCTGCCAGTGGCTATCTTGAGGTCACTCTGGAGAGAACTTCGCCTTCCCAGGTGGGGAGGCCCTCCAAACACTATCGAAGCACCGGCGTACCCGTACTGGTTGATAGCCTCGGCGAGCAGGCCAACCTTCTCGGGCGGTTGTTGGCGCGGGCACTCGAGATGCTGGACCGCGACAGTGCTGAACGCCTCGCCTATGAGGTAGGTCTCGACTACGGTCACGAGATCGGGCTCCAGATGAGTGGTCAGGAGGCCACCAAGAGCATCGCTACCAGTCTCAAATTGGTCGCCGACGCCCTGACACGCAGCGGCTTCTCCTCTCGCGAGGACTCTTATGAAAACTCGTTGGGTCTAAGAAATCGGAGCTGCCCCTTTGGAGCGCTGGTAGCCGATCACCCTGTTTTGTGCGTCACAGAGCGTGGGATCATCCAAGGACTTCTCGAGAGCCTTGCTGTTGACGGCGATCTCGCACGAGTCGAACCCCGTCGAGGGGGAACGACGGGCTGCGAAGTTCGAATTCACCCGGCTCATAACGCCCCGATCACCATCCGCACACAGCCTCGACGACCCGCAGCGATGGACTACCCTTCCCAGTAGCGCTGTTCGCGCCACGGATCTCCGTAGTTATGATAACCATTGCGCTCCCAGAAGCCAGGAGCATCAGAATCGCGAAACTCAAGCCCTCGTAACCACTTCGCCGACTTCCAGAAGTACAGGTGTGGCAAAAGGAAACGAACCGGATAGCCGTGCTCCGGGTCGAGCGGCTTCCCGTCGAACTCAACTGCCAGCATGCACGTCGGATCATCCAGAACGTCTTGGTATGGGATATTGGTGGTGAAACCGTACTCGGCCTGAGCGATAAGGTGGGTGACTGACGCCTGAGGTTCGACCAGCTCGATGATCTTGGCGATCGGGATCCCTCGCCACACGGTGTCAAACTTCGACCACTTCGTGACACAGTGGATGTCAGTCGTACGCTCCTCGAGGCCGAGGTCGACGAGCTCGTCAAACGTGAGCTCCACTGGGTGCGCCACCAGTCCACTGACCTTGAGCGTCCAACTACTCAGATCCTGATAGATCGGCACATCTCCTGCATGGAGAACCGGAAACCGATCGGTCATGTACTGCCCAGGTGGCAACCTATCTGGGGAGATACCTCGGCGCTCCAACTCCTTACGATTACGATCGAAAAAACTCAACGTGCGACTCCTCTTCGGGGTGTTCCTAGTGGACTAGACGATACAACTTAAAAGGTCGTTGGGATCTTCCGATGCGCCGCCAGGTACGCAGGCTTTGCTAGCCGATAGGCCTGCGCTACGAGGGGCTTACTCGGATGTGTCGCAAGAAACCTGTTGAGATGCTCAACGGCCGCTATGGGCTTGTCCTCACCGTAATAGAGTGCGAGTCCGTAATAGAGCTGAGCACTGGCATCGTAAGCCCCGAGCTGCGCAGCATGTGCAAGCACGGCAATCGAATCGGCCTTGGCGCTCTTGGTCTTCGCGAGGTTGAAGTCGATCCAGCCCACATACGCTAACGCCGTTGGATCCGATGGATAGGTCGCAAGTATGTGTTGGAACTCACTACGGGCCTGCTTGACTGCCCCGAGTCCCGCCAGCGCCTCCCCGGAGGCAAGTTGCTGAGCCAAGCTCGGCGCTGTCGTAGCGTTCGAACGAGTGAACAACAACGTCCCGAGAGCGCCAACGCCCACCAGAATCAGTGCAGCACCGATCTGAGCCAGCCGGCGAGAAAACAGGCGTCCGCGTCTCACTATTGGCGTCCCATCCGCACCCGACCCAGTACCACGACGCACCCTTGACGCCGTCGTCTCGCCCATTGAGGGAGAGCCGTGATCGGATCCCGGCTGGCCAACATCATCCTCACGATTGGATTCGTCCGCAGCGGACGGTGACAGCATCGCCGCAACGCCGCCAAGAGAAGTGGCCCTTTCAGTTGCTAGTCCACCAGGTGATGGTGCGGGGCCAATATCGACCCCCCGAGGCGCGCGCATCGTTGAGGGTTGATCAATCGCGGTCGTGGGGATCGCCACAGCACTGCCAAGTGCCGATGTTCGGCGCCGCTGGCTGCCCGTGCGCGAAGAGAGGCTGCGATAGACCTCCCAGGCCAACACGAGTCCAACCACGACGGGCAGCAACCAGAGCAGGAGCCCTACCCCGTTCGCCGGCGGCGCCATCAAAATCGTATCGCCATAGCTTGCTACCAGCGAATCGATGATCTCCTGGTTGGACGCCCCCGCTCGCACTTGATGCTGGATATAGTCGGCTATCGAGTAGGAGGAGGCAGTTTTGGAGTTGTAGACGGCAAGGTTCCCGCATGATGGACAGCGAACCTCCTTCTCCAAAGTGACGATTCGCGCCGCAGTACTCGTGGAGGGGGTATTCACGATGGCATAGCCGACCGAAGCCATCGCGATCAAAACCAGTGCCAACCAGGCAAACAGAATCCGACGCGGCTTCGTGACGTGGGTGATCATCAGTATCCCTTCTGTTGTGCAAGCGTCACCAGCGCGTCGACGATGCGCACAGTCGTTGGGCCAACGATCTTGGCAAGGACGATGCCGTTGGGCGCGATCAGAAAGCTCTCGGGAGGGGCAGACACCCCCCAGCGCAGCGAGTTGGCGCCGTTGGAATCTTGCAGAACGGGAAAATGTGCGTGGTACAACGACAGAAATCGTCGGGCTGGACCAGGACTATCGTCATAATCGACGCCGAGCACGGTCACCGCTGCGCTGCGCGCGAGCGCCGCGATCTGCGCCTCCTCGGTCGCGCAGCTAGAGCACCAGCTGGCGAAGTAGTTCACCAGAACAAAATGGCCTCGAAACTGGCGCAGTGAGATAGTCGAATGCGAATACAGGGACGGGCCACTCAACGCCGGCGCTGGTCGATAGAGCAACGGGGATGGTGCAACCTGATCCACTGCCGGCTTAGTCTGCGCCGCGATGATGGCAAAATAGATGATGGCCCCCACGATCAGGACACCCACCACCGTGAGCATCGGCCGACGACGAACCGCCTCCGTTACGCTACTCACACCGTAACCTCAACGGGGGTGTCACTAGCGGGCAGGTTCCCGCGACGTCGCCGATTCTGCTCCCGAATACCCACAACGCTCAAGAGACCGCCTAGCACCATGACGCCGGCGCCAGCCCAGAGCCAGAAGATCAGTGGTTGGACAACGATCCCCAGGGTGATTGGCCCCTTGTCCGTTGTGGGTGCAGCATCGATGGTGAGGTAGACATCTCGAGTCAGCCCGACGTTCACCGACGGTGTACCCACCGCCGTTGCATAGGTCCCAAACTGCGTGATAGCCGGATGGTAGGTGTTACCACCGTTGACGACAACATTCGCCTCGAACGAGGTCTTGGCGGGGGTTACTACCGTCTCAACCCCTTCATATTTGAGCGTCTGCCCGTACACGTGGACCGTCTGGCCAGGAACCATCTTGACCGACCCTTGATGCCCAAACGTCGTCGCCGACGCCATGCCGATCGCAATGATCGCCACTCCGATGTGGGTCAGCATGCCAGCTGACGAACGCGATACGAGTGCCGAGGCCCGCCGGCCTGAGGACCGAGCGAGATTGCCATAGATCACAATAACCGATGAGACGATCACGAAGGTGGCCAATGCATAGGCACCGAGCGTGGCAAGGGCCGTGACGCCGGCAAAGGCGGAGATAGCAACGACGAGCACCGCCGCGGCACCCGGTAGCAGCAACCGTTGCCCAATGAGCTCGGGCGGGGTTCTCCTCCAGTTGAGCCATGGCCCGATAGCCATGATAGCGAGAAGCACGAGAAACAATGGTATGACGAAGGCATCGAAGAACGGAGCCCCCACATCCACTGTCTGATGGTTGAAGTAGTGCGCAAACAGCGGGTAGACAGTCCCCGCTAGTATCACAAGCGTCAGCAAGCCGAAGATAGCGTTGTTGATTAGTAGCGAACCGGGGCGCGACAGGAGTGGGAACCGCGCCTGTCCCATCAGACGATCGGCCGCAAAAATCGAGAGACCAATCTCGAAGATTACTACAGCGACAAAGAAGAGGATCAGCACTGTTCCCAAACTCGAGTCTGAAAAAGCGTGGACAGACTGGAGGACGCCAGAGCGAGTAAAGTACGTGCCAAGGATCGTCAGTGCGAACGCTGCGGATACGAGGGAGAAGCTGGCGATCCCCATGCGCTTGCGCCGACGGTCGATTAAGACGGAATGAATGAAGGCGATGCCGCAGAGCCATGGCAATAGTGCCGAGTTCTCGACTGGATCCCAGGCCCAATAACCTCCCCAACCGAGTACCTGGTATGACCACCATGCCCCCAGAACAATGCCGATAGTCAAAAAGACCCAGGTAATGAGTGACCAGTTGCGCACCCGCGTGATCCAGTCATTGTTCAGTCGTCCGGTGATGAGAGCCGCCGAGAGCAGGGCGAACGGTACACTCATGCCCACGAACCCCATATAGAGCATCGGAGGATGAATCGCCACTAGCGGATAGTCCTGCAAGAGCGGATTGGGCCCCCTACCGTCGGCTGGAATCGTACCAACTGTGGTCAGGAAAGGACTGGCTGCGAAAAGGAGAAGGCCTGAGAAGTACGTAAAGACTACACCAAGGATTCCCAGTGCCACCGAGCCGGTGCGGCGATCGGCTTCATGACGCATTGCAAAGGCAAGGAGTGCGATATAGAGGCCCTGCACGATCGCCCATAGCAGCAGCGACCCCTGCAGTGCTGACCACATGCCGGTGATCGAGAACAGCAGCGGCGTCTCCTTGGAGTTATTCGCCACGACGTAGGCGAGCGAGAAATCGTGACTGACGAGCGCCTGCTCCATCGCAAACGTCGAAACGATAGTCCCGAAGAATCCGATCAGCAACAGCGTTCGGGCACCCGACATGAGTCGTTCATTGCGTTGATAGGCACCAATCAGCGAGCCCAGCGTTCCGAGTAGCCCAAACACAAATGCGAGGACGAGCCCCGCAGACCCAAGCGCAGCATCGAACATCAGCTCGTCGTGCCCCCCGCATTCTTGATCCTGCTGGGGTGTTCGGCGACGTAATTCGAGCTGTGCTTTACCTCGATCAGACTCGAGACAAAGACATTGCCCTGGAAATGACCTTGAATTACCACAGGAATGGAGGGCTGGAAGAGCTCGGGCGGATTCCCGATCTCGGTAACGCGATCTTCAGCATGGTTATAGCGGATGGTAAAGTCAACGCCGGCAGGAGTAGGGTCGACGGACCCTGGCACCACGACGCCCTCCATGCGAAAACTCGTGTCACCGAGCTTTGCTCGCGCCGCGTTGGCTTGTTGAACGGTGAGGAAATACTCAAGCGAGTTAGTAGCCCCCTTGAACAACACAAAGCCGAGTGCCGCCAAAATGACCCCAAGTGCCACCAGCGCCCGGATCAACTTCGCTCGAGAACGCCCCGGGCCCTCAACGGTCTTCCACTGAGCGGACTCCTCACCAGTCGTCGTCATCTACGCATCCTCCAACGACCCGTCTGCCCGTTGGGCGCTGGCACGCAGCTGGGCTAGTCGAAGCCTGACCTGACGCGAGCGGACCCCAAGAAAGATCGCGTAGCCACCTAACGAACAGCTCACCGCGGTGTAACCAGCCTCAACATAGGGGTTCACAGGCTGACCTCCTCGACCGACAATCGCTCACGTATCGCCCGCTCGACCTCGAGGTCAGCCAACTCGGCTTGGCGCTTGGAGGTCTCATAACGGGTCCACACCATCCAGACATAGGCCATAGTGAAGGCGACAAAGCCCAGGAGAAGCGTCCAGGCCATCGAACCATGCACCTCAACATTGAGGCTCGGATTCAAAACCGACGGCGTCTGGTGCAAGGTCTTCCACCAGTAGACGGACTCGTGCACAATTGGCACGTCGATAAAGGCGACCAGTGCCGCAATGGCAGAACGAACCCCTCGCTTGGTCTCAGACATCGGTACTTGGCGAAGTGCAAGGTAGCCCAGGTACAAGAGGAAGAGGACCGCCGTCGAGGTCAAAAGCGCATCCCAAGTCCACCAGACACCCCAGGCAGGTCGTCCCCATATCGACCCAGTCAGAATCGTGAGACCGGTAAAGAAGACGCCAGCCTCGGCAGAAGCAGCGGCGATCAGGTCCCATTCACGTCGTCGGGTGCGCTTCCAAAGATACAGTAGGCTTGCGGCCGTGGTTATCCCATAGGCGAGATAAGCAATCCAGGCCATCGGAGGATGAATGTAGAGCATCCTCACCAGATTGCCCATCACCTCTGCTGGCGGAGTCACGTATAGCCCCAGCCAGAACGTGAGTGCGATCATTACCAGCGCAGTGATGCCCACACCGCGCTTCAGCTTAGCGTTCCTGCTCATCAACCCTCCAATACGACACCATATACCAGAATGCCAAGAACGAGATAAATAAGTGAAAACCCGACCAACAGCTCACTCCAAGGAACGGCTTTGGCGAGCGATCCGCTCAATCCATACTGCCACACCTTGGTCGCAGACAACAAGACCGGCGACACCACAGGAAAGAGCAGGAGAGGCAAAAGGCTGCCACTCAAACCCTCGGTTACCCCAGCCAGGACGATGCCAACCGTCGTAACCCCAATGTCCGCGATCAACGCGCTCAATGCCAACAGTGGCACCTCGTGCAATGGGGTGTTGAACAGCACGGCTATTCCAACGCTCAACACCGCCTCAAGCGCGAGCATCTCGACCACGACCGCGAACACCTTTCCCAGGAACATCCCCCGAGGGTTGACTCCCATCATGACGAGCCCAACCTGCGCCTGATTCTCTCCCTCGATTCCAACCGAACGAGCAATGGCGAGTTCAAGACCAAAAAAACTCGTCACCCAGAAGAGCCCTGGCGTGACCTGGCCCAGGATCTCGACTTTCGCGTCAAAGCCAAAAGCGAACAAGATGATGACGACGAACACAAATGGCAGGACCTGGTTGATCAGAACGCGTGCCCTCCATTCGAGGCGGAGATCCTTCTTCGCCATCGCGATAGCGGTCCGTACCATTACGAACTCCCCATGAGTGTTGCAGTACCGTTGGACATCCGATAGGTGCGACTAGCCAAAGTTGCGATACGATCCAATTCGTGAGACGCGATGATAACGGTCCGGCCTGCCTGTGCCAGCTCAAGCAGGCCCCTGTCCAGCGTGGCTTTGGTCGCCTGGTCCAAAAGCGCATGTGGCTCGTCGATCAACAACAACTCCGTTCGCCGAGAGAGCGCGATCGCCGCTGACATCTTCTTGCGTTGGCCAGCCGACAATACACGAAACCGTACGTCGAGGTCTCGGTCGATAAGACCAAACCGCCGCGTCCACTCCAACGCTCTTTCAAGATCACAACTCGCGGTAGCCGAAAAGAACGAAAGGTTCTCACGCCCCGAGAGCTCCTCATACATCTGATAGCTGTGAGCAAGGTAGCTCACCTCGCGACGCACCGCACGAGCCTCAGTCTTTGGATCACGACCAAAGACCAGCACCGACCCCGCAAAGGCCTCAACCAGGCCACCTAGTAGGCGTAGCAACGTAGTCTTGCCCGAGCCATTTGGTCCTTGGACGAATACTACCTCGCCCTCATAGGCATCGAAATCGCACCGCACGAGCGCTGGGAACCGATCGAGGAGTACCGTCACCTCGCGCAGCCTCGCAACAAGTCGGCCCGTCGACGAACCAGTCACACAATCACCGAGATCGGGCGCTCAACAGTGCGATATCTGCTTTGACCATCGTCTCCACAAGCTCACGAAAACTCATCGTTGGAGCCCATCCGAGCTTGCGGTGCGCCTTTGATGCATCACCGATGAGAAGGTCAACCTCAGCGGGACGCATGAAATGCTCGTCCACTTTGACATACTTTTCCCAGTCAAGATTCGCTGCCCCAAAGGCACATTCGCACAACTCTCGAACCGAGTGGGTTTCACCGGTCGCCACCACGTAGTCCGAAGGCTCATCCTGTTGCAACATCAGCCACATCGCCTCCACATAGTCACCCGCAAAGCCCCAGTCCCGTTGCGCGTCAAGATTCCCCAGCGTGACCTTGTCGGTTAGTCCGCAGACGATCTGTGCAACGGCATAGGTCACCTTGCGGGTAACAAACTCCAGCCCACGACGAGGTGACTCATGGTTAAACAGAATGCCAGAGGACGCGTGCATCCCATAGCTCTCTCGATAGTTGATGGTGATCCAATGGCCATAGACCTTGGCAACACCGTAGGGTGAACGGGGATAAAACGGCGTCTGCTCGGACTGGGGAACCTGTTGCGCCTTCCCAAACATTTCGGAGGTTGACGCCTGATAAAAGCGAATCTTGGGATCGACCATCCGAATCGCGTCAAGTAGCCGCGTCACGCCAAGTGCCGTCGTTTCACCGGTCAATACCGGCTGCCCAAAGGAGGTCTGCACGAATGACTGGGCGGCGAGGTTGTAGACCTCCGTCGGATGGTACGAGCGAAGAATCCGCATCATGGATACCTCATCAAGCAGATCACCCGGCTCGAGGATCAGTCGATCCTGAATATGGTGGATCCGCTCGAAGTTCAATGTACTCGACCGCCGGTGCATCCCAACGACCGTGTAGCCCTTGTCCAGCAGCAACTCTGCGAGGTACGAACCATCCTGGCCGGTGATACCGGTAACGAGTGCCACAGGTTGCGTCATGAAGAGCCAGCCTAATAGCCAATAAACCCAGTGGCCTGTGCTCCTGTCATACCCTCTTACCCGCGCAACCCCACCTGTGCATCGCTCCAGCCATTACGGCGTCCTTCGTCTGACCCTATGAGACGGAGCCGACGGTTGTTCACCGTCCACGTGGCTTGCTTGGAGTCGGGCGGTGGCATTGCCTCTTTCCTCTTCGCATCGGGGCTCCATGGCGGCCAGGTAATCGACCTCGCCTTGATGGTCATATCCCAATCGGGATCGACACCGTAGAACGAGTGGTGGTTGTCTCGACAGCGATGCCCACGCGCTAGACCAAGGCACAGATGGCTCAGATAGGCCGCGTAGCTCGTTTGCACCACAGAACTCGCTAACGTAGGCAGCTGGAGAGATGCGTTCTGGCCGTTGGGAGCGATCCTGTGGGGATCGGGTCTATTCGGCCACACAATCGCTG
>JAJZXI010000055.1 GCA_021806545.1 Actinomycetes bacterium | reverse complement strand
GTTAGCCAAGGTCACTCATGAGTGCCTCGAGCAGCGAGCTGAGCAGGTACCCAAGGAAGTTATAGAGATCCTCGGCAAACTTTGGCGTCAGTTTGGCCTCACTGATCGATGTCTGCGCCTCAGAGAGCACCAGACGGCAGTAGTTCAAAAGGGTCGCAAGTTCATCGGACTCGCGCAGGCTCAGCGCAGACTCGTCCAGCATGCCTTCGCCCATGCGCAGCCGGGTAACGATATCACCAATGCCGCTCTCGGTGCCCTTGACCGCCTCTTCAGCCTCGAGCAGCGGGTCATCGTACAGAGGTGGCGACAGACGCCACGCCTCCTGACCGCCCGAGGCGGCAATCTGAGCGACAAGCAGCATTGACTGTTTGATCACGTCTCGCTGGGTCTTGGGCAGCGAGACGACGACCGACTCACCTTGGCGAGAGAATGGCTCCTTCACGCCCGACCCACCGTCGCCCATAGGCCATAGCGGTGGAGGCTCGCCACGTTATTCTCCATGTCCTCGCGGGCACCGGCAGCTACGATCGCCTTGCCGTCGCGATGCACCTGCATCGTGAGCTCGGTAGCCTTGACCTTCGAGAACGCGAAGAGCATCTGCAGTACGTAGATGACGTACGGGATGAGGTTGACCGGGTCGTCCCAGAGGATGGTGACCCAACTCTCCTCGGCTAGGGTCTCGTCTTGTTCTTCTTGAGTCGGTGAGAGAAGTGGTGCTGTTGGCAATCGAACGCAGACCTCCTGTACCCAATTCTACCGGGGCACTACGAGGCGTAGGATGGACCCGGGAGCGAAGTCGCTTGCGATGCCTTGGCGCCCACCTCGCTACGAGCCTCGCGTGAGACGTGGAACAAGGAGAGATAGTACCACGTCATCGCGATCCACGTCAAGGTGGCTCCTGCGATATGAATGCCGATCAGGATCGCTGGCAAACCAGAGAAGTACGTCGTGTAGCCAATGACCGCCTGGATCGCTCCCATCCACAGCAACATCCGTGCACGCCGCTGCACGACCTCGGGAGCACGAGCCTGATGCAGCAGGAACAGGTTAGCGAGTATCAACGCAACCAGAACGATCGCGAAGTCAGCATGGAGGTAGGCAACCTGTCGTAGGTTGAACGGGAGCCGACTCGAGATCGGAGACCCAGAATACGGCCCGGTCCCAGCCACCGCGGTGCCCACGATGATCACCGCGCCCAGATTCAAGAACATCAGCCGACCCAACCACACGATCTCCTTGCCGACGACCGGCTGCACCTTCCCGGCGGCGGAGATCGCATGCTTGTAGAGCACCAGCGAGTTCCACAGCACGATGATCGCCAGGACGAAGTGTGCCATCACAAACGGTGGGGCGAGCTTCTCGAGCACGGTGATACCCCCGAGCACGCTCTCGGCCACCACCTCAACGAAGAGTCCAACGGACAACCACATGATGTCCCTGCGGAAGGGTTTGCGAAAGAACGCGAAGATCGCGGTGACGCTCATTCCCAGAGCCGCAAAGAAGGTGACCACGCGATTCACGAACTCGACCATCGGGTGATAATTGAATGAGGCGGTAAAGTGACCCGTCGTGCAGTCGGGCCAGGTAGGACAACCCAGGCCCGACTGGGTAAGCCGCACCACACCACCTGTCACGATGATCACCGCACAGAAGATAAGGGTGGCGTAGGAGATCCGGCGAAAGAGCGCGGGTGAGACGTTCCACGACCGCTGCAGACGCTGCAAACTTTGCTTCATTAACACCACATGCTATAGCACAGGCCAGCGCTGTGCGTCGTCGAGCTGCGAGCCTTGCCTCATCAACTCCAACGGAAAAACCGGATCGCCAACAACGGCGCTCCCACACCCCAAATCACCAGGTTGACGATGGCCCACACCGGCACCGAGGCCGACATCGCCAGCCCGTGAAGGATCATCTCGGATGCGCCAGCCGCCGGAAGGACCTTGGCAATCAGCGCCAACCATCCCGGAAGACTCGTCAACGGCACCGCCATCGACCCGACGCCAAGGAGCAGGAGCCACAGGAGCGTTGAGAGACCAAGCACCAGCTCAGCTTTGAGCGTGCCCCCGATGAGGAGGCCCAGTCCAGTAAAGGCGGCAGTGGCGAGCACCCAACCAAGCAGAAAAACCAAGGGATTTCCCTCGGGATGGTAGCCCATAATGGTCGCGATGATGATCAAGACGACCAGCTGGATAAGCTCGAGAACCACGACCTGGGCGAGTTTTGCTGCGATGATGCCGCCACGGCCCAACGGCGTCACACCGAGGCGTTTGAGCACACCGTAGTTTCGGTCAAAGGCGACGGTGATCGACTGAGAGACCATCCCTGAGGCCATGATGCCGAAGGCGATCGCCCCAGCAAGGATGAAGTTCACTCGGCTCGGAACTCCAGCGGGAATCGGAAGGAACTTGACCGATCCAAAGACCAGCAGCCCAAGGACCGGTATCACGAGTGTGAGCAGCGCCGCCTCACCTTGTTGGAGTGTCATCTTGACCTCTGAGGTGGCTTGGGCCAGTATCGGCCTCGCCTCCCTCGAGGACGGCGTGACCCCATTGGAGTCTGCGTCCCGCGCGCTGACCGTGGGGGCAGACTCGACCTGATCTGGAATCGATACTCGGTCGTCTTCTGGCAGGGTGGCCGCTGGCGATGCAATTAGTTGGAGGTAGATGTCTTCAAGTGAAGCCGTGACGGTGGCAACCTCGTGCGCCCGGATCCCCAGCTCGCTCAGGGTCTCCACCAGATGACCCAGTAGCTGCGTGGTGGCCTCGGCCTCGACTCGATAACGCCCAGGGCGAACGGGCTGTATCGGTGCACCGATCCGGCGTGCGAGTACCGTCAGATCGAGCTCGTCGTCGCTCGAAAACTCGACCCCCTCACCGCCAAAACGTTGGCGCAGTTCACCAGGACTCCCGAGTGCGCGCTGGATGCCATGGTCGATGACGAGCACTCGATCGACCATGCGATCGATCTCCTCGAGTTCGTGGCCGGTCATGAGAATGGCTACCGATGCCGCCCTCAGCTCGGATATCAGCTCTCGGATGGCCGCCTTACCCTCGGGATCGACCCCGGCGGTAGGCTCGTCGAGCAGCAGCACGCGAGGCCGACCAATGAGTGCGAGCGCCAGCGATAGCCGCTGCTTCTCGCCTCCAGAGAGGCGTCGATACGGTGTCTTGAGCACGCGACCGAGATCAAGGCGCGCCACGAGCTCATCGATTGGCTCAGGGTGATCGTAGAACTTGGCATAGAGCCCGAGCGCCGCATGGACCGTCATTCGAGCAGGGATCCCGCCCTCTTGCAACATAACGCCCATCTGGCGAGCGAGCAACGCCTGCTTGGCACCCGGATCCATGCCGAGTACCCGAACCGACCCGCCCGTAGGGCGACGATAGCCCTCAATCGTCTCGAGTGTCGAGGTCTTACCGGCACCGTTTGGCCCGAGCAGACCGACCACTTCGCCAAAGCCAACCGTAAACGAGAGTCGATCGACGGCGACGGTGGCACCATAGGTAACGGTGAGCTCACTCACCTCGATTGCATCGTTCATATGGGTACTAGCCTAGAGAGTCTATGATCGATCTGCGAATTCTTCGAGACAACCCCGAGCACGTCGTGAGGCTACTGGGAACCCGCAACGTGCCCGCTGACGAGGTTGCGGAGCTGCTCCGGCTCGACACCGAGCTGCGCCAGGCGCTCGCAGATCGCGACCAGGTCCGAGCAAGCGTCAACCAGCTTTCGCGAAGCGTCGGCGAGCTACGGCGAACCGGACAGATCGAAGAGGCAAATCGTGCGCAACTCGAGTCACGATCCCTGGGCGAGCGAGCCAAGGAGCTCGAAGCGCGAGCGCAACTGCTCACTGAGGCCCGTGACGCCATCTGGCTCGTCACGCCGAATCTCCCGTCCAAGGAGGCGCCGATCGGCGAGGACGAGCGTGACAACCGCATCGTAAGGTACTGGTCTCCTAGCGATGGTCATCGCGACGCCGACGCCTTTGAGCTGCCAGCCTTCGAGGAGTACCAGCGCGTTCCTCACTGGGAGACCGGAGCCGATCTTGGTATCCTCGATTTCGAGCGCGCTCGCAAGATCTCCGGCTCGATGTTCTCGCTGTTCCGGGGCCCGGGCGCTCGACTGCTACGCTCGCTGACCAGCCTCGCGCTCGACATGCACACCGAGAGCTTCGAGGAGATTCGCCCGCCTACCCTGGTCAAGCGAGAGACCATGCAGGCAACCGGCCACCTCCCCAAGTTTGTTGACGAGGCCTACGCGATCGAACGCGATGATCTGTATCTCATACCCACCGCCGAGGTGCCACTGACCTCGCTCGGACGCAACGAGATCCTCGACGAGGCCGAGCTTCCTCTACGCTTCGCGGCCTACACACCGTGCTTTCGGCGCGAAGCCGGGGCGGCGGGACGCGACACCCGCGGTCTGCTTCGACTCCACGAATTCGACAAGGTGGAGCTGTTGGCCTACTGCATGCCGAGCCAGGGATATGACCTCCTGTTCGAGGTGTTGCGCCGTGCTGAGCTTCTGCTCCAAGGACTCGGCCTCACCTACCGCGTCCTGGACCTGTGCACCGGTGATCTGGGCCAATCCTCCGCGAGAACCTTCGATCTCGAAGTCTACTCCCCAGGCACCGACAAGTGGCTCGAGGTCAGTTCCGTAAGCCTTTTCACCGACTACCAGGCTCGCCGGGCCAACATCCGGTACCGCGCGAGCACCGGGGATGTCAACTACGTCTACACCGTCAACGGCTCAGCACTCGCCTGGGGCCGAGTCGTCGCTGCCATGCTCGAGGTCGGTCGACAACCCGACGGAAGCGTAGTGCTTGCCGAGGTGCTCGCCCCATACTTCGGGCGCCCAACCATCACAAAATCCGTGAAATCTTCGGCCCCGATTTCTGAAGAGGCCTGATTTCTTGCTAGCGTAGCCCTTGTGAGTATGGCACAGGTTATTTTCGCGACGGCGTTGGGGATCATCACCCTCGGTATCATTGGATTCGCGGTCTATGTCTTTTCCACCACCATGTGGGGGAATCGCTGGGTAAGGAGGATCCGTTGAGCAAGGGAGCGACGGTCTATAAAGGCAAGAGCGGCCAGTGGGCGTTCGTCTTACACCGGATTACCGGCTTCTTGGTGTTCTTGTTTCTGTTGTTGCACATCGTTGACGTCTCCACCTTGAACGATCCGCACGTCTACAATCAGATCCATCAGCTCTACGGCAACATCTTCTTGCGGCTCTTCGAGGTAGGGCTGCTCTTCGCGTTGCTGTTCCATGCGCTCAATGGCCTCAGGGTTATCATGATCGACTTCTGGCCCGGCGTGATCAAGAACGAAAAAGGAGTCTTCAATTTCATGTTGTCGCTTGCCATTGTGCTCACCATCATCGGTGGTTGGTTCATCGTCAAGCCCTTCTTCCTAGGAGCACACTGATGGCTGCCGCATTGACAAGGGGACAGCGAAGTTCGCGCCAGAACTTTGAAACCTGGGCATGGTTCTTCATGCGGATCTCTGGCGTCATACTGTTCTTCCTGGCCCTCATTCACATGTACATCATGCACATCGAGAACGATGTCACGCATACAACCGTCAGCTTTGTCGCCCGGCGTTGGGCGAATCCCTGGTGGAAGCTCTTCGACTGGTGGCTGCTCGTGCTTGGCCTTCTCCATGGCGGTAACGGTCTGCGCACCATCATCGACGACTACGTCAAGAAGCCGTTCAAGCGAAGCTTGACCAAGGCGTTGCTCTACGTCGTTGGTAGTGGGCTCTTCCTGCTCGGAACCATCACGGTACTCACCTTTAAGTGATCTGCGACGATCGGGGGCGTCTCGGTCGTGGTCGCCGGCGCGGTATTGAACTCGCACCGCTTGCGAGTCGGGAGTGCGAGGCGCTGATCAGTGGCCATCGGCTCGCTCATTGGGCGGGCGATTATCCGACTGATGGTGACCGCTTCGTCGCTCGCAACAGCCTGTATCGATCCGAGGTGCCACCGTGGTGCCATTACCACGTGGTCCTGCCCGGGGGGCTACTGATTGGAGGCGCCGGCTTCCACGGCGCGCCCGTCAACGAGATGGTGGAGATCGGCTATGGGATTGTCGGCTCACAGCGCGGTCGCGGCTATGCCTCGGAGGCGGTTGCGCTCCTGGTGGAGCTCTGCGAAGGCGCTCCTGAGGTCGGAGTGATCCGAGCCACGACGACGCCGACGAACCTCGCATCCCAGCGGGTGCTCGTGCACAACGGGTTCCAGTTGGCGGGGACCGAGGCTGGGGCCCTCGTCTACCTCAGGAGCGTTGAATAGTAGCGGCCAGGTCGATCGTTCGCGACGGTTCAAGATCCGAGAACAGCTCGGGTCGACAGGTAAAGATCAGGATCTGATAGCGCCTGGCGGCCATGGTCAGGATCGTCTTGAGTCGAGTCAGGCGTACGCCATCAGCGTTGAGTATCGCGTCGTCGAGCATCAAGAACACCGGCACACCACGTTCAGCCATCAGATCAGCGACGCCCAGCCGTGTGAGGAGGGCCATCTGCTCCCTTGTCCCAAACGAGAGCTGGCTCACGGGCTCCACGACGCCATCGCGAAGCAGGTTGCGTGGTTTGAACGCCGCATCGAGCTCAACACTGGCCGCGAGAAACAAATGGTTCGCGTAGGAGATCAGTCGATCCCTTAGCGGTGCGGTAAGATCTGCCTGGACATCGGCGATGATGCCTTCGGCCACCTCGATTAACGTCGCGAGCGCCTCGCTACGCTCTTCGAGTGCCGCAACCAATGTTCGGGCGCGATCGCGTGCAAGCACCACCCCTGCGAGCTCCTCCTCGGAGAATGGATCACCCCTGATCTGGCCGATAAGCTCCCCGCGCTCCTCTCGATAGCGTCGAATCCGATCCTTGTGATGTTCCATGCGCTGGTGCAGCTCGACGCTGCGCTCCTCGAGGCTCGCCAAGTCCTCGGTTCCAATACGGCCATCGAGCGCGGCGAGATCCTGGTCCACTCGCTCTCGTTCCTGGGTGAGCTGGTCGAGTCGATCGCGCAGCCGCTCGACGCCGTCGGCACCTCCGCGCTGGTCAACCGAGTCCATGAGCCAACGTATCGCCTCGGTCTTCACCAGCCGTTCCTCGCGAGATGCTCGGACCTCGTCTTCGAGACGGTTGATGGTAGTAGTGTGAAACCCGATCATGCCATGCAGCTGGTCTATCGCTTCAGGGGACAGGTTTACCTCGTCGCTGCTGTGTCCGAATGACTCGGCCAGCACGGCACGCTCTTGGGCGATCGCCTCGCATCGCTGTGCCTGTACCTCTCGGCGACGCTCGAGATCGGCAAGCTCGACCGCGGGATCAGCATCACCGAGCAGTTGGGCAAGCTCACGCCTTCGACCATCGAGCGACGAGGCGAGATCATGACGCTCCTGCTCGCGTCGGCGGAGCTCACCCACATCCTTGGCACCCGTCGCGCGCAGTCGATCCGCTAGGTCAGCCTCAGCGGCATCGAGCTCGAGACGCAGCGCAGCGGCGCGCTGTTGTGGGACGAGCGAGATCCGAGCTATGCCAGGGACCTCGAGGAGCATCTCCTCCTCGAGCAACAGGCTGGCCGAGTCCAGCTGAGCCTTGCCATCGAGATACAGACGGCCGGCCTCGACGATCTCGACCGCCACCTTGGTGCTCACCGCCTGGAGTCGCGCACGCAGATCCACACAGCGTGCCTCGAGCTCGGCGAGCTGATCGGCGCTCTCCTCTGCGACCACCACGGCTTGCAGCTGCTCGCTGAGGTGCTCGATCTGCTCCCTGATCTCCAGGGAGGTCCGCTGGCGAGCGCGGACATCGTTCTCCCGTTCGACGACGGCCGCGAGCTGTTCGATGCTGGCCTGGTGCTCTCGCTCGAGGCGCATGAATGCCTGACGCAGACCTAACCGGTCATCTTGCGCTTGCAGGCTCACCAACGCGCTCCGGTGACGCTCGAGCTCGGCTTCACGCTCGGCCAACGTCCCCTCAATGGTAACCGCCTCGGCCTCGAACTGGCGAAGTCGTTCGATCTCCTCGGTGAGGCTCGAAAGTCGCTGGTTTGCATCGGCGATCCGTTCGTCAAGGGAAGCTCGCTCCCCGAGCATACGCTCTCGAGCAGCCAGCATCGCTCGTAGCTCAACGTGGCGCTGCCCAATGACCTCGATCTCGGCGCCAAGGGCGGCCTCCACCCCCTGTGCCTCCAGATCGGTGAGTTCGGCCTGAATCTGGGCGAGCCGATCGCGCAGCAGTTTCGAGTTACGCTGGAGCTCCTCCTGTTGGGCGACTGCTACCTCGCATCGATCGAGGTCGCGCCTCGCCTGGGCGAGTGGGCCACCTCGTCCGGTCGGCGTCACGACCTCGGTGCGAATGCGGCGGAGCCGTTCGACCAAGGCATCAGCGGCCGTCTCACGGGCCGAGCCAATCTCATCGCCAATCTCGCGTATGAAGTGCACTCGGGCATGGTCAAGCGCAGCCTCGACACCCAGGGCGCCCCCTTGAGGGACCCAAAAGACTCCCGGCAGTCCGAGCTGTGCCTCGCTGATCAGGCGGCTTGACGGCGCCTCAAACCGGAAGAGGCCAACGAGTCGAGCCACCGCCTCCTCCCCAGTGAACGTCGTTGACCCCTGTCGCAGCACACAGGTTCCACCCCGCCGGAAAAACTCCTTGGTCAACTCATAGGTCTCTCCATCGTGGACGAAGGTCACCTGAACCCGGGGCCGAGCGTCCGGTTGATCACGGGGTGCGAGCTCCTGCTGGGGCGCCTGTGAGCTGTACTTCTCCAGAAAGGCTGCGGCGATCGCCATCTGGATCGTGCTCTTGCCCGTCTCGTTGGGCCCATAGATGAGGTTGATACCCTCGCGAAGGTCGTCGAGCTCGAGCAAACCGTTGAATCGACGGACTCGTTCAAGCCGTACCGTCCTGAGCTGCACTATCCCTCCCGGCCGAGTGACAACAACTCGACGACAGCGCGTCGAAAGACACCGGCATCGAGATCACCTCGCCGTTCCATGAGACGCTCAAGGACCAATCCGTTCACCCCTTGGAGCGAGAGAGAGGCCAACTCACCATCGGCAGGTATGACCTCCACCTCGTGAATATCCCAGTCAAGCACCAACACCCTCGCGCGGAGCTCCTCCTCCAAAGCATTGAGCATGCCAAGGCCCTCGAGATCGACGTAGCCCTGGATCGTGATCTTGACAACATCGGCGGGGCCGTAGACCTCGAGCTCGTGGGCGACCCCGTCGAGATCGAGCTGGCTCCCGAGGACCCAGGTGTGTTCGTGCCATGCAAAATGGCCGGTGGGCAGCTGCTCGATCACTGGTAGAGCACCAGGCTGCGCGATGGTGACGAACGCAACCGACCCCGAGTCGTTGGCCCGGAAGCGATCCGTCTCGGGAGTGCCCGAATAATAGGTCCGCTCGTTGACGCGGTAGAACCCGTGCCAATCCCCAAGGGCAAGATAATCCAGTCGCCCGCGCTCAGCCCGGTCGGCCGCGATCGGGTTGTTCGCCTCAGCAGCTTCAGGCAAAATACCGGTAACCGCACCATGGGCCACGCCGATCCGGTAGTAGCCCGGAGGTGTCTCGATCTCGTCGAACCCCTCCGTCAGGTCCCGTCCCGCATAGCGAGCCTGCAGCGGCGCCGGCAGGATAGCCGCAGTGCAGCGATCGAGCAGGATCGGGACATCGGTTGTCATGAAGAGGACCTCAGAGGTGAAGACCGCGTCATCGCTGAGCTGGTCCCAAAGACCGTTCGGCGTCGCTGGATCGTGGTTGCCAGGTAAGAGTAGCCACGGCCCTTCGTAAAGGCTCATCGCACGAGCCAGACGCTGCAGCGACACCCGATCCGGACGCGAGAATTCAAACACATCCCCAGCGACGATGATGAAGTCAACCCTCTCCTCGGCAGCCAGCTGGGCGATGCGCTCAACGACCTGGAAGCGTGCATCCTTGAGATACACCGAGCGCTCCCCCAGGAATTGGAAGGTCTCCCCAGCCTGCCAATCGCTGGTGTGGAGAAACTTCACCAACCTCAACCTCCTGATCCAACGCGACCAATGCGGCCCAATCGATGATCCTAGCGGCGATGTCGTGACCACTGGAGTCAGTGACACGGTGCCTACCGCCGTTCCTTGGTGACACAAATCTGACAATCCAGAGCTCAGATCGGCCCCTGGCCGGCTGATCGGGCTGTCGCAAACCGGCACCGTCATCACCTTGATCAGAGCCACAGATGTTCGCACCATCGACATCATCTCACTTTGGCTCGTGATGACCGAGGGCGCCAATCCCCCATGGCAGGCGGACGTCGCCAATAGCCAGTTGGTCGTTCAGGGGACAAACACCAACAATTTCTCTGCCATTAAGTGGCTTTTTTGTCGTTTTACACTTTGTGCGCTGGTTTATGTCGGTGATTTGCTCAACATCCTCAAGTGCGCTCGCGTATTCCTCCGATACTCCTCACTGTAGGCGTTTTCATTCCGTTATGGAGTCGCACTGATGGGCCTACAAGGAGGATGGATCGAAATGGCGCCAAAGATGGCACTACGACTGTTAGGAACACTCGCACTTTCGGGAGGCCTCAGCCTCATCGGTATCGGAGCTACGAGCGTCACCACCGCTACGGTCAGGCCCGTTCCGAGGGCGGTGCAAACCCGAGTAACGGCTGCTTGGCCAATCGCGGCCATTGCAGCGAGTCCAAGCGGCAACGGCTACCTCGTTGCTGCCCAAGATGGTGGGATCTTCAACTTCGGAGATGCACCTTTTGAAGGTAACACCTACACCGATGGGCTTACCGGACTCTCCGGGGCACACCCATTGGCGGCCCCGATCGTCGGCATGGCCACGAACTCCACAGGGAATGGGTACTGGCTGGTGGCCAAAGACGGTGGCGTGTTCAACTTCGGTGGAGCGCACTTCTATGGCTCGACCTATACCTATGGCATCACTGGACTCTCCGGGGCACACCCGTTGGCAGCCCCGATCGTCGGCATGGCTCCGAGCCCTTCGGGGAATGGCTACTGGCTGGTGGCTGCCGACGGTGGCGTCTTTGACTTCGGTGGAGCGCACTTCTATGGCTCGACCTATACCTATGGCATCACTGGACTCTCCGGGGCACACCCGTTGGCAGCCCCGATCGTCGCTATGGTTCCAACACCCAACGGAGGGGGCTACTGGCTGGTGGCTGCCGACGGTGGCGTCTTTGACTTCGGCAATGCAAAGTTCTACGGCTCGACCTACTCAAAGGGCTATACCGGCCTTGGCGGAAGCCACCCGCTCAACGGCCGGATCGTGGGGGCGGTTGCTACCCCAAACGGTACCGGCTACTGGCTCGTCTCATCGACCGGAACCGTCTACAACTTCGGTAGCGCCCCCAACGAGGGTGACGTGGCGTCAAAGGGCTATACCGGCCTTGGCGGAAGCCACCCACTGCCCGCTCCTATCGTCTCGATGACCGCGGATCCCAGTGGCAACGGCTACTGGCTGGTGGGGAGTGATGGCACCGTCTACAACTTCGGTAGCGCCCCCAACGAGGGTGACGTACCAGGGCTGCCAACACCGGGAGCCGCCAAACCTCAGCCCACCAACACCACCCAAGTTCCAAAGGCCAACGCGGTGCCGACGAGCACCTCGGGCCAGAGTCCGCCTCCAGCAGGGTCACTACTCAATCCGTCGGCCAACATTGCGCCGAGTCCCAACTACTACGCCAGCTGTAGCGCCGATGTCACGGCCGGCCAGCTTGCCAACAGCGTTGCCTGCGAACAAGCCGCGGTGAGTGCCCTGAACAACGCTCGAGCGTCTCAGGGGTTACCTGCGATGACCTTGCCTGGCAACTTCTACCAGCTCCCTGCAATCGACCAGCTCTTCGTCCTCGTCAACGAAGCTCGAGTCTCTCGCGGCCTCACGCCGGTGTACGGATTGGTGAATTCGCTCAATGCGTTGGCCGCTCAAGGCTCATCGGCCAACGCCGACCCGCCAATCTCACAGGCGACCTTCTCGACCGGCCCCTGGGCCATGGGTCTGTGGGCGAACTGGGCCGAAGACTTCTCCACGGCAGGAAGCATGTACGACTGGATGTACAACGACGGCTGGGGAGGCGCGGGCAACACGAGTAACCTGGCGTGCACAAGTCCAACCTCGTCCGGGTGTTGGGGCCATCGCGCGAATATCCTCATCTCCGATGTCGCAGGGTATACCCCCGTCATGGGAGCAGCGAGCATCAACGAATCTTCACTCGGGGGTTGGGCAGGCTTTGAGTCTGACGCAACGGTACTCACCGAGGTCTCCAACTCCCAGCTGAACTCCGAGTCCTACAGCTACACCTGGGCACAAGCCGTAGCGGCTGGCGCGAATCCCCGAACCTAAACCATGCGACTCCATAAGGGTCGCTGCCCTCGTGGGCGGCGACCCTTTGGTCGCGCCCTGCTAGGCTACCCACCCGCACGCGGGGTCAGATGCCAGCGGATCGCCGAAAGCAGCGAAGGCGCGTGAGCGCGATCCACCACAGAGATCTCGATAGTCACAGCTACCACAGCTACCAGTAAATTGTGCCGCGCGAATGTCCCGCAACAGCGCATCATCCTGATAGATGGAGACCAGCGAGGCGTTGCGCACCGAACCAAGGGTCAACGGCAAGAAGCCGGAGGGGTAGACATCACCGTTGTGGGCCACAAAGATGATGCCCTTACCATCGCGGGTGTTCCCCAGCGCTACGCGGTTCTGGTGCAGCGGTGCCCCCACGCGGCGTTGTACGTTAGCGATGAGGTCCTGGTAGAGCGGGCCATGCTCGGGCACCTCGCCATCTTGGCGCCGGCGCACTACCCGCCGAAAGAACGGTGCCTCGACAGTGCGCACCACCAGCCCGTAACCGCTCATATCGTAGAGAAAATTTGCGACATCCTCGTTTTCGCTCGGAGCCAGCGACAGCATCGACACCCCCCTCCCAACCTCAATAACGAAGAATACTTCCCATATTCTCAACTGCTTGGCGAGGAGGAAGGCGACAATCTTTGGCAGCTCATCCACCGTGTCGACCATGACTGTCGAGTTCACCTGCACCACGAAACCATGCTCTAGCAATAGGTCGATCGCTTGCACTGTTTGGTCAAAGTGACCGTCGACGCCTCGCACCCGATCATGCACAGCTCCAACACCGTCAAGGGAGATCGATACCGAACGTATGCCCAAAGAGCGCAGACTTGCAGCTCGCTGGGGTGAAAGCAACGGGCTCACTGCCGGTGCGAGTGCAACGCGAAGTCCTCGTCGCTTCGACGCCACAATCAGCTCGTCGAGGTCTTCACGCATCAAGACATCGCCTCCGGTGAGAATGAGGATCGGGCTTGGTTGGCCAAAGCTGGCGATCTGATCGATCAGATCGAAGCCCTCTTGCGTCGTGAGCTGATCGGGAAGGCCACACGAGATTGCATTCGCCCGACAATGACGACAGGCAAGCGGGCATGCCTTGGTAGTCTCCCAAAACACCAGCTGGGGAACCCTGTCATAGAGCATCTCGCGCGTCGTCATCGTAGTGTCCACCTTCACAAACATCTTCCCTGTCGTCTATGGAATCTCCAACGAGCGATCACCAAGACGGCCCCCCTCCAGGCTAGGTTCACGTTGCCCAATGCACAAACTGGGATCATCACAACGGTCGAAAAAGGGACCTTCGACTCTTGTCGCGTAGCCCTGGGTCGCACAACCCACGGTCGAGCTACCCGATGACCACCCTGTTGGTCAGGATCAGCGGCTCCACCGCCGACTATTGGAGCAATTAACAGTCAAAAGGCGCCGCTTGGGTCTTTCGCTCCAGGGTATGGCCGCTTTCGTCGAAGGGCTATCGGATCGGCTCAGTGCAGCTGATAAGAACAACCTCCGTAGTTACCTCAAAACCTCCGTCGCGCTCAATAAACCTCCGAACCTGCTCACCGAAGGGTGTGACAACATCGTGGCCGAGCTCACTGGTCGTCATAGCAGCCGTGGTGGATGCCACATAGCGCACGACCGGCTCGACCTCGTCGCAGCGGAGCGAACTCGTGAGTAGTCGCGACTCAACACGACCAAAAGTGACCTCGAGATCGGCAAGGAGGCGGTCGACGGGAAGTTCGAGGTTCCTCAGTGCGAGATTGGAGTCGGTCGGATCGAGCCCCTGGACCATAAGTGACTCATTCCAGATGCGCGCCATCTCGGACAGGTGTCGTTCGGTGTTGGAGGTTACCACCGTGACCCCATTGGCGGTCAGAACTCTTGCGAACTCCGCCAAAGCGTGCTCCGGACGTGCGAGATGATAGAGCATATGGGCGGCGATCAGGCGATCGATTGAGCCGTCGCGGAATGGCAACCGCTGCGCATCGGCGCATAACCTGGCCCAAACTCCCTCAACCTCGGACACCATGCCCAAGGAGAGGTCAAGCGCAGTGACATTGGCTCCGGACCTCGCTATCGCTCGTGCATAGCGCCCATCACCAGTCCCGACGTCGAGGATCTTCAGCCCGTCCGTCGGACCAAGGGCCCCACATACCTGTGCAACAAGATCGATCCTCGGCTCCTGTAGGCCATACAGGGCAATGCGTGACCCCAGTCGAGCCCGGTCAGCATAGGCATAGTTGACCAGGTAGGAGGGATCGACTCTGCGACGCGTATCAGCACACATGGTAGTCAAAGGCTAGCTTGGTTCGGCTCACAGAACGGCCACCAACCGACATGGTTGGTGGCCGACTGGACCTGGGCGGCGTACTCAGGGCACCACCGTGGTGCCACGATGGGCCGTAGAGTTCAACAACGAGGAGGCGCAGGGTCCGGTGGTAGGCGTGCTGGTGAGCTGGGTCACTTGGAAACCGTTGTTCGATACCAATCCTGGCTGTTCGGGTGTTACCTGACAGAGGAAACTCTGGATCTCACTCGAGATGGATCCGCCGCTGATCGTGTTGACTCCGAGGCTTGAGAAACGAATCGGCGAGCTCATGATTGGCACCTCAAGGATCGTCTGACTCGTCGTCGATGGTGCCTCGACAATCCACTCTGCTGAAGTGCCAGGTCCGTTGTATGGCTGGGTCGTGGTGAACCCGCGACCGGTGGTATCGTCGACGATCTGGATCTCCCAGTTGTTCGTATTGGTGGCGCGAAAGATGCTGACCGTCACCTGGTCGCCGGCTGAGATGGTGAGGGTGGTGACATCGGTCTGGACGTTGGGGAGGATCTCCCACCACGGGTAGATCTGATAGGTGGAGCCGTTGCCCTCCGGTGTGAGTTCGACTCCGGCCTGAATCAACGAACTGTTGTTTGCGCCATCGACGCCGACCCATTCGGACAGCGAGCAGCTCGGCGTCCCTTGCACACTAGCGCAGTAGGAGGGCTGGTTCGCGGAGAGTCCCGGGACGGTGAAGGTGCCGGTAATCGCGTCAAAACTTCCTGGTTCGACATAGTAGCCAGACCAGTTCGATGACGCCTGTGGCGTCGGTGCAGCGACCGCACCTTGGAGTGGCTGGGTAACAACGAGATCGAAAGACCGGGTACTGGACGCCCCATTGGGGGCCGTAGCAGTCAGTGTGATCCTCGACAACCCCGGAGTGGTCGGTGTACCTTGAATCGTTCCGCTCTGGGTTAACGTCAGTCCGGTCGGCAGACCGGATGCCGTAAGTGCTGTCGTGGTCTCAGAACTCTCGACAGCGACCGACGAGCTGTAGGGTTGGCCCACAATCGCACCTGGCAGGGCTGTCGTAGTGATAACCGGGGTAGGGTTGGGAGCGGCAGCGATCGCGACGATACGGCCCGATATCGTCTGACCTCCGAGACTCCCTTCGAAGGGTGCGTCACCAAAGTCGAACACCCCGCCATCGGCGGCTACGAGCCAATAGCCTCCCCCATTGGGGGCCGCCGCCATGCCGACGATCGGGGCGTTGAGTGGATGCGAACCGGTCAGGCCAGTGAGGCCGT